>JANTGI010000019.1 GCA_024762995.1 Saprospiraceae bacterium | reverse complement strand
CTCATACCCGTCTAATAAATTTCTTCCAAGTTACATCTTTTCAATAAAATCATCTTTACAAGGTGAAAAACATCATTTTTTATAAAAAAAAAGATACAATGAAGAAATTTTTATTCTTGGTCAGTTTATTTTCTACTCTAACGCTGACACTTCGCGCACAAGACACTACTTTCAACCACGAAATAATTAAAATTGACACCAACAATCTGACCACCTTTGTCCAGGACTTCTTGTCATCATCCAAGCAAGGTGTTTTTAATGTAGATGGCCATTATTATTATGGGCGCTCCATTGGCAATTTTAATAATTTTAGCAATGCGGGTATTGGTTTAGATAAAGGAATTATTCTCTCTACAGGAGACGTATCCACAGCTTTAGGTCCGAACAATAAAGCCGGAGCGGGTGTCAACAATAGTTCCACTATGCAGGATAATGAACTTGCAACGTTAACCGATGGCAACCAATACGATGTGACTTACATTGAATTTGATTTCATTCCCACCACCAACATGATTAACTTCAGCTATGTTTTTGCTTCGGAAGAATACCCGGAATATGTCGGCAGTCAATTTAATGATGTCTTTGGATTTTTTATTAGTGGTCCCGGTATTATTGGCGAACAAAATATGGCCCTGATTCCCGGCTCAAATGACTACGTAAGTATCAATAACGTCAACCAATCGGCCAATAGTGAATATTACATAGCCAACGACACCAGTTCAAATAATCCATCTGCCGAATTTATTCAGTATGATGGCTATACAGTACCTTTAACGGCAGAAGCACCGGTCAGACCATTTAGCACTTACCACATCAAGTTGGCCATTGCGGATGTAATGGATGGCATGTGGGACTCGGCGGTTTTCATCAAAGCCAATTCATTTGAAAGCAAGCCATTGGCCTTTGATTTTGATTTTACGGAAGGTCATTACCAAAAGGAAATCTACGAAGATTCCACGCTTTTACAAATATCCGCAACGCTTCCTTATCCCGCCCAAGAAGATATTACCTATCATTTTTCCTATGCCGGTGATGCGACCATGGGCGTAGATTATATGGCCCCCGAATATTTTACTTTTCATCAGGGAGACACCACCGCCAGCTTCAAAATCCAGGCATTGGGTGATAATCAAGTAGAAGGGGACGAACAATTACAACTCATTATTGATGAGACCAAAGACACTTTGACGGTCACTATCAAAGAATCGACTATTCTTTTGGGCAACCAAACGACCCATTCGGAAAACATGGTACAACTCACACCCAATCCGGCGACAGATGTATTTGCTCTTCCAAGTAATCTCCAAGCCAAATCGGTTGAGATTTATTCCCTTACGGGAAAAAGAGTGAAGGCCTTTGTAAATGATTTTAATCGGATGGATATTTCTGATTTGCCAAAGGGGTTATATTCGCTTAGGATTCAGACGGTTGACAGCACCTTAATTAGCAAACTAAAAGTCGAATAGAGCCGGATAACTCATTTTTTGGGGTTCTTTGTCAAATTTATTGATACAATCTTATTTTGCTTGCAATAGTGAAGAGTGGGGGATGAATCGCTAGACTCGCAGCTTTTAACGACATTGTCGGAAAATTAGGAGGAGATTGGTCATCTAGTATATCCACTAAAACTAAAATACTAGGGAAATTCTTTTATTTGTTTTGCCAATTTTCTCATATAGGTAGATACACAAGGCACGCCTTGTATCTACCTATTTTTAAATTTACCTTGTCACACGACAAAAAATATAATAACTTTTTGTATGTTTGCTCAACGCACTAAAAAAAGGAGTCACAATCATCGTCCGATGTTTACGACTTTTAGAGTGTATTAAAACTTTTGTAATCAAAACTTAAAATCATGAGTATTAATTTAATCAAATTGATGACGGACCAGCTTAGTGGGTCTTTAGTCAAACAAGCCACCGGATTACTTGGTGAATCCGAGTCACATGTATCATCTGCTATGTCGGGTATCTTACCTAGTCTTATCGGGACACTAATCAACAAGGGCAGTTCCTTAGATGGGGCCGGCTCCCTACTGAATCTACTGAATAATGACGCAGACGATAGCATTTTGGACAATATTGGTGGATTATTTTCGGATAAAAATAAGACGACCGGTTTGATGGATCAAGGGGGTGGTTTGTTAAACTCCTTACTCGGAGACAAATTAGGGCCTTTGGCCAACTTATTGTCTAATTTTTCAGGAATGAAATCCAACTCAACATCTTCCTTGCTAAAATTGGCAGCTCCTTTTATCATTGGATTTGTCAAGCGGCAAGTAATGAAAAAAGCAATGGGGCCATCCGGTTTGATGAGCTTTTTGGGGGGACAAAAAAAGAATGTTGCCGATGCTATTCCAAGTGGACTGTCCGGTATTTCTGACTTGTTAGGTTTTGGAGGTTTTGGAAAAGAAGAAGCCGTATCAGAAGTTAAAAAAGCGACCACCCCAACCCCCACCAAAAAGAAAGCCGCTTGGTGGCCTTTAATACTTGGGGCATTAGTGGTATTGGCAGGATTGTACTATATGAAAAGTCGTGGTGGCACCGGCGTTGATGTAGTCGATGATGTAACGAATACCGTGACGGATGCGACCGACAAAATGGCCGATAAAACTAAAGACGTCGCAAAAACCGTTACCGATAAGACCAAAGATGTGGCCGGTAGTGTCACCGATGCAGCCAAAGAAGCCTTGGCTAATATTAAGTTTGCCGCCGGCTCTATTGGAGAAAAAATGAGTGGATTCCTTTCTTCCGGAGAGCCTGCCGCCGGCAAAAGCTTTCAGTTCAATAACCTAACTTTTGCTACGGGATCCGCTGCAATTACTCCCGAAACTTTTGGTGAGGTAAAAAATCTGGCTGAAGTGCTAAAGGCATATCCTGATATCAAAATCAAAATTGTCGGCCATACCGATAACACCGGCAATGCGGATGCCAATCTAGCCCTTTCTACCAAACGTGCAGAAATGGTCATGGCAAAGTTAATGGATCTTGGTATTGATAGTAGTCGAATGTCTGCCGAAGGTCTTGGTCAAACTCAACCCATTGCCGGTAATGATACAGAAGATGGGCGAAAACAAAATAGACGCATCGAAGTCATTATCGTCGAATAAGTAGGCGGACAAATGATATAACTCAAGTTTTGGTTTGCCTGCCCCATACAGGTGGGTTTGCTAAGGGACGCAATCAGAATAAATGTCCATAATTAGGCGAGATTTTTTTGAGATTAGACAAGGCGGGAAGAGTGTTGGTAGCCCGGCTACAGGAGTGATGAAATGCCCCACAATCGCAACAGAAGCCGTATAAACCGGACATTTATTTTGGGCGTGTCCCTAAAACTTGAATTTATAAATATCTAAGGGCCGAAACTACTTAAAGATCAAAAAGTAACCGGTCAATCTGCTGCCATCTCCTTTGTCGAATATATAAAAATAAGTGCCGTTAGATAGGGCTGAGTCATTCCAATCACCGCTCCAAGAATTATCATACTTCTCCTGCTCGAAAACCTTATTCCCCCACCGGTTAAAGATTATTAATCGATTGTCTGGATAATTGGCAATCCCTTTGATCACGAAATTTTCATTAATGCCATCTCCGTTTGGAGAAAATGCATCAACGACTTGGATGCGGTCACATTCTATAAATACCGTAACAACTCCTGTGTCACATCCAAATTGGGTACATATCTCATAAGTTAGAGAAACCATTTCATCACAAATATCAGGTTCCGGAATGTATTGAATAAAACCAAAAGAATCTGCTTCTGCGGAGCCTAAGCTTGGGTAGTCTATGATGCGGAGACTGGTCAATGGAGCAAATAAGGTGTCATTGGAGAGTACCTGCAATTGGGTCGGCTTGCCCTGAACCACAGTATCAATATCATTGACCGCTACCGGTAAAATCGCAAATAATCCAATGACATTCATATTCACTAACGTCGTATCACAATTGGACAAATCATCGCAGACAATGACCAAGAATTGGTCAATACCTACATAATTTGTATTTGGAATATAGGTAAAACAGTTGCCTGAAAAGTTGGTCAACACTCCGTTAGTTGGTGGAGATAAGACTTGGGCACTTTGTACATTCCCAATTAATTCAGTGGTATCTAAACAAATCAACAGGGAGCCATTCTTATCCATATCCAAATAAATAGTATCAGTATTTAAAACTGTTATCGGTGCCGGAGCCACCCCCATATCCAAAAAATTAATGGTACTGCCGGCTATAAGGGATATTGTATCACTTACGCCCAAGGAGTCCACATCGCTATCAATACTATCATCGCTTCCAAAATTTTGAAGCACGACCGAATAATCCGAAGGAAGAGAATCCAGCTCAAAGGCCACTTTGTAATCGCCGGGTAGGATATTGGTAAAAGAATATTTACCGTCCATACCTGTCAAGGTGGACAGGAGCGTATCTCCGTTTATATTGATTTGATAAACACGAATATTTGACAGTCTAGGCTCTCCAAAAGTAAATTGATTGTCGCCATTGTCATCTTGCCAAACTTGTCCGCTTATACCGGCACCAAATAGAAGGTTGCTGCCGAATAACAACAGCAAGCTAACGGAGAGGGTATAAAAAATTCTCATAAGAAAGGTGGTTCGGTTAATTTACGTGATTGCCTTTCTTGACATTAGCAAAAATGATGCCCTGCATAGGTATATTGTTACTCACCCATTGGTCACGCAAAAAGAAATACAGAGAAAAGGTAACTATTTTTTGATTAAAACAGGGATACCCAAGCAGTAACAATAAAAGAAAGGAAAATTTCCGGAGAAAGACATAAAAAAAGTGGCAGGACATCGACTCTACCCCCCAATGGAGCCGCACCTACCACCTATCATCATCCTTTCGGATTCAGACATTAACCTATAAGCAATTTTGATACCATATTGAAAAAAAAACAAGAAAATGTGACATTTTTTTGGTCTTTATTTCTGCCACCTTGGAAAGAAAACAGCCATTTTGGCACAAAAAAGACCAATGGCATAGGCTTTGAGCCGCATTTTTTGCAAAATTAAAAAAAAATTAAAATGAGCAAGAAAAAAGGAAACATAGAAGTGCAGTCGGAAAATATTTTCGACATTATCAAACGATTTTTGTATTCTGACCAAGAAATCTTTTTGAGAGAATTGGTGTCGAATGCCGTCGATGCTATTCATAAGCTACAAACTCTTTCGAGAAAAGGAGAATTTGATGGTAAATTAGAAAATCCGCTGGTCGAAATCAAACTGGATACCGACAAAAAAACCTTAACCATCTCTGATAATGGGATTGGGATGACGGAAGACGAAGTCCGCAAGTACTTAAACCAAATCGCCGTCTCCGGCGCCAAAGAGTTTATGACCAAATACGAAGGAAGTAATATTATTGGTAACTTCGGACTTGGATTTTACTCTTCTTTTATGGTCGCCGATAAGGTAGAAGTCAACACCAAGTCCTACAAAAAGGATGCAGAGCCGGTTCTTTGGTCTTGTGAAGGTTCTCCGGAGACCGTCATTACTAAAGGAACAAGAAAGGAGCACGGTACGGACATCACCTTATTTATTTCGGAAGATAGCAAGGAGTTTTTGCAAAAAGACCGGATTGAAGGCCTTTTGAATAAGTACGATAAGTTCCTTCCGGTAAAAATTAAATTTGGTACAAAAACCATTACCGAATATGAAGGAGAAGGCGATGATAAAAAAGAAATCAAAAAAGAAGTCGATAATATCATCAACGAAATGGATGCCATTTGGATGAAAAACCCAAATGATCTCAAAGATGAAGACTATATCGCTTTCTACAATTATCTCTATCCCATGTCTCAACCGCCAATGTTTTGGATTCACCTAAACATTGACTATCCGTTTAATTTACGTGGCGTTTTATACTTCCCTAAATTGACGAACAATATTGAGTTGGAACGCAATAAAATCCAGCTTTACAGCAATCAAGTCTATGTGACGGATGAAGTAAAAGACATTGTGCCGGAGTTTTTGACCTTGTTGCACGGGGTGATTGACTCTCCGGACATTCCATTAAACGTCTCCAGAAGTTATTTGCAAAGTGATAGTAATGTCCGTAAGATTACCGGATACATCACCAAAAAAGTAGCTGAAAAGCTCAATGACTTATTTGTTGACGAAAGAGCATCTTTTGAAGAAAAATGGGACGATATATCCCTTTTCGTCAAATATGGGATGATTACCGATGAGAAATTTTACAAGAAGGCCGTCAAGTTCTTTTTGTTGAAAAACACTGACGGCAAGTACTTTACTCTTGAAGAATACCAAGAAAAGTTCAAAGCTAATCAAACCAACAAGGATGACAAAATGGTTATCCTTTACACCAATCATGTAGATGCACATACGCATAAGGTAAGCTTGGCCAAGGAGCGGGGTTATGATGTCGTGGTATTTGATCATCCTATCGACAATCATTTGATGCAGCAATTGGAAACCAAAGAGTCAGGTATTCAATTTGCAAGAATTGATTCTGACACCCTAGATAATCTCATCGAAAAAGAAGAGAATAAGGAGTCTGTCCTTTCGGAAAAAGAGCAAGAGAAAGTCAAGGAGTTATTTCAAGAAGTCATCGGAGAAAGTCAGGGCACTTTGATGCTTAAACCAATGGCCACTGATGAACCACCGGTGACTATTGTCCGCCCCGAAAGTTTGCGTCGTATGCAAGAGATGCAAATGATGCAAAGCCCGGGAGGTATGAATTTTGACTTCTACAATATCGTGGTAAACAGCAATCACCCATTGATTGCCAAACTACTCAAGAAACGTGGAGATAATAAAAAGGCTTTCGCCAAATATCTTTACGACTTGGCCTTATTAAGTCATGGCATGTTAAAAGGAGATGCGATGACGGAGTTTATCAACAACAGCATCGAGTTCTTGGGTGGAGAAAAATAGACATCTGAGTTAATAACACTGCTCAATAATCAGCAGTATTAGAATAAATTAAAGGTCTTTTTGCGCAAGCGAAAAGGCCTTTAATATTTGGTGATTGAAAGCATTACAAAGCATCAGAGATTGATATTCATATCAATAAGGGATTGGCGCTCGTCCATACCGATAAAGAAAAAGCAAAAAAAGCCTTTTTGCTTGCGCTAAAAATAGATACTAGTAATAAAATTGTGCGTTATAACTTGGAGTTGTTAGAAGAGTTGGAGTAAGGGGTACGCTAGGTCTAGTTCCCAACCACAAACCGCTGCACATAAGCCCCATTCACCACAATATAGTAAATTCCTTGCGGAAAATGCCCTACATCAAGTCGCTTTCTTTGCACACTAGACTCGGTAGTAAGCATCAGCCGCCCTTCTGTATTGTATATCTGCAAGGCGTTAATCACACCGCCTTCAAGTGTTACATCCACATAATCCCAACTCGGATTAGGCATCACTTGTAACTCACTAGATAATCTAGGCCCTAAGTCAAAAACCTGATTCACACTATCTATCAGCCCATTGGAAAACATCTTAATCAACCAACCTTGTTGTGGATAGTCGCCATCAATTTCTTCTGCAACCCCACAAGCAACCAAACTCCCATCAGCTAGCTCTATGACTCCATGTAACGGAGTTATTGAAGAACATGTATATCCGGAAAGTAATTATGATATCGCTCCCAGATTATCTCTCCATCGGCAGTAAACTTAACCACCAAACCGTTTCTTTTATAATACAGAATATCGTCTATTACTGTCGGAATACCACCGGAGTACCCTACCCCCACGTAATCTCCATCTGCTAATTGGATAAAATCATACAAACTAACATCCGTTAGGGAAGGTGAGCCAGCGTACAGGCCTACATCTCGCTCCCAAACCTTATTAAAGTTACTATCCAATCGACAGATATAGGATTGCGACATGTTATGCAATGCGGAGTTTGGAATCCCAATTATCGTATCTTTAAAGTATCGCTTACCAACAAACAACACCCCACCATCATCCATCGACATCATCTTCTGTACACCCCGGCCACCTATCCCTGTTGTATCCTCCCAAAAATGCAGGACATTACCTGATGAATCCGTCTTGATGATGGCATTGCGGACGGATGCTAAGGTGCCGCCATCCTTTGGATAAATCTCTAAACCCAACAAGTACGTTGTATCATTTTGCAGTAGCATACTCCATGGCTTATATTTATTCAATTCATCAAACTTATACTCTCTCTCCCATACCAAATTTCCTAAACTATCAAATTTAGTCAAGTGCGTCGTCACATCTTCTGACACAGCATTGGCAGCAACAGCAATAATATGACCATTTGCATCTAATTCACCCCCTACAAAATAATAGAAATAGTTTCCATTATTGGGTTCATAGTCCTTCTGCCATTGTACTGTATAATTAGAATCCAACATTCCAATAAAGCCCCACTGACCACCCGAATTATAATATCCAGCCGAATCCGTAACAAGTGTTTTATTCCCATGTGTACGCGAAGAGAATGGATAATACGCTTTAGCACTGTCTAGAACAAAATATTGATTATAATAATGAGAACCCGAAGAATCAAACTTTGAGACCGTCAGCTTAGCAGGGTAATAAGGCTCAAACTCTAAATTAACAGAACCAATCACTACTAGCGTATCTCCGTGACTTTTAATATTATAAAACAAAACACCTAGCTTCTCAAAACGAAACCTTTGGTTAAAATTCTGTCCAGAAGCAATCAAAGAGATTACCAACAGCATAAAAACGAACAATAAACGCTTGACCTTCATCTGCTCTTTGTTTTAATAATCAGAAACATTAAATGGTATGATCGATTTATACCCTGTTTTACTTTGATAAATACAAAAATAGGTACCTGATGACCAGCCCGCTGCATTCAAATCAAATTGCTCTTCTTGTTGTTAGATTTTTGCGGTAAACTTCATATTTCCATGACCATCTAACACGTAAATGGTTGCGTCATGGAGTACTTTTTCGAGTTTAGAAGGGCAAATCCGTAAAAATCCGTCATTTAAACTACTTTCGCAAATTAAAATCCGTACAGCCCCGTCAAACCTGCCAGCCGCACAGCAGGCGGGTCGGTGTTCTATCCTTTAAAATAGGGGGACAATACCCGACTGTGCCCATCACCCACTCATATCATTTCTCAAGCATTTCGTATTTTATCAAGGACCAGCGTTTTCTTGCGGTGAGAGATTGGTATCAATTCTCCATTTTTGAGTTTCAATTGGTCTCCTTTGACAACACTGGCGATGTAGCCAATATTTACTAAATGCGATTGATGGCAACGTACAAACTGGCGCTCATCTAAGAAAGCCGCATAGTATTTTAGATTTTTGGAGACGGTAATTTTGGAGTCTTTGATATAAAAAGTGCAGTAGGCGGCATCGGCTTGAATCCTAATAATGTCCTTCACCGATACGATATGCTCCGCCGTTGATGTTTTGATGACCAGTTTTTTATCCTTTTCGTTTTGATTCTCCCTGAAGACTTGTACTAATTTTTTGTAGTCTTGTTCTATGCTAATAAGCTCCATGGCTTTTTCAATCGCTCTTGTCAGGTCTCCGGAGTGAATGGGTTTTATCAGGTAGTCCAAGGCACTATATTTGAATGCTTGAACCGCATATTGCGAATACGCTGTGGTGAATACCAATTTCCCGGAAAAATTTGAAAGTTGTTGTATAACATCAAATCCGGTTCCCCCTTCAATTTCAATATCCATTAGGACTAAATCCGGCTTCGTTTTGTTAATCAATGCGACACTTTCGGAGACACTACGGGCCGTCCCCACCAATTCGCTTTTGGGCTTGATAAATTGAAGTAATTGCGTCAACGCACTTTGCGCCATTTCTTCATCATCCACTATAAAAACTCTAATCATAAGGATAGGCAAAATTGTGCAGTAGTTTTTCCGGATTGGCGGGAAAGACTAAAAGATTTGAGATCATCTCTGCTGATTAAACTAATTCGCTTCTTAAAAACTTCCAATGAGTGTAGTTTGTCGTCATTTTCTTTCTGATGAAGACCTATACCATTGTCTATAATTTGAAAACATATTTTCTCTTTTTTCTTTTTGATGTTAATGGTTAAAAAGCCATTATTCGGTAAGTGTTTTAATCCATGTTCAATAGCATTTTCAACAAAGGGCTGTAGCAGTAACGGTGGTATTTCTACCGCTTCTGTATCAATATCCGGATCGATATTTATCTCATAATCAAAAAGGTAATTCAGACGGAATCGCTGGGTGTCAATGTAGTTTCTTAAAACATCTAAATCTTCTTCTAAAGTTATTTTTGCCTTGTTGACAAATTCAAAATTTTGACGGATTAGTTTGGCAAATCGAGACAAGCTATCGGCGGAAGCCAAAGGATCATTTTTGAGTAAGGTGGATTGAATCGCCGACAAAGTATTGTACACAAAATGTGGGTTCATTTGGGAGTTGAGTATTCGTTGTTCTAAGATTAATTTTTCTTGTTCATTTTTGAGTTTCGTATTGCGAATGCGTTGCATCATATACAAACCAAATAAAAGAAACAAAAGAGAAAGACCGCCAAAAATCAATTTATTCCTTTGGCTAACGGCTAATTTCTGAAGCAATAAATCATCTTTCTGCTTTAGTTCGTACTGCGTATTAACGAGTGCCAACTTTTCTATATTATTTTTTCGCTTCCGCAATTTTGAAATGGAGTCAATCTTCTGTTGATAGTTAATGGATTTTGGATACTCTTTTCGGTAGAGAAATATTTTTAACAGACCGGTGTAGGCATGCTCTTCCAACTCTAACGCACCGGAAATCTTGGCTAGTTCAATGGCCTTTTTATAATATTTGATGGCTTCTTCATCATTGCGAATTTTTCCATAGGTGCTCGCTAAACTAATATACGGCAAAGGGTTATTGGTTTTTAGCTGTTGATGTATGGCAATAGCCTTTTTAAAATAGCCTATGGCTTTCATGTACTGACCCTGAAGCCCATTTATTGTTCCCAAGTTACTATACCCAATAGCGATGGGCAAAGGGTCTCCAATAGAAAGATTAATATCAATGGCTTTGTTGATAAATATTTTCGCACTATCCGGTCGATTGAGTCGTCGATAAATAACGGCAAGGTCATTATACACATTGGCTATTCCCACCGAATCTCTTAGATTTTCATGAATTTTTCCGCTCTTAGAGACAAAGTCGGCCGCCTTTCGATAACTCCCTAGTTTGAAATAGATTAAGCCGATATTAATGTATGATTTGGCTTCTACTTCTTTATTTTTGATTTTTTTTGAGATAGACAAAGCATCTGTCATGTGCGTCATGGCGAGATTCTTATGATTCAAGTAGGCATGGGCTTCTCCTAGTCCCAAGAGATTTAAGGCTATTTTGTCCGGTAATTCCTTCTTTTCACAAAGTAACTTTGCTTGTTCAAAACTAGAAATGGCTTCATGGTAGTTGTGATTTGATATTTCTAAGAGGCCCATTTCATAATAAATATCTTCTGCATAATCGGGATTCGCGGACAAACGGTCTTTTGCGAAAGCTATGGCCTTTTTGGTATCTGCTTGGGCGATACTTTTCATTTCTTTCCTAAATTCATCTACTCTTTTTTGTCCCCAAATAGCAGCCGGTGATAAAAAAAACAGAATCGACAAGACCAATAGATGTGGTATAGGGTTAGTTTTCACGAAAGTCAGGTTTAGACCAAAGCCATATTTTGGGCGCAGTAAATAACTAGACAATAAATTTAAAAGAGTACGCATCATAGTGATAAACAAAATTTTGCAATGGTCTCCCCGGTCTCATCAGAGAGCGAGAAAGACTTGTAATCATTTGGATTAATCAAATGGACACGCTTTTTAAAAATCATCAATGAATGTATCCTATCACCCTTTGGGTAATTCTTTTTTAAACCCACCCCGTTATCCGTAATTTTGAAGCAAATCTTTTCATCGACTTTGGTAATGTCTATTTTGAGCAAGCCCTTCCTCTGCAAATTTTTAAGCCCATGTTCAATGGCATTTTCGACAAAAGGCTGCAATAATAAGGGCGGAATTTTTACCATTTGAGTATCAATATCCGGGTCCACATGAATCTCATAATCAAATTGATTGTTAAACCGGAATCGTTGGGTATCTATATAGTTTTTTAGCGCATCAAGGTCATCTTCCAAGCTTATCTTTTCCTTACTGACAAACTCAAAATTTTGACGAATTAGTTTGGCAAATTGGGAAAGACTATCGGATGATTTTAAGGTGTCATTTTTCAGTAAAGACGCTTGGATGGCGGAGAGCACATTGTGGACAAAATGCGGATTCATCTGTGAGCTTAAAATGCGTTGTTCTAGGGCAATTCTTTCCTTTTGGTTTTTTAGTTTAGCATTCTTATTGATTTGCATCATACTGATTCCCAGTAATAGCAACAATAAGGATAAGGTCCCAAAAAGAATTTTATTTCGACGGTTTATGGCTAATTCTTTTTGAAGGAGCGCTTCTTTTTCTTCGAGACCGTATTGCTTATTGATCAGCGCTAATTTTTCATCATTTTCTTTTTTTTGTAGCATTCTCAGTAGAGAGTCCGCTTTATTTTGATAAAACAGAGCTTTTTTATAGTCTCCTGATTGCAGTGCCATCTTGAATCGCTGACGATGGACGATTTCTTTAGCTTTTACTCGATTGGAATTTTTTGCTTGTAGTAGAGCGATATCCATGTATTTATAAGCTTCTTGCTTTTTTCCTTGCTTAAAAAGCATTGACGCCAGAGTCAAGTATAAATGGGGTTCATTAGTTTTTATTTTGGATTCGAGTTGTAGGGCTTTTTTGTTATAAAATATGGCTTTCTCTAAGTCACCTTTTTTTCGATAAACATGCATTAGCATCGAATAATTGACCATTATGGGAAGCAAATCTCCCCGTTTTTTATTTATGTAAAGTGATTTTTCGATATAGTATTTTGCACTATCTAGCTCTCCTTTTTTTAAAAAAATAGTACCTATATCATTATAAGTTTCAGAGACACCGGTCGTATCGTGGAGTACGACTTGAAGTTGTGCCGCCTTTTGGGTGTAATCAAGACTCTTTTCAAAATCTCCCAAAGTAGAATAAATCAGTCCTAAAAAATGATAAGATCGAGCTTCTAATTTTTGGTTACCCAAATTTTTAGCAATATTCAGTGCTTCCATTAGAAGGCTAAGTGCTTGTTCTTTTTGCTGATTATAAATACTTGCTTCTCCCATCCTGATAAGTGCATAAGCCAGACCAACTTGATTGCCTGACTTTTCATGGATTTCTTTTTCTTGGGCAAAATAAGTGTAAGCAAGTTTTGTTTGATGGCGGTCGATATTTAGGCTTCCAAGGACGTGTAGAATTTCATCACGCGGCTCCGCATGCACATCCAAAAGGCTGTCGCCATATACTATCGCCCTATTGATATCTTCTTTGGCAAGTTGGTACAATTTATCGTGGTAAAAACCCATCTGTTTTTGTCCCCAAAGTGCCGACGAACCGACTAAAAAAAAGAGAATTAACAGCACATACACCCCATGATGGCTACAAAAGTGGCGTATGTGTTTCGTCTTTTTCATGATGCAAAGTTATTAAAATAAAAGGAAAAGTACCATTACACCCCGTTTGAGCATCATCCGGTGGCAAGCATGTATTTCCATAAATGTGTCCGAATTTCGAGCCAATTGTATGCAGATATAGACGAATACAAGCCAAGTCTTTACGAATACAAAGTTTTTATCATTGGTATTTTTTCTTCCTATACCTTTGTATTTGGTTAGGCTGAAGTCAGATGAAAACAGCGCTAAAAGTTTCTTGAACTCATGATTTAGTTTTGATACACTATGAAACCTTGAATCGAAACCATTGATTTAATAGGCGGCTTAGGTCGGACTGAGAAAACTACCGAAGAAGCCTATTGCCTAACCATATGATATGACGAAAATAGCTTTATGGCTATTTTCGTTTTTCATATCCCACAAAGATTAATGCACTATTTTACACGAACTCAACTAAGTCCCTTCTTTCCCTTTCCTTTTTAATGAATAGAAGGAAAGGGAGTTGGGTTCGCTTACTTACATACTCCGGCGATACTCCCCACCTACACTAAATAATGAGTTGGTTATCTGGCCCAAAGAGCAATACTTGGCCGTCTCCATCATTTCTGCAAAGATATTACCACCGGAAAGGGCTACATCCTGAATTTTTTTCAGCGCTATCGGACTCTTATCCGCATAAGCCCGATGCAAATCTCTTAAAGAGCTAATTTGCATCTTTTTCTCTTGGTCTTCCGCCCGAATAACTTCGGATGGGATAATAGTCGGTGAGCCGTCTTTCGACAAAAAGGTATTGACTCCCATTATCGGTAATTCGCCTGTGCTTTTCAAGGTCTCGTAGTAAAGGCTTTCCTCCTGAATCTTGCTTCGTTGATACATCGTCTCCATCGCCCCAAGAACGCCTCCCCTATCCGTAATTCGATCAAACTCCAATAGTACAGCTTCTTCCACCAAGTCCGTGAGTTCTTCGATGATAAAGGATCCTTGATTAGGATTTTCATTTTTGGCCAAGCCCAATTCGTGATTGATAATCAGTTGAATCGCCATGGCACGACGGACACTTTCTTCCGTTGGGGTCGTTATCGCTTCGTCATAGGCATTCGTATGTAGGGAGTTACAATTGTCATAAATGGCATACAAGGCTTGGAGTGTCGTCCGGATATCATTAAATGAAATTTCCTGGGCATGTAGCGACCGCCCCGAAGTTTGAATATGGTATTTCATCATTTGCGAACGCTCATTAGCACCATATTTTAGTTTCATGGCTTTCGCCCAAATACGACGCGCGACCCGCCCAATCACCGCATATTCGGGGTCTAACCCATTGGAAAAGAAAAAGGATAGATTAGGCGCAAAACTATTAATATCCATACCCCGACTCAGGTAATATTCCACGTAAGTGAATCCATTGGCCAAGGTAAAAGCCAACTGTGTTATGGGATTAGCCCCGGCTTCCGCAATATGATAACCGGAAATAGATACCGAATAAAAATTCCTTATGTGATTCTGATTGAAATACTCTTGCATATCTCCCATCAACCGCAACGAGAACTCTGTGGAAAAAATACAGGTGTTCTGTGCTTGGTCTTCCTTCAAAATATCCGCTTGGATGGTTCCCCGAACCGAAGAAATAGCTTTTGCCTTCAATTCTGCATAGACATCGGGCGCCAGCACTTCATCTCCCGTTAGACCCAGTAGCATCAAGCCCAGTCCATCATTACCTTTCGGAATGTCTGCCCGATAGACCGGTCGGGCAATTCCTTTATCGTCGTATTTTTCCTTGAGTTTGGCTTCGACAAGGTGCTCTAGGCGATGTGCTTCAATATATTTTTGACATTGCTGGTCGATGGCAACATTCATAAAAAAAGCGGTCATTATCGAAGCCGGTCCATTAATCGTCATGGATACCGAAGTCGTCGGATCGCACAAGTCAAATCCCGAATACAACCGTTTGGCATCATCCAGCGACGAAATACTCACGCCTGAATTGCCCACTTTTCCATAAATATCCGGTCGCTCATCCGGGTCTTCACCATATAGGGTCACAGAATCAAAGGCTGTTGACAAGCGACTATAAGGCATGTCGCCTGCCACATAATGGAAACGGCGATTGGTTCTTTCGGGACCGCCTTCACCGGCAAACATCCTCGTAGGGTCTTCCCCTTTTCGCTTAAATGGAAATACACCGGCTGCATACGGAAAACGACCGGGTACATTCTCCATCAGTACCCAATTGAGAATTTCTCCCCAATCTTTAAACTTGGGCAAGATAACCCGCGGAATACGCGTTTGCGAAAGCGACTTTGTAAACGTGGGTACTTTTATCTCCTTATTTCGGACATGATAGACAAATTCATCCTGTGCATATTGCGCTTTCAAATCATCCCATTCTTCTAGCGCCTTGCGGCAAAAAGCATCCAAATGCATCTCCAAATCCGCGTAAGTTTGGTGTAGCTTTTCAATAAGCTCCGCCGAATCAGTTTGTTTCTCTAGGATAGCGATTGTATTTTTGATGCCAAAAAGTTGGCGAGCAATTTCGCTTTGAGTTTGTGCCCATTGAGCATAATGGCGGATTTCGTCAGATATTTCCGAAAGGTAACGAATACGCCTTGGCGGAATAATAAATTGCTTGCCGCGCTGCCCTTGACCAATAACCAAATTGGACTTTAAAGCCGGATTGTATTCAGATAACTTATCCATCAACAGCCGATACAACTTGGTCGTTCCCGGATCATTAAACTGCGAAGCAATGGTGCCCACCACCGGCATTTCTTCGATGGGGGTATCCCAAAGATTATGATTGCGCATGTATTGTTTGGCGACATCTCTGACGGCATCTTCCGCCCCCCGCTTATCAAACTTATTCACCGCAATAAAATCCGCAAAATCCAACATGTCAATCTTCTCCAATTGTGAAGCGGCTCCATACTCGGGAGTCATTACGTACAAAGACACGTTGCTATGGTCGATAATCTCCGTATCAGACTGCCCGATTCCGGATGTTTCTAAGATAATCAAGTCAAAATCAGCGGCTTTTAGGATGCTCAAGGCCGATTGGACATATTTGGAGAGTGCCAAATTGGATTGCCTAGTCGCCAGAGAACGCATATAGACATTGGGGTGATTGACGGCATTCATCCGAATCCGGTCTCCCAGCAAGGCGCCCCCGGTTTTTCGTTTGGAAGGGTCAACGGATATAATCCCGATTTTTTTGTCATCAAAATCCATCAAAAACCGACGGATAATTTCATCTACCAAGCTGGATTTGCCGGCTCCGCCTGTGCCTGTAATCCCCAAGATAGGTGTTTTCGCATCTTGGGCCATCTCTTCGATGGATGCTAATATTTTCTGGTTTTCTTCGGGATTATTTTCGGCGATGGTAATCAGCCGGGCAATCGTTTGATAATTGCTTCCCATCAAAGCCTGAAATTCCCCTTTAAATGGTTTGGCGACCGAGAAGTCACATTGTTGGATGAGATCATTAATCATTCCTTGTAGTCCCATCGACCGTCCATCATCCGGAGAATAAATGTGTGCGATGCCATAATTATGGAGTTCTTCTATTTCCGATGGTAAAATGGTTCCGCCGCCACCACCAAAAATCTTAATGTGTCCGGCTCCTTTTTCTTGGAGCAAGTCGTACATATACTTAAAAAACTCGTTGTGCCCGCCTTGGTAAGAAGTAATGGCAATGCCTTGTACATCTTCTTGAATGGCGGTATTGACGATGGTTTCCACGGAGCGATTGTGCCCGATGTGGATGATTTCGGCCCCAGTACGTTGTAAGATTCTGCGCATAATATTAATGGCGGCGTCGTGCCCGTCAAATAGAGATGCGGCGGTAACGATACGTATATTATGCTTGGGTTGGTATGGTTTTGCTTCTTGGTGTGTCATGGTTAGGTCGTATTTGGCTCCTTTCGGAAAATAGGTCACAAATATAGGTAAATTCTTGTTGTTTTTTTGGGGGGAGTTTAGGAGCCTGCCTTCCTACCGCTTCGCTTTTTAGGCGTCAGGCAGGTTGGCGGCACCAGATTGCTAAGCTCATAGCCTGTCTGCCGATTAGGTAGGCCTGCCTACCGCTTGGGTAGGCTTGCGGAGAGCTTGGTAAGCTGGATGAAGATAATTCCCAAATCATTTTCTTTTGAGTATAGAAATAGGCGGAGAACAGGAAGAAGTGTGCGTTTATTTTTGCGAAAGCAAGTAGTCAATAGCTAACTCATAGCCTTTTAGACCTAGTCCGGAAATAGTGCCGACGCATCTGGAGGCTAGATAGGTAAAATGCCTAAAATTTTCTCTCCGATAAATGTTGGAGATATGTACTTCAACCACAGGAAGGTCAATCGCCGTCACGGCATCTGCAATTCCAATGGAAGTGTGCGAATAAGCCCCGGCGTTTAGGATGATGCCCTCGTGTGTCAAACGGGCTTTTTGAATGGCTTCGATTATTTCTCCTTCGATATTGCTCTGAAAATAGTCAATCTGAACGCCGGATTTGTCCAGTGTGCTCAAAAAATCATCGAAAGATTGGTGACCATATAAGTCCGGTTCGCGGGTGCCTAGTAAGTTCAAATTCGGACCATTAATGATAAGAATGCGCATAAAAGCTGTTTTTTGCGAAAGCTGAAGGTGGTTTCTCCCAAAAATCTACATAATTGCCGGAGATTATTCTAATCGGATGTCTAGTTGGCCACTTCAGATAGAAAATGTAATCGAATGAGTTGAATCTCCTCGTAAGTAATATCATCTTCTTCTAACGCATCAAAGGCATCATCCAGCGAATCCGAATTAGCCGTCATAAAATACTCCATAATATCATCCACGACATCCATATCCATCGTCTCTTCTAGGTAGTAGGAGATATTAATCTTAGAGCCGGCAGAAATAATCTTGTACATTTCTTCCAGCAATTCATCCATGGTGATATTATTGGTGGATGCAATGTACTCAAGGGGCAATCGACGATCAACACCTTCGATAATATGGATTTTTAGTTTGGATTTGTTTGCGATAGAGCGGACGAGAATATCCGTGGGGCGGTCGATATCATTTTCATCAACGTATTTTTCGATGAGTTCCAAAAAGGGTTTGGCGTATTTTTTAGCTTTTCCGGCACTTACACCACCAATTTGGAGCATATCTTCCATGCTGATGGGATATTGTGTGGCCATGTCTTCTAAGGAAGGCTCTTGGAAAATAACATAAGGAGGCACTCCTCTACGCTTAGCTTCCGATTTTCGCAAGTCTTTTAAGAGGTGTAGTAGGGTTTGGTCCAAAACACCGGAAGGGGAATTGTCTTCCTGAGGGATATCATCGTAATTGATATTTAGTGGGATTTCCACTTTGTATGGTTTTTTCAAAAACTCGCGACCTGCATCTGTTAATTTGACTACGCCATATTTTTCGATATCCTTACACATGAGCTTGCGCAAAAGGGCTTGGCGGACGACAGAGTTCCAAAAAGGTTTGTCCTTATCTTTGCCGGCCCCAAAAAACTCATATTGATGAAATCCAAAGTCTTTGATTTCTTTATTTTCTTCACCCATCAAAAAATCAACGACCATTTTGATACGGTAGTTTTCTTTGATTTCTTTTACGGCTTGTAAGGCGGTGGTCATTTCTTTGGTTACGACTTCTTTGTCACGTGGGTACTTGCAGTTATCACACATGCCTCCACAATTTTTATCTTGAAAGTCTTCACCAAAATAGTGCAGCAAATACTGTCTTCGACAAGTGGCTACTTCGGAGTAAGCCATCATATCTTGCATTAATAGTGCGCCCATTTCCCTTTCTGCCACAGGTTTGTCTCTCAAAAACTTTTCTAATCTCTGAATGTCCCGGTAAGAGTAGAAAGCAAGACAATGCCCAGTCAATCCATCCCGACCGGCACGTCCGGTTTCTTGGTAATAGTTTTCAATACTTTTGGGGATGTCATAGTGCATGACAAAGCGGACATCCGGCTTGTCAATACCCATACCGAAAGCAATGGTGGCGACAATGACATCTACTTCTTCCGTCAAAAAATCATCTTGGGCCTTCGTCCGGGTCTTTGAGTCTAAACCGGCATGGTAAGGGACGGCTTTAATTTTATTGGTTTTGAGAAAGTCCGCAATATCTTCGGTTGTTTTTCGATTTTGGACATAGATGATACCCGATTCACCTTCTGCATTTTTCTTGATGAATTTTAGGATATTTTTGAGTACATCCGGTTTTTTGCCTTTGGGTCGGACTTCATAAAAAAGATTGTCTCGATTAAAAGAAGAGACAAAGACGTTTTCGTCCTTCATCATCAAATTTTTGATGATGTCAGATTTTACTTTGGGTGTGGCCGTAGCCGTCAAGGCAATGACCGGTATTTCTTTACCGATATAATCCAACATGGAACGAATCTTTCGGTATTCCGGTCTGAAGTCATGCCCCCACTCGGAGATACAGTGTGCTTCATCTACGGCGATAAAAGAAATTTTTACATGGGCAAAAAACTCTAAGTTTTCTTCTTTAGTGAGTGTTTCCGGTGCGACATATAATAGCTTGGTCGTCCCATTGACGATGTCAGATTTTACTTTTTTGGTTTGGGTTTTATTGAGAGATGAGTTTAAAAAGTGGGCGACATCATCATTCTCACTATATCCCCGGACGGAATCCACTTGATTTTTCATCAAAGCAATCAATGGGGATACCACAATGGCAGTCCCTTCCATCATCAATGCCGGTAGTTGGTAGCAGAGAGATTTCCCCCCACCGGTAGGCATAATAACAAAGGTATCTTTTCCGTCCAGGACACTCCGGATAACTTGTTCTTGAAACAATTTAAACTTGTCAAACCCAAAAAACTGTTTTAGGGATTTTTTCAAATCATATTTCACTATCGTTGTACTCACTCCGTTCTTCATTTTTTTGTTGTCTATAGTCAAGCCACCTGTAATGCTTTATTTTATGGACTATCCATGTGGCAGCCGTTCATGTAACTTCAACTGAATTACACAGACAAACGCAAGATTTTTGTAATCCTTGCTTTGATTATGTATCGTTTGAAAATGGTTCGGTCAAAAGGGAAGGTTGATCTATTACAGAGACCAACAAAATAAGTCTTCAAAAAACCATAATTTTGTGCTAAAATTGGTTTTACACAATCCTTCTGCGTCCCTATCTGACAAAAACCTTTCAAAAATACGATAAAAGAATGACAAATGAAACATTAATTGAAAAAATTGCTCAAGAAACGATACAAATTGAAGCAGATACCCTTATTGGGTTAGTGAATGCAGTCAACCAACAATTTATTTCCGCTATTTTGGCCATTTTTGAAAGTAAGGGACGGCTCATTGTAACCGGAATTGGCAAAAGCGCTATTGTCGGGATGAAAATGGTCGCTACGCTTAATTCTACCGGAACCCCGTCTATTTTTATGCACGCTGCGGATGCGGTGCATGGCGACCTAGGTATTATCCAAAAAAGCGATATAATTCTGTGTGTATCCAAAAGTGGACATACGGCAGAAATGAAGGTCTTAATGACTTTTCTCAAAAATATGGGTAATCAGACCATCGCCATGGTCAGTGACCTAAATTCTTTTTTGGCGCAAGCCGCAACCTATGTGATACACACACCGGTCGAAAAAGAAGCGGACCCCAATAATTTAGCGCCCACTGCGAGCACGACCGCACAAATGGCTTTGGGTGATGCCATCGCTACATCTCTTTTGGCTTTGCGGGGGTTTTCCCCAAGTGATTTTGCTCAATTTCACCCCGGCGGTTCTTTGGGCAAACAGCTTTATTTGCGCGTAAGCGATTTGGTGGACAATAATGAGCTGCCGGCAGTCTCTCTCGACGCTTCCATCAAAAAAGTTATCATTGAGATGACTTCCAAAAGACTAGGTATCACGGCCGTACTTGCTCCTTCCGGAAAATTATTGGGCATCATTACTGATGGTGACTTGCGTCGAATGTTAGAGTCCGGACAGGATTGGGAAAGCCTTACGGCCAAAGACATTATGACCCAAAATCCTAAGACGATTGATTATCAAGCTCATGCCGTCAAAGCTTTAGAGATTATTCGTAAGAATAGTATTTCTCAATTGGTGGCTATGGATGGAGAGCGATATGCGGGGATATTGCACTTGCATGACCTGATACGGGAAGGGTTAATTTGATGTAACTATTTAGGTACCCGCAGGTTTTTGCCATAAAATGCCCTTTTTGCGCCTGCCTGCCCTTGTAGGCCTGTTTTTGCCCAAATTTTCTCACGTAGCCCGGCTACGCATCAAAAAATTGGACCCTGCCTGCCGGCGAGGCAGGTGCAACATACACAAAAATGACTATTTTCTGTCTAAAAACAGGAGTACCTAAACAGTTACAATTTGAGCGAGTTGTTTTGATATTCTCCCCTGTGCGGTGTAATGTTAGTGTCCGGAGCGGTCTTACTTTTTGCGCACAAACTTGGTGAGAATTACGATACGTTGTCCATCAACTTTGCCTTCGATGTGTTCGGGATTATCAGCGACTAAGGAGATACGGCGGACGGCAGTTCCCCTTTTGGCTGTGAAATTTGCTCCTTTTACTTTTAAGTCTTGGGTCAAAACAACGGTATCACCCGCTTGGAGTTCCGCTCCGTTAGAATCAAGGTGTTTGACACCACTGGCCATCCCGGCGTTGGCCCATTCTTGAGTTTCGTCATCCAAAAAAAGCATTTCCAATAATTCATCCGGCCAACCTTCGCCTTTTAGTTGGTGGAGCATACGGTAAGCAAGGACTTGTACGGCCGGGACGGCACTCCACATGCTGTTATTCAGGCATCTCCAGTGGTTGGGCTCGATGGAGTCCGGATTTTCGATTTGTTCGATGCAATGTGCGCAAAGATATGCGTAGTCATCCGGGTTATCATTTCTTTTTGGTTGGACGGCATAGACAGACAGTTGATTGGTGGATTCACACAATTCACATTTGGATTCGCTGCGGGCTTGTAATTCTTTTTCGAAGCTCATGAAGGTCGATTTTATTTTTGACGGCGCAAGATACGCAGATTTCTATCGGAAACAAAAAAAGAAGCCTTTTTCCGAAAGGGTACCATCTGCTCAGGATGATAAATGTCATTGACTTATGATGTGCTTGGTCGATAACTTTGTGATAGAATAAGTCCCCATCCTTGATAAAATCCTCATTGATTTGTATTTGCCATCAAGAACCATCTGTGCCAGGTAGTCTATCTTCTGCCCCAGAACAGGGGTACCTAAACAGTTGCGTAAAAAGAACCCACTTTTTTTTTATTATCGAGATCAATCAAAAATATGAAACACACACGACCAATCATCCTTATGGCGATTTTAGGACTCGCCTTTTTTTCAAGCTGCCGCAAAGACTCGGCACTTCCTAAAACCAGAGACATCACGAGAGCTTTTTTTGGTGATAAAAAGAATAATGCGGTTGTTACTGTGGATGTGGAGGATTTTAAGTTAGTGGGTAAGGTGCCCACCGGTCATGAAATTACCTATACGGCAGACCGTGTGGGTTCCACAGGAAAAGTATATGCCGTGAATCGCGGGAGTGATGCGATAGATGTTGTTGATTGTGCGAGTGTTGATTTAGTCAAAACGATCGTCTTGCCCCACCATCCGCGGAGTGCCGAAAGCGTCAATAAAGATCTGGGTCTGGTAGCCGTAACCGGCATGGATAAGCCTATGGTTTCTATCATTGACATGAAAACCGATGAAGTCGTGGCGACAGTAGGAAGTCCGCAAGTCACCTTTCCTGTTTCGCATAACCATAGTGGCTCTCACGCTTGTGGGCATCCATTTTGGCTGGATCGGCATCATTTTATCTTGCCGGATCGGGGCAACCTAAAGCTAAGCACCTATTTTATAGCTAAAAGCAATGGTGAATGGCAAACGGCATTGGTTAATACGATAGATATACCTTCGCCCATACACCAGATTATTCCCAGCAAAGGAAATTATCTTGGCGAGCCGGGTTATTTTTATGCGACTGCCGAAGGGATTACCACAGAAGGGGCAAATAATGTTTATCCATCTATTTTGGAATTAAAGTTTACACCGCATGAAGGCTTACAAATTAACCGGTCTGTTACGCTAGATTCAGGAGGTAGCCCATTAGAAGACATGGGCTTGCATCATGGGGATTTTCATCCTTTTGAGAAGTTGGTTTACGTGGGCTCCAGAGAAGGTAATATCTTTGTGGTTAATTATGAAACGATGTCTGTTCAATCGGTTATTCCTGCCGGAAAAGGCATCGGTCATGTCAAAATGATTAAATCTAAAAAATTGGCTGTAGCAATTAATCATAATGACGTTTTTGTCACCATTATTGACTTGGCAACCAATACGAAGATTAAAGATGTTTTTGTCAGCGATAGAACAGACTTGGTGGGGCAGACGACGATTCAAGCTCACCCCAAGTATTTTGTTTCCAAAGACGGTAATAAATTTTACTCTTTTGTCACCGCCGAAGGTCAGTTTTATGAATTAGACTTGAATACTCTGGAAGTTTCGCGAAAGCTGGATGTCGGAGGGCAGCCTGCGCAGGGTTCTTTTGTGCCGATGACTATTGAAGAATAAGTACACTCCAGTTTTGTCTCGTCTGTCTGTGGTCGTTTCGATGAGACTTGACGGGTATGTCGGAGCTAGTTTTTCTCGACTACTGTCCACCCAACTCAAAATTTGTGATTTTTCGAGTCGGCATTGGAGAACTATATCTATAGATTCATTTCAGTATTTAGTGAAATAAAATCTAAGCTCTTAGCAAAATACGGGGGAGAGTAGCCGAAAATCTATCCATTATGATGGTTTTTCATCCTTCTTACTCCAACCAAATACCTTTTCAGAGCCGACGCCCATCCCAATAATGGTGCGCATGGCATCTTCTGTTTTGATGTGCGGCGTATGAGTAATCTGATGCTCCTGTGCGTGAAAGATAAAGCCGTTGGTTGGATTGGGGGCGGTCGGGACAAAGACCGTATAATGCCCGGTTGATGGATTGCTGTCTGTAATAAACCCGGTCATTAGCATACCCGTACCATAGGCATCCACCAAAACGACTTCCGAAAAGGGCATTTTTTGAATTCCTGAAAATTGTTGGACTGTTTTTTTGATGACGCTGTAAAAAGGTAATTTTGACAAATATTGATTTTCAAAGGAATCAAAAAGATTTTTTCCGATACGGGTGCGTACAAACAAGCCCAAAAAGAAAAACAAACTAATCACTAAAACAAAAGCAATGACATCGTAGAAAAGGGGCGGCAATTCTACGTTTAGGGTATTGTGGATAAGCAATGCTATGGGTTTTAGCATCTTGCTGATGACACCGACCAAGGACTTGGTGAGAAAAACCACGATGGCTAAGGGCAATAAGACGATGAACCCTCCTAAAAAAGTGGTATTGATAAAATTTTGAAGGCGTTTCATTTTCATGGTAGTCCGGTTTGTAGTGATAGTTAACGATATAACGTTGAAATTGCTGCAAAAATATGGACTCTAAATTTATAACTCACCTTTCGGCGGTTAAAATTTCTCGTGTTTGATGGTTTGCAACCTAGTATAGACAAGGCACGCCTTGTCTATACTAGGTTTCGTTTAGTCAACGTAATCAAACCAAGAAGTAAAATGCCTTAAGAAAGCCGGTTCTTTGACGATTTTGATTCCTTTCACTTTTTCTCTGCCATTTAGGAGTTCAGCAAATACTTCTATCACATAGTCGATATGACTTTGGGTATAAACTCGTCTGGGAATCGCCATTCTGACTAATTCCATGCTGGCCGGTACAAATTCACCGGCGTCATTTTTGGATCCAAACATGACAGAGCCAATTTCAACGGCTCGTACACCACCGATTTTGTATAATTCAATCGCCAATGCCTGACCGGGATATTCTTCGGGTGGAATATGCGGATAAAAGGCTTTTGCATCTACATAAACAGCATGTCCCCCAACCGGCTGAATGATGGGAATTCCTAATTCTTGGATTTTATTGCCTAAGTAAGCGGTACTCGTCACCCGGTAATGCAAGTAATCCGGCTCAAATACTTCTTTGATGCCTATTGCAATCGCTTCCATGTCTCTACCGGTCAATCCGCCATAAGTAGAAAAACCTTCGGTAACGATAAGCGTAGTTTTGCATCCATCCGCCAATTGTTCATCATTTAGCGCAAGGAATCCACCCATATTTACCAAGGCATCTTTTTTGGCACTCATGATGGCCCCATCGCCAAAGGAGAGCATTTTTTTGGCAATATCTTCATAGGTCCAGTCCTTATAAGTTTCTTCCCGGTGTTTGATGAAGTAGGCATTTTCGGCTATACGGCACATGTCAAAAATAAACAATATGCCATGTTTGTTACAGATTTCGGAGACCGCTTTGGCATTGGCCATGCTAGCAGGTTGTCCGCCGCCACTATTATTGGTAACCGTCAAGATGACTGCGCCAATACTTTCTTTGCCGTATTTCCGGATGAGTTGTTCCAGTTTTTCCGTGTCCATATTTCCCTTAAAAGGGTGAAGGGAAGCGGGTTGTGTCCCTTCCGGAATGGGTATGTCAATTGCTTTTGCCCCGGAAAACTCAATATTTGCACGAGTCGTATCAAAGTGGGTATTGGAGATAAAAACCTTGCCGGGGCCGCCAATTTTTGTGTATAAAAGGTGTTCTGCGGCACGTCCTTGGTGGGTCGGCAGGATAAATGAATAACCGGTCAAATCTTTAATGGCCTTTTCCATTCGCTTCCAACTCCTAGCACCGGCATAGCTCTCATCACCACGCATGACTCCGGCCCATTGGTTGGCACTCATGGCGGATGTTCCGCTATCCGTCAATAAATCAATAATCACATCTTCAGCATCAATCAGAAATGGATTATAGTGAGCCTTCCGTAAAATTTCGATTCTTTCGGCTTCGGTGGTTAGTTTAATCGGTTCGACGACTTTTATCCGAAAGGGTTCGATGGTGACTTTATGGTGCATATATCTTTTTTTGGCAGGATAGATTTTCTGCTTGCGCAAAATATTGCGTCAAAGATAGATAAATATCTCATAATTACCTAGTGTCGCATATTGAGATAATAGACCGGTTTGGAATTTGCTGATCTTGCTGGCCATCAATCAAAAAGCCCCTGACCTATAACAGTCACTTAACCCCGCAAACCTAACCAATGAAACCTTCCCATTCGTTCATCCATAGCGAAACTCCCTTTCGGAAACGAAGGCATTGAGTCTATTAAGGAGATGCTCTGAATAAATGTCCATTTTATACGGCTTCTTTTATTTTGTTTGGATTAATGCGCTGATAAATCTAATATATTTTCAAAATCCCCAACCTTCTGTAAACGAGGAAGATCCTTGAAGTTGCATTAGATATCAAATATTGCATCAACATTCTATCC
Source organism: Saprospiraceae bacterium (assembly GCA_024762995.1). GTDB lineage: Bacteria > Bacteroidota > Bacteroidia > Chitinophagales > Saprospiraceae > HyVt-613. The sequence continues at coordinate 7,802 of JANTGI010000019.1, read as the reverse complement.
GTTTTTTTAATAGCCCCAAGAGCGAAACTGACTTTCCTAAAAAAAATTCAGTTGTACTTTTAAGTAAATTTCATTTTTTTTCATTGTAATTCATTGATCGTGAACTTTTTATGAGATTGCTATCTGGCTATTGCACGACTATTGTAAAAGTCATTTTTCTTGTATAGTGTATAGGGATTACCTTTGGTATAAAAATTCCACTACTATGAAAATATTCATATTCACACTAGTACTGCTGGTTCATCACTCTTTTCTTTTTGCGCAAGCAGAAGATTTTCTAATTTTCAATATTGATGAAGAAATTGAATTGAGTGGACAAACTTTTATAGGAGATTTGGTTATTAGAAGAAAGCGACTAATTGAAAACCCGAAGCCGTATTCTAGGTATATTGCCCAGGCAGTTGATTCTGTAAAACGCAATGGTGGGAATTGCCTAAAAGTGACGGGTTACTGTCAGTCTTCTAAAATACAGTATCCTGGCGGTCGGTGTTCCGCATATTTAATGGCAAAAATGTATCGCATAGACACGATGAGTTGGGATTCTCTTAGTTTGCTCGGAAGTAGGTATAAGCAATCGTACAGGCAGAGAAATTTGGATTTGATTGACTTTATGCTACCTAAGTCTGTTTTTTCACTTCGCCGGAGACAGAACAAAGGGGTTCCAGAAGTTCCATTTTTTAAAGGAATTCCAATAGATTTCGTTTCGGATGGTCGGTTTGAGATTGGTGTTACAGCTGGATTGGATTATTTGTTATTATTCAATGGTGGAATTGTTGCGGATGTATTTGTTGTGAATGGACGTTCTTTTAAATTATCTCTGAATAATAAAGCAGGTTTTATGATTGGTTTTGGTGCATTATTGTACGAGTATCCTTCCGTGAAAATACATGCTAGGTATTCGAATATATGGTTTACGAGCTCTTTCGGCAGGGAATTTACGCGAGTGGCCATTGATGAGAATAATTATTACAATCGAACAATTGATTACCGAATGGATTTAGGTGTAAAAATGTATAAAAGAAAAAATGAGTCCATTGAGCTAAGTGTCCCGCTTCGAGTTGATGAAGAGATTCCTATCTTTCTGACAGGTGTCCAGCTTATAATGATGCGAAGATTTTGAGCATTATTATCAGGTCTGCTACCGCAGTTCTCGCCCTTCGAACTGCTGCCGGACTCCACCTGCAGAATCGGCCGTTCACCTAACAGAAGAAAATCGAATGGTAACAGAATAAAATTTTGCTCTTTTTTTTCAAAGTTGATTAAACCGTTGTCTAACAAACAGACCGTACATCTCCGAATTCTAAGCCCACCCCTACAAATTCTATTTCCCCACTCCATATTGTAGGTATCTTCCCCAAATTTGTCTCATCAATCATCAAAAAATTAAGGTTATGAAAATTACAAATCGTGCATTATTATTTGGGTTACTTGCAGTCATCATCATTTTTAGTGTCCAATGTCGGCAAGAATCCGGTGAAACAACAGTAGCTACCCCAAACATCGAACAGGATCGAGTTTTTAAATTTGCGCTTGGACCACTGCGACTCGGAGATGGTGTGCCGCTTTCAACAGAAATCTATTTGAGATGGAAAATTGATGATAGAAAAGCATTTTTTAGTCAATTTGCGTCAGCAGATACTTTTCAGCAATTGATTCTCTATCCACGTAGCCATGAACTGGCTAAATTAACTGCCGGTCAATTTGAATCCGTGGACAGTGTATTCTATGGACAAAGAGCAGCTTTCTTAGATGCCATTAAATCCAGTATTTTAGCGAAAGCCGGAGAAACCAATATCACCATCAAGGAAGTCATTATTGCCGATTTGGTATTTCCAGCTTCTTATACGCATGCCATGGAAAAAGCAGGTCTTCACCGCCAAGAATTAGAACTCATCGAACAAAAGAGTAAGGTCGCTCTCGCAGAAGCTGTCGCCAATCGGGAAAGAGCAAAAGCAGAAGCTAAATTGCGCATCGTCCAAGAAGAAGCCAACGCCAGAGTTGAACTAATCAAAGCCAAAACAGAGAAAAATAAACGCCAAAATGCACTTGCCAAAGAAGAAACTCGTGCCCAAATCAAAAAACGTCAAACCAAAGCGGAAGCGGAAAACATTCGTCTTTTAGCGAAAGCGGAAGCAGATAGAAAACGTTTTTTGGCGAAAGCCGAGCTCGAAAAACAACAGCAACAAAATGAAATGGCCCTGGAGCAGGAACAGCAAGTCAAAGCAGCAGTTAGAAAGGATGAAATTGAAATGGCCAAGCTATACCAAGATTATCCAAATTATGCGACAACTATGGTCAATAAACAACTCGCTTCACATGTCAAAATTGCGGTATTACCATCTGAGTCCAACCAAGAAATATTTAAATCTCTATTTGAAAAACCTGTATGGAAGTAATCTTTTTTGATGAATTTTTCGTTTTTAGCATCGCTCTTTTTGGGGCGGTGTTTTTTTTGTAGAAATAAACAAAACAAAGAGAAAAAATAAGTATTTCATTGTATTTGCTTAATCTGTAACAAAAAAGACAAACCCACTATTGGCTATGAATTTATCATTTGGATAATTTTTCTTCTGTGGGTCTGGACTAAAGGCCAAAAAATCAAAATTATCATCGCCACCACTAGGTAATAATTCATATTTCATCTCTACTGATTTTGTTTTACAGGACGGCTGAATTTCTTGATAGATATCATGATAGGGTTTTATCGAACCACTACCGAATTCGAATAGACCCTTTGATTTTAAAACTACTTTGCAAGAAAAAACAAAATTACTATTTATTGTCTCGTAGGTAATATGTGTTATATTAATACCACCGAACAATGGAATAAATTCTAATTCTCCTTGAGTTACAACAAATTCAACAAGGGTGTTAGCAGAACTTGCTAAAATTGTATCTAAGCGTGCAAAGTTAATCGTTGTAGCAAATGGGTACGTTGTCATATCAATGGTATCACTAGTTATTTCGTCAATCATTTGGATTGGAAATTCTAATTCAATTGCAATTGTATCTCCAATACTAAAAGTATCTAGAGCAGGACTTAAGCTTACAGGAATTGAAAAAGCAAAATCTCTTTCACATCTAGGACTTGTTATTGTATCACAGGAGTTACATGAAAGAAATAAAAGGGAAATTAGAGTCAAAAGAACTATGTTATTCATTAGATTGTTTTTTAAAATCTCACCACCCCAATTTGGAGTGGCTGATGTCATCATCGCTTGTTAGCAAAAGTTAATTCTAATCAACTACAACAAAGGCAAAGCCACCACTTTTATCGAATTTTTCTCTTGTGATTGCTACAATTTGTGAATCAGGACTTTGGCCTAATAATTCAAAGTTAGTTTTTGTAGAATCAGCTTCTAAGTCATAAAAAATCTTGACACTATTCGTCCTACATTCATTTTTGAAGTCAAACTCATTAAATTCATCAAAAAAATCAGCAGATTGATAGGATAAGTCAAAAACACCTTTTTTTTCTAGAATTACATTGCAGGAGAATAGAAAAAGATTAGTTGCCTTATCAAAAACGATTTGTACTTCTTCTGACGCCGTTGCCGAAAAGTAAACAACATTTATACCACCAGTTATCGCCTTATAGGAAGCCATCCCTGGTCCATCAGAAAAAGGCGCTTCATCAATTTTTAATAGATCTATTGTGGCATTAAACGGGAAGGCGCTTAAATCAAAACTATCACTTGAATTATCAATCATGTTTTTGGGAAAGTTCATAGAAATTTGTAAAGTATCTCCCAAATGAAAAGTATCCCTAATAGGAGTTATTTTAACAGGCACGGTAAATGAATAATCTCTTGTACAAACATTTGCCCCAGTTGGGTCGCAAGAAGTACAGGAAAATGAGAGCATTATTATGCCTAAGAAAAAATAGATATATTTCATCATTATTGATTTTTAGATCTTACGGCCGACCTTGCAGGCAGTAAGATCTAATTTGCAAAATATGATTATAATTAGAAACCATAATTTAAAAACAGAGCGTTAATTTGTCCAGTTGTCACGCCGCTTGGAGTTACTACGCTCAAAGGTGGTCTTAATTGTGTTGGTGACAAGACACTGGCGTTTAATTGATTAAAGATAGATAAAATTTTTCTTCTATTCAATTACAACAAAAGCATACTCTCCATATTTATCAAAGGTTTCTTGTGTTATCTTTGAAATATTAGGATTAGGGCTTTGTTGAATCAAATGATAATTGTAGCTATCCGTTCCATTTTTAATAGTCAATGGATACGAGATATCGACAGAACTAGTCCTACAACCTATTTCTAGCTCACCATCAAACTCATCTAAAAAGTAAGAACCGTAACCAATTGCAAATACACCTTTCTTTTTTAACAAAATCTTGCACGCAAAAGAAAAAGAAGTTGTGTCTTTTGCAAACTGGATTTGAACAGCTTGCCCACCGCCTGTCAATGGCTGAATGTTTAATTGTCCTTCAAAACAAAAATATTCCACAATATTATTACCATTGGTACTAGGATTTGTGTCAATTTTCACTAATGCTAGTTCAGTATTAAAAGGAAAGTCAGCCATATTGATAGTATCACCAGAATTAACGTCCTCCATTTCTATTGGAAAATTCATTTCGACTAAAATGGTGTCTCCGATTCTGAAAGTGTCTAGTGCTGGGCTCAAAGTTACAGGAATCGAAAACAAAAAATCTCTTGAGCACTTTTCTACGGGACTTATTGAATCACAAGAAGTGCAAGACATGTTAAATGTAATCAAAACAAAGATGGAAAATAAGTATTTCATCATATTTTATTTAAAATCTTGCTACCCACAAATAGTGAGTAGCAAGATGAAGTGAATTAATAGTTAGAAGCCATAGCTTCCAAATAGAGAATTGATTTGACTAATTGTAACACCGCTTGGAGCAACACTACTTAAAGGTGTTCTAAGCTGTGTTGGAGATAAAATACTAGCATTTAGTCTGTTAAAAAACGAAGAATGACTAAATCCACTAATAATATCAGTCGTTGTTACCGCTGGGTTCTCCACAGAGCCTAAAATTGGTGATGAATTATTATCAATTAAATCATGTACTAATCCAGCAGGAATAAAGCCAGATGCAAACATCCGTCTTTCAAGTAGATTAATATGCCTTGCTTCGTCATTATCTAATCCAAAAACAGTATTACTATGCATTGTCCCATACAACCTATCAGCAAGTGTAGGACCATAATGATAGGCCCACATTTCAATTACGGCAGTTCGACCAGAACCAGGTGCCGCGGCTGTTCCATATCCATTATTAACGACAACGTATTGTATATTATCTTTCCAATAATTTTCACCAACTTTACTGAAGTGAGACGCATGGGCAAACTCATGGAAAAAAATCTCCTTAATTTGGTCAGATTTAGTACTAAAAGAAGTAATTGGATAAGTAATATCAGGAGCAAAAACCCAACCTATTGCAATTGCAGGAAAGACAATAGTTCCTAGGCTAGATTTGGTTGCAGCATTCAGTACTTGAGCCATACCATATGCTTGGCCCAATTCACTCAATAAATTACCATTTATTTGGTCTAGCATTGGCGCAGAAGCTCCACCTAGATTAAAAGGATGTAGCAAAACGTCAATTTTATCAATTTGGGGAATTCCATCTTGAGCAGCAAAATCATTGAATTCAAAAAAGGCATTCATCGCAGTAGCTGCATGATAACGTTTAGATGGAGTATTACCTCCACCAGCTTCGCCGTAAGAGAAATTGATTCCACGCAGATCTACAGCCGTTACTTCTCTTACTTCCTTTACCGGGTTATAATAACCACTAATATCTTTAGAATCATTCATACCACGTATAACGATATGTTTGTTTTTAAATTTCAACTTGATACCAATTGTTACTTTCTTGAACTTTCCAAATCTTTTCTTTTTGTAGGTTCGGGTACTCCAGCATCCGTTTTCATCTGTAAATGTTCTATTCTTAAAAGCCCAGCCCCACATAATGTTTTTTCTCCAAGTCTTAATCATTACACCTTCAACTCCTTCAAAACTACCACCACCATGTTGAGTGTCAAAAACACATACAGAGCCTGATGCTAAATGTTCATTAGAAACGGGATTACAATTACATGCTCTTACGGGGTCTGGGTCTGTGGGCGTCGTCGTACAGTCACAATACCATTCCCATTTCATAGGGCCCGGTGCTGGATCGTCAATTAGGCGAAGCTTTTTTACACAATCAGGTCCACATATTAGGTCATCATCATCAGGAAGAATTACAGCTCCGGTAGTTGTAACAACGATTGTTGGCATTGAACGGTCATATTTGCCGTAAGGGGTGCCATCGTATTCAAGACCTTGGGTTCTATAGGCTTCTTCAACCCAATGTGAATCATAATCAACAATTACCATTTCATCTAAAACTTCAGTAACATTAACTGGAGATTTGAAATCTATGGGAACAATTGCATATTGCCATGTAATTTGATTAGCTCCTATACTTGGATCATGATAAAAAGAACCATCTTTAATAATGACTCTATCTAATGGATAATCAATCAGGTCTAAATCATCCATATCTTGTAATTGCTTAAGTTCTGCGAATGTAGGCAAAAATCTTACATACTTATGTGTTGGTAGAACTTTCTCAATTTTGCTATCATAAAGATTGTTATAAGCTTGCTTCATATTTTCAGGAGTAAGCGGATTTGGCCTTTTTTTTCCCAAACTAATCTCTCCTTCAAGGTTTTTTGTCACGATTTCGGAGCGACTTTGGACAGTTTCAATTTTCTGCGAATTCTCGGACATCAAGTTCTCCGAAGGCTTCTTACAGGCCTGAAACACAAGCCCAAAAGAAACAATAAATAAAAATACTTTTTCATTTAGTCAAAATTATAATAATTTACCCACTCAATCAATGAGCGAGTTTGGTCAATTGACCGTAACAAAAATCAATTCTTAAAAATAATCTACTAGCCATTGAGCAATTCTCTAATCTGAGTGGTTTTAGCCAAATTCGCAATGATTGGCTCTATTCTGTTTGCTCGATAATGGAGTACTATTATTATTTTCTTTAATTTTCGCTAATGGTAATTGTATGCGGAGTGCCAGCCTTTTTTCGGCTGGCATTCCGTCATACATAGTGTTACCGAAAATTGCTATCTCCGTAATTCAACATTGCAGGAATCCACGATAGTACTACCTACTTTCCAGTAGATTTTCGTCTTGCAGTACGTATTTTCAGGATTAAACTTTCCTTTCATAAAACCAAACGCATTGGCTGGGTATTCGCCTTCACATTCAATATCCGGGAATGCTGAGTCGATATCAGATGAAATGTAGGTGAAATAGAATTCATTGCCATCAGGTTTTTCCAAATAATAATCACCCGTAAGCCCACCCCTACCGCCACCTGTAAATTTATTGGCCCAATTTAACCCGAACGTATTAAGCCCAACTCCAACACTATCATAAGCAGTAAGCGTCGTACATTTACAATCATGTGTCATCAGATATCTGTTTTCTTTTTTTTCAAAACAAATCCCTGTTTTTTTTAACTCATCGCAACTGCTAGAATATTCTCCAAACTGATAGAATCCTTCTGGACAATGACATTTTTCGTCGGAAGACATTTCCGTATTGTCATATATGCAGTGACAATCTTTATCGTTGCCGCAACTACCAAATAGTAAGAAGAATAGACCAATTCCCAAAAAGTAATAGTGTTTTTCTATCATGGCTTAAAGAGTTTAATGATTTCATATTTTTTATTCAAATCAATTGTTCTGTAAGAAAAGATTTGTAAAAAACCATAGGAAGTTGGATATTGTGGT
>JANTGI010000018.1 GCA_024762995.1 Saprospiraceae bacterium | reverse complement strand
CATATAAACGCGCCACTTCTAACTCACCAAAACACTTTGACTCATGAAAAAATTTCTTTTGCTTTTAGCGTTTGGGCTCATTGGACTTACAGCTTGCAAAAAAGATGATCCGGTCGCCCCAGAAAAAACCCGCAAGGACTTCCTAACCGAAGCCACTTGGAAGTACAAAACCTTCAACAACCAACTTAGAGATTGTGAAGCAGACGATGTCTTTACTTTTGGCACAGACAACAAATTTACCATTGACTATGGTAATAATCTTTGCGTAAGCAACGAAACAATGTTAGTCGGTGATTGGACCTTTTTTGAAGATGATACCAAGATAGCAAAAGTTTATCAGGCATTTGGCAACACCTTGCATGACACTTTAAACATCATCAAATTAGACGCATCGACCTTTGAGTATATTGACGAAAACAATAACCACGTCATCATGCAACACTAATGGTTCCACCCAAAATCCATTGCTCTGGTGGCAAGACCTAGAGCCAACCGGACAAAAAATCCCTATTCGATCAAATTGATTGAATAGGGATTTTTGTTTGGGAATATCTGCAGCTTCCGCAAAAAATCCGTTTCACATATTTTTTTGTCTTATAAGCGCTCATTATCAAGGCATTAAACATGCGCTCGACTAATAAATCAAGAAATTTCTCGATTGTGGCACTTCATTTGCAACTAGAATATTGTCTTTGGAAGTCACAGATTACGGAAAACCCCCGCGACACCTAGACACTAACATACTACGAGAGACAGCCTGAAAAGGCGATGAATAATTTGGGGGGTTTATTTTACGGCAGCGGAGGAGACGAAGGTCTTTTTCCGCTGTTTTTATTGAGCTTAACTCCATATCCAAAATCCCCAGAACCCACTTCCCAAAAGATTTTATGAGTTAAGAATGCAGATTTAAGATTTAAGATTTAAGAAGTTATAATCCTACAAAACCTATGTTTCCATTGTCGCTGCGGCAGCACTTCAAAAATCTTATTTCGTATATCGTCCATCTTAAATCCATATCCAGGAATCCGCAAACCCCCACTTCCCAAAAGATTGAAGATTTAAGAATGCAGATTTAAGATTCAAGAAGTTAAACAGAGTCATAATGTCAAGGAAATAGTAGATATACAAGACTCTGAAACTTAAAGTTTTCTCCCTATTTATAGCAATTCAATAATACCGGCAATACCTTGCCCACCACCGACACAAGCGGTGACCATGCCATATTTTTTATCACGCATACGGAGTTCATTAATGATTTGAGTAGTCAATTTGGCACCGGTACAACCTAAAGGATGTCCTAATGCAATGGCTCCCCCATTGACATTGACGATATCAGGATTCAGGCCTAGTTCGTTAATAACTGCCAAGCTTTGAGTCGCAAAAGCTTCATTTAACTCTATCAAATCTATATCATCCAGCTTCATACCGGCTTGCTTCAAGGCTTTAGGTACAGCCGCAATAGGCCCAATGCCCATATACAGCGGGTCCACTCCTGCGACAGCGGAAGTCACCAATCGGGCGATGGGCTCTACATTCAATTTTTTGACCATCTCTTCACTCATCACCAAGGTAAACGCCGCCCCGTCAGAAGTTTGTGATGAATTACCGGCTGTCGCCACTCCATTTTTTGCAAAAACAGGTCTTAGCTTTGCCAAACCAGCCATAGATGTATCTCGCCGAACACCTTCATCCGTATCCATGACAAATTCTCTTTCTTTTCGGACACCATTTTCCACCCAGACTTCTTTAACCGTTATAGGTACTATCTGGCTCTTAAAGCGTCCGGAATCAATCGCTTTTGCGGCCCGTTGATGTGATCTCACAGCAAATTCATCAGACATTTCTCTAGTAATGCCATATTTGCGGGCAACCGCTTCAGCAGTCACTCCCATGCTCACAATATAATCCGGATGTAACGTAGCCACGTCATAATTGGGGGCAAATTTATACCCGGCCATAGGAATCATGCTCATACTCTCTGCACCGCCGGCCACAAAGATATGTCCCATCCCTGCTTTTATCTTTCCAACAGCCATGGCTATGGTTTCTAAACCGGAAGCACAATATCTGTTAACGGTAACACCGGGCACATCTTGCCCTAGCGCACGTAAAGAAATCTGCCGCCCCATTTGTAAGCCCTGCTCTCCTTCCGGGTTAGCGCATCCCACAAAAACGTCATCGACGGTAGATGGGTCTAACTGGGGAGTGTCATTGGCAATATGCTGAATAACCTTAATGGCCAAATCATCCGAACGATAATTCTTAAAACTACCTTTTTTTGCTTTTCCAACTGCCGTCCTATAGGCCTTTACGATGTATGCTTCCATAATTTTAAGTCTTGAATAATAAAAATTTAAGAAAAGGAATCTCAAATTTTTAATCGAACTCAGGTTGTTAATTTTATTTGAGTGGGCAAGTTAGGTAATTTTGATTACCTAATCCATCTTTTCACCTTTCTTTTTTCGTAACTATTTAGGTGCCTCTGTTTTTAGGCAAGAAATAGACATTTTTTTATGTATGCCGCACCGGCCTACCGCTCAGGCAGGGCACAATTTTTGATGTGTAGATACGATGCGGGCATCGTATCTACTTGACAAATAGCCATTTAATCTTTAACTTTGTTTCACCGTAATTATAGTTTCCCCCAGATCCATGAAGCAATAAAACAAAGGAAACTAAATCACTTATGAGCCGATTGACAAATTTCAACAGACTAATACTCTGTTTTTTAGTTATTTTATCCCCCTACTCTATTTTTTCGCAAGCCATAGTCATCAATGAATTTATGGCTTCCAATTCGTCTATCCTACAAGATGAAATGGGAGAATATGACGATTGGATCGAATTATTTAATGCCTCGGACACTAGTATCAACTTGGCGGGTATGTTTTTGACAGATGATTTGTCCAATCCAACCTTATGGCAATTTCCTACCGACCATCCGGACTCAACCATTATGGCCCCGCATTCCTACAAAATCCTGTGGTTAGACAAACAAACTGACCAAAGTCCCTTACATGTCAATGCCAAATTAAAAGCTTCCGGAGAGCAATTAGGTCTATTTTCTGTGGATACCTTGGCTTTGGATACACTATCTTTTGGGCAACAGACGACGGATATTTCCTATGGCCGTACGACGGATAATAGTCCGGATTGGAGTTTTTTCACAACGCCGACCCCCTATGCCACAAATATGGTCTCACTTCCGCAAGCGGACAAACCTTTATTCTCCCACAACAATGGAATTTTTAGCAATCCCATTTCACTTTCTTTGTACTCCAGCACACCCGGTACCAATATCTATTACACCACCGATGGGAGTCTTCCGACAATCTCTTCTAATCTATATCAAACACCCATTTCCATTGACTCTTCGATGTCTATACGTGCAATAGTTGCCGGCACCAATTACAGCCCCAGTCCGGTAGAGACCAAAATGTATTTGATTAATACGTATCATAGCTTCCCCATTGTTTTTTTGACTTTTGATCCATTTGATTTTTATGATCCGGCCACCGGTATTTATGTCAATTATCTTGAAAACTGGGAGCGTCCTGCCAATTTAGCGTTTTTTGAGATGGATGGCAGTCTGGCGTTTAGTCAACCTGCGCAAGTAGAGATTCAAGGAACGGGAAGCGCCGAATTTCCTCACAAATCCATTGCCATCAAAGCCGCTACTTACAACGGAGAAAAGCAGTTTGATTATCCAATTTTCCCGCAGTTACCTTACGAAAAATATGGCAGTTTCACCTTGCGCAATTCGGGACAAGACTGGGACAAAACCATATTCAGAGATGCTTTCGCCACCAGTTTAGTGGCGGACTTGTCAGATGTCGGTACTATTATTGACCAACCTCGACTTTATCTCCAAAGCTATCGGCCGACTATTGCTTATTTTAATGGCGAATACAGGGGGATTTATAACATCAGGGAGCGATTAGACAAGCGTTATATCAAAACGCATTTTAATCTCTCCAAAAGTGAATATGATTACCTTAAAGATGTAGATGAAGTAAAAAACGGTACTTGGGATTCATGGTACGAATACATGGATTTTCTGCTGGCGACCGATATGTCCATCCCTTCCAATTATGACTCATTGACCAAAGTAATGGATGTAGATGATTACATAGACTATCTTACGTTCAATATTTATATCAACAATACCGATTGGCCGGCTAATAATAATCGGCGATGGAAAGAAAAAGGCCCTGACGGTAAATGGCGCTGGATGGTCTTCGACTTGGACTACACCTTTTCTCTTTACAACGAAGATGGCTCTTGGAATTCCGGCGATTACCATGACAATGCCCTCCTACGTCTTTACAATGATACCGGGTGGGATTGGCCCAATCCGGAATGGTCCACTCGCCCATTTAGAGCTTGCGCAAAAAATGCTCTGTGGCGGACGAAGTTTATCAACCGTATGGCGGACCAACTAAATGTCTTATTCAATGCAAATCGCCTCAACAATCGCCTTAACGAGTTTGTCGATCGATATCGCCCGGAAATGCACCAACATCAGTGTAAGTGGTTCCAATGCTTTGACGGATGGGACAATGACATTGCGAAAGTAGCACACTTTATCAGCGGAAGGAGCGGTGTCGTAAGAGAACATTTTGTCCAGCAATATGCCGAAATCACCGATACGACGATAGTCAGCCTTTCAGCAAATCCGATAGAAGGCGGCTCTATTGAATTTAGCACTTTAACTTTAAGTGAATCCAATTTACCTTGGCAAGGAATTTATTTTGCCGGCGTTGACATTCCTGTAAAGGCAATTCCGGCATCCGGTTATGAATTTGTGGGTTGGTCGGACAATACTTTAGGCAACCAGCCACAAACCACCGTAAATATTTCCGGATCGACCTATAGCCTTACGGCAAATTTCCAACCCATCGTACAGACAAACGATCCTGCAATAAATAACAAAATCAGCCTTTCACCCAATCCGGCCAGCAATCACATTTTTATCCAATCCGATGAATTTGCCGGAAAAGATGTCACTATTCATCTCATAGATGCACTCGGTCGGATAGTCCTTTTCAAGGAAATAACTCGTTTTCCGAAAGATACCTATTCTATCAACGTCAGCTCTTTTCCGAAAGGAACTTATACCTTAAAAATGCAGTCGCCTGATGGTCATGAAACAAATCAATCTTTTGTAAAGCCGTAATCCAACTTCATTGGTCGTCTGTCAGTTGTCGGACGGGAAATAGACAGAAGCCAAAATTTACCCCCCCTTGACCCCTGCCTGCAGCAGATAAGCCTTTCACCGATACCACAAAGTCAAGAAAGAGCGATACCGTCGTATCGTTAAGTGAAATACAGTAAGTTAAGTCATAGTCATATTTCCATCAGGGAAAATTATGAATGAGTAAAAGAAATAAACATAAATGTTTTTTTCTTCAATTAATTTGTTTTATTTTAACAAATATCTTATATTTGCCGCATACCAAAAAAGCGTCCTATTGCTTTAATTTAAAACTGATAATTATGCGCAAGCAGGGATTTTATAGAAAATACAACTTTCCAGATGCCGACCTTTACGCGATGGTGGTCGATCGACTCAAGTATGCACAACGTGACATGAATTCATTTAAAGAATTTGGGATGTCGATGACAAAGCTCAAGGGCATCCAATCAAGGGCTTTACAATTTTACAACTTGCCGAATGACGACGAATTAGTGGGCAATCAAATGGTCGTTACCGAAAAAAAATATGACAAGGCCAATCTACTCAAATCAGCCATTCGTGCCGTCATGACCCGTGTCGCCATGAAATACGGGCAACGCTCAGGACGCTACCGCGCTTATGGAACCGCCAAAATGTCCGACATGTCCGATGCCCAATTACTCTTTTGTGGGCGGAGAGTCGCTCGCGTAGGTCGCAAACAATTAAATCTCCTCGCAGAAACCGGACTAAACGAAGATGCCTTAATGCGTGTACAAACCGCAGCCAATGCCTTCGAGAAAAGCATGAACATCCAACAAGACAAAGTCGCAGAAAGAGACATCGCCGTCGAAAAAAGGGTCATCCTGGGCAATAAACTCTACGACGATCTTATCCAACTTTCAGACATCGGAAAATCAATTTGGGACAACAAAAACAAAACCTATTACGAACAATACGCCATTTACGAAAGTAATAACGAACAAAAAAAGAACCGAAAATTAATCACCGACTAACCCAAGCAACTTCCCACGCATAAAAAAGCAACTTGTTGCGCATAAAAAGCAACTTGTTGCGCCTCCCCACCAAAAGCAGCTTGCTGCGCCCAAAAAAGCAACTTATTGCGCCCCCTAGCCAAAAGCAGCTTGCTGCGCCCCAAAGACCAAAAGCGACGAAGGAGCGCCCCAAAGACCAAAAGCAACTTGTTGCGCCCCAAAGACCAAAAGCGACGAAGGAGCGCCCCAAAGACCAAAAGCGACCGCAGGGAGCGCCCCAAAGACCTCCTCAAAAAACAAGGCTCCCAATCCGCACCATCGTACTCCCCTCTTCCACCGCAATTTTATAATCTCCGGACATCCCCATGGAAAGCACTCCAAAAGCATCGCCAAAAATATTTGTATCTCGAACTTGCTCAAAGACCTGCCGCAATTTCTTCATTTCCCGTCTCACCTGCCCCTGATCAGAAGTAAAAGAAGCCATCCCCATGATGCCTTTAACGCGGATATTTGGCAATTCAGCTATTTCCGTAAGGAGCGATACATCCTCCAATTCTTCGGGCAAAAAACCATGTTTAGTCTCTTCCTGTGCCACTTTTACCTGCAACAAAACATCTTGCACCCTGTCCACCTTGCCCGATTCCACATTGATTTTTTGCAAAAGTTTCAGGCTGTCGCCGGCGTGGATTAACGCAACAAACGGCACAATATACTTCACCTTATTGGTTTGTAGGTGACCGATTTGGTGCCATTGAATATCCTTTGGAAGGTCTTGGTGCTTGGCGACAAGTTCTTGCACTCGATTTTCCCCAAAGATTCGATGTCCTAGGGCATATCTATCCAAGATGGCTTGATTAGGTCGTGTTTTGGAAACAGCCACAAAAGTCACCTGATTTTCCTTGAGAAAATTTGCTACTTGCGTAAAAACGGTCAATGAACCCATAAAAATATCCTTTTAGGCTGAAAATCAGGGAGAAAGGTATGCAAAATTAAAAAAATGACTATATTTGCCCCATCTATTTCCGGATGGCAAAATTAAAAAGTTTTTTTTGCCGAAAGGCTAATATTACAGAAAAAATAAGCGTTAAATCATATCGCTTTGAGAATTTGCTTTTAACAAGATGAGAATATAGGTCAATACAAAGCCTCTTCTCCATCAAAACGAACCTACAAAATCATGAATTTTAATCCGTTGTTTTTGCAAGATGTGAATTTGACTCACAAAAGCCAAAGTTTGTGGACCATTATCTCCTCCGGTGGGATTTTAAGTATCATCATTGTATTGGCTATTTTAGCGATGTCCTTTATGGCCGCCTACATTTTCTTCGAAAGATATGCAACCATCAAGCGTGCTTCCAAAGTCGATGAAAATTTTATGAATAACATACGCATGAACGTCCAAGCGGGCAATATTCAAGCAGCCATCGCACTATGTAAAACCCAAGACACGCCGGTCGCCAGAATGGTGGAAAAAGGATTAATGCGTATCGGTAAGCCACTTCGCGATATCGACGCCGCTATCGAAAACGTAGGTAACTTGGAGTTGTTTAAGCTGGAAAAAAACCTTTCTACACTAGCGAGTATTGCCGGTATTGCGCCGATGGTTGGATTTTTTGGTACCGTAACCGGGATGATTATGGCTTTTTACACGATGGCCACAGCGAAGAATGTGGGCCCAGGTGATTTAGCCAGTGGTATCTATCAAGCATTGATAACGACCGCCTTTGGATTAGTCGTTGGGATTTTTGCTTTGGCCGGTTACAACTTCCTAGTGGCGATGGTTGATAAAGCGGTGTTCAAGATGGAGCGTTCGACCACAGATTTTATGGATTTATTACAAGAGCCTTCTTAAAAACAGCCTCATGGCCCTTAAGAAAAGAGCAAAAATATCGCCCGAGTTTAGCATGTCGTCTTTGACGGACATCATCTTCCTATTGTTGATTTTCTTCATGTTGACCTCCACTGTTGTCAAGATGGATCAGTACGACCTTCCGGAAAGTAACTCCAAAACAGTCGCTCCCGTGAATATTACCGTCGGCATCAAAAAAGACAATACCTGGGAATTTAACGGACAAAAAGTAAAACCGTCTCAACTCAAAAGCAAAGTCAGGCAAACGTTGGCTTCCCAGGAAAATAAAAAAAATGCCACCATCACTATTGCGGCAGAAAAAGGGGTGCCCTTCAAAAAAGTGATGAAGGTAATGGAAATTGCCAATAGCTTGAAGATGAGAGCCATTATTGCCACCAAAGAAGTGCCAAAAAAATAGACATGGGACTAAAGAAAAGATCTAAAATTGAGCCTACTTTTAATATGTCGTCTTTGACCGACATCATCTTCCTTTTGCTTATCTTCTTTATGTTGACTTCCAGCTTGGTGACCCCTAATGCACTAAACCTTAAGCTGCCCGGACATGAAAGTACGGCTGTTTCAACGGATGAGAGTAAAATTCCTGAAATTTCCATTTCCAAAAGGGGTACTTACCGATATGATGGCTCTAGAATGTCTCTGGATCGAATCTCCAGAAAGCTACAGCGGCTTGCGCGAAAAAATAAACCTTTAATAACTATTGCGCCGGACAAGGATGCCCCGATAGAGAGTGTCGTACCTATCATGAGCTTGGCGATGCAATACCATATCCAAACCATAATGGCGGCTGAAGTGGACTAATATTTGTTAATATTGGCTTAACTAAAATGTGCCCATACACCAAAACCAACCATTTAGGAGTCTTACCCGTATCAATTTTGTCTAACCCAAAACAAAAGAACCATGAGTGATATTCAAGAAAAAGATGAACAAAGAAGCCGGATTACTAGTGGTGTTATCCATCTGGGGATTGTTATTTTATTAATTCTCCCGTTTTTAACCTATCCCGTTCCTCCTCCGGGACAAGAAGGGATTGCCGTTTCTTTCGGAGAACCTGACGTGGGTATGGGCAATGACCGACCAATTACCCAGGACATAGACCCTGACCTAAGCCCCACTCCACCCGAAGCACAAAAAGATGTGGTAGAAGAAACTCAACCGGATCCGGAACCCAAACCCGTTGAGAAGCCCACTAAACCTAAAAAAGTCACAAAACCCAAGCCCACCAAAAAAGTGCTCACCACGGCAGAAAAAGCGGCTATTGCCAGAAAAAAAGCAGAAGAAAGAAGGAAACGTCAAGAAAAAGCCGATGCAGATGCCAAAGCTGCGGAAGAAGCCAGAAAAAGAAAACAAGCGGAAGCAAAGAAAAAAGCAGCAGAAGCAAAGAAAAAGGCAGATTATGAAGCGGCTAAGAATAAGATTGGCAATCCTTTCGGTGATGGAAAAGGTAAGGGCCAAGGTAATACAAATAAGCCGGGCAGCCAAGGTCTTCCAACCGGAGACCCTAATGCAACTAAAGTTGGTTTTGGCGGCGGTAAAGTAGGTGGTGGTCTTGGTGATCGCGGAGTTTTGGGCGCACCAAAAGTAAGAAATACGACCAACAAATCAGGACGGGTAACCATCAAGGTCTGCGTCAACAGCTCTGGTCAAGTGATCTCAGCTGATTTTACGCAAAAAGGGTCCACAACCACAGATGCCCGATTGATAGCTATAGCTAAGAAAAATGCCAAAGGATTTAGATTTACCAAAGGCGGGCCTAGCAAGCAATGTGGGACTATTTCCTATAATTTTAAATTTGAGAATTAGGACCGAATATTTTTTATTTCAAAGAAGCCGCCTAAAGTAAAAACTTTAGGCGGCTTCTTTTTTTTATACTCCGCTTCTCAAATCACGTCCACACTTAATGCAAAGCCGGCTTTATCTCAATTCGCTGTATCAAATCTGCTTCATATTCAAAAAACCATTGCGCTCGTTCCAGCACTTTATCTTGCTCAAAATACTTCATGGCCAAGTCAATATATGCCGTTCCATGTTTTACTTCTGATGCCCACAATATCTTATAAAACCTTTTCAAAGCCGGATCTGTCAGATGGTCTGCCACCAACTTAAACCGCTCCAAAGCTCGGATTTCCACCAAAGAGCCGATTATCAGGCGGTCCATCAGCCTATCCATACGACCATGCCGACATTGTTGCGTCAATTCGACCATGTACATATCCTTGGCGATTTTTTGCGGAAGCACCAAACCACGCTCATCCATCAAGCCATATACCTGCTGAAAATGTTCTAACTCTTCGACACCCATCTCAATCAACGCCGGGACTATCTTGGTGAAGCTTGGATACTTAGCCACAAGGCCAAGGGCAAAAGCAGATACTTTTCGCTCGCCATCTGCATGACTAATCAAAAAAGAATCAAAATCATTCATTACTGCCTCAATCCAGCCGGCCGGACTCGGGGACAGTACCTCTAAATTATATTTCATTTTTTTGTAACTATTTGGTTAGGACATGGCTTTGTCACAAATACCTTTTTCGTATGGTTCTACCTCATTTTCCGGAACACTCTAAAATTTATTCTCCGCTTCCATCCACGGCCAAAATATCATCTTTCTTCAACTGCTTTAAGGCTGCTTTCACAAAATCATCATGGTCGGTGGCCAACACCTTGTAGTACATATCCTCCCCAAATTTTAATTTGCCGATATATGCTTTCAACGTGCGTTTGACGAAAGGTCTAAAATATTCGACGGGCACCGTCTCCAATACATCATTCTTCTCTTTTGCGTAAGCGACAAAATCATCGACCATCTTGTCGGAGACCACATAATTTTTCAAAAAATCCTTTTCATCGGTACTAGACACCTGCTGCGGATGACTCAAAATATATTGGTAAGACATACTATTCAAAATATACCAATGCTGATTCACCAACATACTGTCCATAGCGACAAATATTTCGGGAGTGATGCCTCCGCCTCCATGTACCGGGCGTCCGTTAGCCGTAAAATAGGAAGTGGTATCCGTATCGGGTACGTCGGTTTTGTGATAAAACTCTCCATTATTAAATCGGCTTTCCAAATCTCTGTCATAGGACATCCTATCCGAATAATCTTTCTGAATACATCTGCCGGACGGGGTAAAATATCGCGCGACAGTCATACGCACCGCCCCTCCATTTACCAAGGGCATTTCCTCTTGTACCAGCCCCTTTCCAAAACTACGTCTTCCGATTATAACAGCACGATCCCAATCTTGCAAGGCACCGGCTGTAATCTCGGCGGCTGACGCAGATTCTTCATTAATCAAAACAGCTATTTTCTTGATATTCAGGCGACTAGCCCCGTTAGATTCATAGTCTTTTTTACCTACTTTAGCACCGGAAGTATAAACTAGCAGCTTATGCTTATCCAAAAAGATATGATTCAAAACTTCCACTGCTTCTTGCAAATAGCCCCCGGGATTGTCGCGCAAATCAATAATCAAATCCTGCATTCCTTTCTCATCAATAAGCTTTTTGACCGCTTGCGCAAATTCACGGGATGTGGTTGCCGAAAATCCGGTTATTTTGACATATCCGGTCGTCCCATTTATCATAAATGCAACAGGGATACTAGGTAAATCAATTTCATCACGAGTAATATTGGTCGTATATGCTTTATGCGTGGCACGATTTAGGCAGGTAAGGTTTAAGGTGGTTCCCCGCTCCCCTTTCAGTAAGGCCACAATCGAGTCCGCAGTCAAATCTACACCTGAGATGAGAGAATCCTTAACCATCAATATCTTATCACCCGTGTGCAAACCGGCTAGGTCGGCAGGCCCATTATCTACTATTCCGCCAACGGTCACGGTATCATTTATCATCAAAAAATCGATTCCTATGCCCACGAATGACCCACTCAATTGTTCTTTGCTGTGCACATACGCCTTTGCAGGCATATAAACAGAATGCGGGTCCAAGTCCCGGATAAGGTTTCGGATGGCAGTCTCTGCAAACTCCCCCTGATCTAAAGAATCTACATACTTGGAGTCTATATACCGGATCACTTGCATCAAAGGAGCTTCCATCGTGGTATGCTTAGAAAACTCTTCCCCGTCTATTTTTTCAAAAACATTGGTGGAGTCTTTCATTTTCAGACCGATGAGCATCCCCCCAACCATCACTAGACCAAAGAAAAAAGGGAGAAAAATAAGATTCCTATGCTGTTTTGGATTTTCGTCCATTCATCTTTTTTTGGTAACTGTTTAGGTGCTCCTGTTTTTAGGCAGAAAATAGACATTATTGCACCTGTTGACCTTGCCTGCTGATCAGGTAGGGGTGCAAAAAGGGCATTTTATGGCAAAAACTAGCAGGTACCTAAATAGTTACTTTTATTGATTAAAAGCACAAGGTAATGGATTTTTTTGTTCTAAGGAAAACAATCAAAATAAATGTAAGCCGTCAGGGCCAATTATTTTTGTAAAGAATGCCTTTACATTTTTATTGTTTTTATGTCTATTAGCAATCAATGAACTATAGAAGGTATATAGTTTTAATATTACAAACTACTGATATTCAATGGATTAATGGCATTTTATTTGCTCATTAGAAGACGTAACACACAAGAAAAAATATCTACCGCAATAGCGGATTGATGAAGAATAATTTGGGGGGTTTATTTTACAGCAGCGGACAGAACAAAGGTTCAACGTCCGCTGTTTTTTTATGTCCGGTGCTCCGGAACAACATCCCCAAACAAATCAAATTCCGTGGCATCTGTTATCAGGACATGGGCAAAATCACCAATACGCACAAAATTTTTGTCCGCAAGGACCAATACTTCATTATCCACATCCGGAGAATCAAATTCTGTCCGACCCACAAAATAACCTCCTTCCTTACGGTCAAAAAGAACTTTTAAGGTCTCCCCGACTAAAGCGGCATTTTTTTGTTCCGAAATGGATCGTTGAACTTCCATCAACCGGTTGGCACGACTCACTTTCACTTCTTCAGGGACATCGTCCTCCATAAAATAAGCACTGGTCCCTTCTTCATGGGAATACTGGAATACTCCGACTCTCTCAAACTTCATCTCCCGGATAAAATCAAGCAATTCTTCAAAATCTTCCTCCGTTTCTCCCGGAAAACCAACCAAAAAAGTAGTCCGTATGGCTATGCCCGGCACACGTTCCCTAGCTGCTCTTATTACCTCATAAACGTCTTTCTTTTTGGTGTGCCGCTTCATATTTTTTAGTACCCTATTCGATACATGTTGCAAGGGAATATCCAAATAATTACAAACTTTGGCGGAAGCAGCCATGACATCTAACACATCCATCGGAAAACGCCCCGGATAGGTATAATGCAAACGAATCCATTCTATCCCGTCCACTTCCGTCAATGCCTTTATTAAATCTGCTAAAACTCTTTTTTTATAAATATCTAAGCCGTAATAAGTCAATTCTTGAGAAATCAACATCAATTCTTTGACGCCCATGGAAGCTAGATTCTTGGCTTCTTCCACTAGGGATTCAATAGTTCGACTGACATGAGAGCCGCGCATCATCGGAATCGCACAAAAAGCACAAGTACGACTACAACCCTCCGCAATTTTTAAATAAGCAAAGTGCTTGGGAGTCGTGGTTTGACGTTGGCCAATCAGTTCATGCTTATAATCCACATCAAACTTAGCTAATAATTCCGGCAATTCTAAAGTACCAAACCAAGCATCGACTTCCGGAATCTCATTGGCGAGCTCTTGCCGATAACGTTGTGAAAGACAGCCGGTAACATATAGTTTTTTTATTTCTTTGTTGGATTTCGCTTGCGCAAATTGAATAATGGTATCGACAGACTCCTGTTTGGCGGTTTCAATAAAACCGCAAGTATTGATGATGACTACTTCTGCATTATCCGGTTGTTCGTGTTCGGCATTCCAATCACCATGTCTAAGTTGTGTGATGATATTTTCCGAATCGACTAAATTTTTGGAGCAACCTAAGGTAATCAGATTAACTTTCTTATTGCTGTGTGACTTTGTTTTCATAGACCGGTCGTTAAAAATGATGCATTAAGGAGATGAAAAATAGAGTGGATTTGCACCAAAAATATACTACAGGACAAACCCATAGGGTTACTCCTTCTAAATCCAAAAATGATGCAATCGGACCAAAATGAAGTGAAAAATCAGATAAATCTAGCCTTTCAAGCGAATGGCTAAGTAATCCCCTTTGGCCAGCTTATAATACTCTTTAGCTTGAATTTTGAGCATTTTGGCGGTGACTAAATCCCGCTCAAGGTCACTAATTTCCTTGTTTTGCAAGTGGGTCGTACCGACGTTAGCCAAAGTTTTACGGCAATGCTTATAGTGTTTTTTGGCGGCTTTATAGAGTAATTTGGCGGCAGCTTTACGATGTTTAAGCATTTTTTCAGACAATAAAAAATCGAGATCTCCTTCCGGGTTAGATATTTTGAAAAAAGTCAACTTACCCTTCTTGTATTTTTTGTTGTAAGCCTGCTTAATTTTTGGCGAGTTCCAAACGATTGGTTTTAACTTTGTTGCCGATTTCTCCATGTCCTTTAAATTTTCTGCAAAGATAAGGATTGATGAGCTAATACCTCAATTTTTCTGTAACTATTTAGATTTCCGTAGGCTTCCGCCAAAAAATACCCTTTTTGCTCCAATTTTCGTCATATTTTTATCAGCAGTAGATGCAAAATCTTAAAAACCCCATTTTGCCATGATGATGCAGTGGCACTGCCCTGCCGGACGTATTGGGGCAACTTCAGATATGACCCGGTCAATTAACGGGACGACCCAACTTTGTCCTTGTTTTATGCAAATAGTTTTATTCCCGATTTTTTGTATATTTGTCACTAAAAACAATACTTATGAAGAATTTAGTTCTATTTTCTTTATTATTTTTTCTTGGAACATCTTGCACCTTTTCCGAAAGGACAGCAAATAACACTACGGAATCCCCCAATCACGGTATCCCCAATGAAGGCTTTTTTGATCAAATGGCCGGTGCCAATGGAGTGGATATAGATGCGTATAGAAAAGGGATGAAGCAGGCAAAGTTGAAGGCGCAATTAGCTAAACAATTTCGAGATACAGACGGCGAATGGACGGTTCAAGGCCCGGGTAATTTAGGCGGCCGAATTAATGAAATAACCGTTGACCCTACGGATGAAAATATCATTTATATCGGATTTGGCCTTGGAGGACTGTTTAAGACCGTCGATGGAGGGCTTAATTGGGAGCCTATTTTTGACCAAAATGAATTTTCAGCCATCAGCAGTATCGTGCTTGATCCATCCAACCATAATACGGTTTATGTGGGTACCGGAGATGTGGCGATAGGCGGGTATCCCAGTATTGGCAATGGAATATTTAGAAGCTTGGATGCGGGAGCTACTTGGCAGCACTTGGGATTAGAAGATGTTGGCATCATATCCAAAATCATCGTGTCGCCCAATGACCCAAACACCATCTATGTGAGTGCCATGGGCTTTCCTATGCGCAAAGACAATAACCGTGGGCTCTATAAAACCATTGATGGAGGAGTCACTTGGCAACAGGTATTGTTTATTAGTGACCAAGCAGGAATAATAGATATGGTCATGGATCCTAATGATGCCAATACCATTTTTGCCGCAGGGTGGGATCGCTACCGAACCAACACAGTATCCATCGCAACCGGCCCGGCTGCCAAAATTCATAAGACAACTGACGGCGGAACTACTTGGACAATTATTCAGGATAGTCTTCCGCAGTATGATTTATGTCGAATAGGCTTGGCTATATATCCTTCTAATCCGACAAAAGTTTATGCCGTTTATATTGGCAATGACTTTGGACTCCACAGTATTTATCGATCAGATGATGCCGGAATCCACTGGAACTCACTGAATACCACAGGGTTGGAAACTGTAACAAGTGATTTTGGTTGGTATTTTGGAAACATCTGGGTGAATCCAACTGACCCTAATGATCTTTTTGTGAGTGGAGTGGAACTATGGCGTAGCCAAGATAACGGAGGAGTATGGGAAATGGCCACCCCGCCTTGGTATGAATATGAAGTACACGCTGATATGCACGCCATGGCCTTTACTCCTTCCGGAAAAATACTATTGGGCACTGACGGCGGGATGTATCGGACGGAAGACAACACCCTTACTTGG
The DNA here is from genome assembly GCA_024762995.1 of Saprospiraceae bacterium. Lineage (GTDB taxonomy): Bacteria > Bacteroidota > Bacteroidia > Chitinophagales > Saprospiraceae > HyVt-613. The sequence continues at coordinate 18,495 of JANTGI010000018.1, read as the reverse complement.
CAAGATATCGAAAATATACCAACAAATCAGGTTTACCGTACCGCTTATGATCAGCAAAATCCGGATACCTATTGGGGAGGATTACAAGATAACGGTACTACCGCTGGTAATGCGAATGACATCAACTCTTGGGAGCGTGTGTGGGGCGGAGACGGATTTACCATGCAAATCAACCCGCAAAATTCCAATAGCTACTTTGTCTCTTCCCAATATGGGAATATCGTTAAGATAACCGGTTCCAATTATGATTATCTAAATTATCAGTATGCCGATGATCGAACCAATTGGGATACCCCCTATTTCTTGTCTAACCATGACACCTTACTATCCTTTTATGGTACTTATCGGGTGTACGCCGGCGATGATATTGGGAATGGTAATATTGCTATTGGTACAATTTCAGCAGATATGACAGATGGCCCCATCGCTCCGGAAAAATACCACACAATTTCGACCCTTTCAGAATCTCCGATAGTACCGGGCTTACTCTTTGTTGGTACAACGGACGGGAATGTGTGGTATGGACAATACGACATTTTTGAACCAGTATCGTGGAACAAAATTGATCAATTTGGTAATGATTTTAATGTGACTGACGTGGTTGGTTCGCCGACAGACAATACAACGATTTACGTAAGTGAATCCGCCTACATGGCCAACGACTTTTCTGCAAAAATATGGAAATCTACCGATATGGGCGACTCTTGGACAAGTATTGCAGGAGATTTGCCTGCTCTGGCTATTTACAAAATCTTAGTGCTACCCGGATATGATGATCAGATTATTTTCGTGGCCAATGATGCAGGGGTCTATGTGACCAAAAATGCGGGTGTCCACTGGGAGCGAGTCGGTACCAACCTGCCTTTTGTCCCTGTTTTGGATCTAGTGCACAATGTAGCCAATAATGAATTGGTGGCAGCTACCTTTGGGCGATCTATCCAAACTTATTCTCTATCGAATATCCTCGCTACGAATAATCCCCAAACTGAAGCGAGAAAATTTGGAAATAACGTCCAATTAAGCCCTAATCCGGCGTCGGACCTAGTGACTATCTCCTTTCGGAAAATAGAAATGAATCGAACCGCCACCTTAGTTATTTTAGACCTTTCGGGAAAAGTAGTCCATGAAGAAAAATTTGACGGAAATTCCACACAAGTCCGTGTAGCCGACTGGCCGAAAGGGACTTATCCGGTTTTTATCAAGGAGCGTCATCGAATTAGTCGGGGAAAGCTGATTGTGCAGTAAGCGCAACCATCTTGTTTTAACTTGTACTGAGTAGAATACCAAGTGTTACCCAGTCACCCGGCACTAACATAACAAGGTAATTATATGCGATAAATAACCAATTTTCGTAATTTTGTACCAAAAAGAGATATTTTACATCAAATTAGCTTAAATTTGCGGTGCTCCTGTTTTTTATTAAACAACATCCTAAATTCCTTTGACAGATGCTTGATTTCACCCGATTTCGATTGAGCCTTCTTTGTGTTATTTTATCCGTTTCTATTGTTTACGGCAAGACCAATGAAGCACTCCCCTTTACCAAAATTCCTACCCAATTATTAGCCAAAACGACTGACAATCCCATTTTGCGCAAGCAATTCAAAAAATGGTCGGTCTTTCAAATAGATGAGAATCTGCTTTTTGCGCAAGCTCAAAAAAATACTCGCCCAAAACTAGAATTGAGCCTTGGAGACATAAATATCCATGAGGAGTTTGAGCCGGCATCTCTATTTAGTCGGTCTTACCAAATATTATCCACTCAAAAAGAAGCGCCGCACACAAGGGCCATTCCTTTGAATGCGAAAACCAAAGATGGCGAAGTCCGGCTAACCACCAATAAGGATTTTCTCTATGGATTTGTGGCGCAGGACAATAAGACTTGGTATATTGAGCCATTGTGGTACTTCCTGCCGAATGCGCCCAAAGACCAAGTTATTGTTTACGACCGTGCAGATGTCATCGATGATGGTATGCGTACGTGTGGGGTCACCGATGCCCAACGTGTCCATAAAAACCTTCCGGAAGAAGACCTTCCCGAATCACCACTTACAGATTGCTATTTGGTGGATATTGCCATTGCTTCAGATTATTCTATGTACCAAAAATATACCAGTGTCGCTGATGTTGAAAATCACAACATAGGCGTAATGAATAATGCCCAAAGCAATTATATTGGCTCCTTTGCGTCTGACTTCACCCTAAATATCACTACCCAGTACGTGGTAAACACCAATGGAGGAGATCCATGGACAAATAGCACAAATGCGAACTCTTTGCTCCCTTCCTTCAAAAACTGGGGCCAAGCCAATGGTTTTGGAACTTCGGACTATGACATCGCAGAGCTTTGGACAAACAGGGACTTTGATGGATCAACCATTGGTTTGTCCTATACCGGGGCCATCTGTACTGCTTGGCAATACCATGTCTTACAAGATTTTTCCAACAATGCCGCCTTTTTGCGGGTGCTCGTCGCTCATGAAATGGGACATAATTTTGACGCAGTGTCTTCTTCTGATACCGGACATGATGCACCTAATAGCGGTTTTATCATGGCGCCATCGGTATCAACTTCGACCACTTGGTCTCCGGCTTCCATAAACGACATTGACAATAGAACCGCATCCATAATCAACGGTTGCTTGCCGCAGACAAGCTGTTCAGGTACCGCCGCAACTCCCGGTATTAATTTCTCTGCCAATCCCACGAATGTCTGTGCCGGGAATACGGTTCAATTCACAGATTTATCGACGGAAAATCCGACGAGCTGGCAATGGACTTTTCCCGGTGGGACTCCTAGTTCTTCCACCGACCAAAATCCGGTAATCACCTACTTTACACCGGGTATTTATGACGTACAACTCACTGCGACGAATGCCAGTGGATCCAGTACAGGTACCCTACAAAATTACATCACCGTGACCGGAAGCCCTAGCTTTACCCTTAGTGCAAGTGGTCTGACGGTTAATTTTACAAATACAACGAATCCCGCAGCCACCTCTTACTCTTGGGATTTTGGTGACGGCTCTCCGGCATCTACAGAAACTAGCCCTACCCATACTTATGCACAAGATGGCTCCTATATGGTCACCTTAACTGCATTCAACTCCTGTGGTTCTTCCACCTATTCCATTACAGTCAGTGTCAACACCCCTGCTACAGCGGATTTTACTGCTACTCCAACATCTCTTTGTACAGGAGACACGGTTCAATTTACCAGTACTTCATCGGTGAATACGACTCAGTGGAATTGGACCTTCGAAGGAGGCACACCGGCAACATCCAACCTAGAAAACCCGCAAGTAGTTTACAATGGAGCAGGAAGTTTTAATGTCACTTTAGCGGCATCTAGTCCCGGTGGCACCGATGTGATGACCAAGCAAAATTATATCTCGGTGACGCAAGCGGCCATTCCCGGTTTTACATTTAATAAGGCCGGCACCACGGTCACTTTCACGAATACGACCACTCCCCTTTCGGGAAATACTTATCTGTGGCATTTTGGTGAAAACAACGCCACATCTACCGATATACATCCGACACACACCTATTCTGCACCGGGTATTTATACGGTAACGCTTGATGTCATAACCCCTAGTTGTGGCACACGCACGATCACTCAAAACGTCCAACTAATTTTGCCGCCGGTATGTAATTTCACGGCAACGCCTACAAGTGGATGTGGTCCGCTCACCGTCCAATTTACGGATATATCCACTGAAAACCCTACCGCCTGGGTTTGGAGTTTTCCGGGGGGCTCACCGGCCACATCAGATGTACCGAACCCCACGGTCATTTATTCTACTCCCGGTCAGTATTCTGTGACCCTTTCCGTAGCCAATGTTGCGGGGGGAGACTCCAAAACCATCACCAATTACATTACCGTAGAATCCGCACCAACAGCTAGTTTTTCAAAAGTAACAAACGCCAACACGGTGACTTTTACCAATACATCTACAGGTAATCCGACCTCATACATTTGGGACTTCGGAGATGGCTCAGCGACATCCACTGAAACCAATCCTTCGCACATTTATACAACGGATGGCACTTTTACCGTTACGCTTACCGCAATTAATCCTTGTGGAAGCCATTCTGTGACTGCCGATGTCATTATTTCTGCCAATACACCAACGGCCAATATCGGAGTTTCGCCGAGTAATTCTGTTTGTATCGGCGAGACAGTCAGCTTTACAGCCAATGTCTCTTCCAATACCCAAAACGTGGATTGGACTTTTGAAGGCGGCATGCCGGCGGCTTCTACAGATATGAACCCGACAGTCACTTTCTCCGCTGCCGGAAGTTATTTGGTCACTCTGACTGCACATAATGGCTCCAACTCCGCTTCCGCGAATACAACCATAACGGTATTACCAAATACGACGGCCAATTTTGCGACTGGTACATCTATGCTTACCGCCAACTTTACCAACACTTCCACGGATGCAACTTCCTTTGCTTGGGATTTCGGGGACAATACGACAAGTACAGAAACCAATCCTTCGCATACTTACATTGCAGATGGCACTTATACGGTTTGTTTAATCGCTACGGGTCCTTGCAGCACAGATACTTTCTGTTCACAGGTTACTATTTCCGGCAACGGACCAAGTGCCCAAATTGAATCAGATGTCACTAGTGGTTGTCAACCATTGACGATCAATTATCACGCAAATATCTCTGCCAATACGTCCTCGGTAGAATGGACCTTCGGTGGCGGAAATCCAGCTACATCCAGTTTGATTGATCAAACGGTCGTCTATATTAATCCGGGGAGTTATCTGACGACTTTGGTGGGTACCAATCCTTCCGGACAAAGCACGGATAATGTACAAATCATTGTTAATCCGACCGTAAACTCTGCCTTTTCGTCTGCTTTGGATGGACCAACTGCATCGTTTACTGACCTATCATCCGGCAATCCAACCTCCTATTCTTGGGATTTTGGAGACGGCAATACCTCGACTGATGCGAATCCCAGCCATCAATATTCTTCAAGTGGCAATTACAATGTTTGTTTAACGACGAGCAATCCTTGTGGATCTCATACGACCTGTCAAAGCTTAGTCATTCCGGACTTTTTGCCTACTGCTTCTATTGTCACCGATAGTCCATTAACGGGCTGTGAGCCGATGAGTGTGAATTTCCACGCCGATGTAACCAACCCCGGTAGTGTGAATTGGACTTTTGAAGGGGGGACACCCGCCACTTCGAACTCAATTAATCAAACGGTGGTATTTTCTTCTCCGGGCACCCATACTGTCACCCTGTCGGCTTCTAATGCTTACGGTACAACCTTCGCAATTCCCGAATCGGTAACCGTCAACCCAAAGCCGATTGCCAATTTTGCAGTAAACGTCAATGGTCACCTGGTGACTACCAATAATTTTTCGCAAAATGCCACATCACAGATTTGGGATTTTGGTGATGGAACCATTCTAACAGGTTTTAATCCGGGACATTTGTATGCTGTTGATACCGTTACAGACATTATCTTAATTGTTACCAATAATTGTGGCAGCGATACAATGACTATCACGGAAACCATAGGCTCGGCTCCATCTGTTGCCCCAACAGCCAGTGTTTCCAGTGGATGTGCCCCATTATCCGTTGCTTTTCAAGCGCATGCGCAAAACTCCAATGACATTCAATGGACATTCCCGACAGGAAATCCAACTTCTTCTACGGAAGCTGACCCGACGGTTGTCTTTACCACCCCCGGAACTCATACCGCTACAGTCATCGCTTCTAATTCTATCTCATCGGATACCCAACAAGTAGAAATTACGGTCATGCCGGCTACTACTTCCAGCTTTAATTATAACCTGGACAACGACCATCAGGTGACTTTTTCCAGTACATCTCAAAATGCCACATCCTTGCTTTGGGTATTTGGAGACAACCAAACTGCAACGAATATAGTAAACGCTACCCACACTTATGGAGATGGAGACTTCACGGCCATGTTGATTGCAACAGGTACTTGTAATTCGGATACTTCTTACCAATTATTTTCCTTTGGCTCTACAGCCCCACCGGACGTGAATCTAAGTGCCAGTGGAGCAGAAGGTTGTATCCCTTACACGGTCACCTATACCGCAGCATTAAGTAGTAATACAGAGAGTTTCACCTGGGAGTTTCCTGGAGGAAATCCGGCAACATCCCAAGATAGCGTGGTAGATGTCACTTACAGTATAGCCGGCACCTACCCGGCCTATTTATACGGAACCAATGAATTTGGGACAGATACCGCAGATTACGAAGTCACCATCCATCCACAGGCGAGCGCCCAATTTAACTTTGGGGTAAATGGCCTAACCGTAACGACAACCAACAATTCTACCAACGCCGATTCTTACCTATGGACGTTTGGTGATGGGACTTCCAGTATGTTAGAGAATCCGGTACACACCTATGCCGGCAATGGCAATTACGACATTATTTTGCGAGCGACTAACTTCTGTGGAGTTGATTCTACCAGTAGAAACCTGCTTATCGTAGGTATTGATGATCCCTTGAACGAAGTCAGCATAGAGCTTTATCCCAATCCTAGTAACGGAATTTACACCTTAGATGTCCAATCCATCAAAGCAGATCAAATTGACATTAGCATCTACGACATACTAGGGAGAAAGGTCATGGAGAAAAATTGGTCAAAAACTCAAAAAATCCATGAAGACATCAGTATCGAAAATCAACCTGCCGGAAATTACATTTTTCAGTTGAATTATCAAGGTCGAATACTGACAGGCAAGATTGTAAAAATGTAATAAGGCGTAAAATAATGTGGGAATTTTGATATGTTCAATTGCCTTTGGCGGCTGTCTGTGACGGGTAGGTTCAATTTGTCCTGCGGACGCCCGCCTGCAACGGGCAGGTTCAATTTGTCCTGCGGACGCCCGCCTGCAACGGGCAGGTTCATTTGTCCTGTGGACGCCCGCCTGCAACGGGCAGGTTCAATTTGTCCTGTGGACGTTTGCCTTCGGCGTTTGCCTGCGACGCATAGGCCTGCCTGCAACGGGTAGTTTCGATGCGATTAATGAGTCAATCATATTAAGTTCCTCATTATTTGTCACGCATTCAAAAAATATTACAAATGTAAAAAGCAGCTTGCTGCGAAAAATCTATTATATATCAATAAAGCAACTTGCTGCGAGAAACAAGTGGAGCCCCCAACAGCAGCTTGCTGCGCCCCAAAGACCAAAAGCGACGAAGGAGCGCACCAAAGACCAAAACACGCTCTTCCTCCATTCTATTCCTCCAACACAGGAAAGCAAAGATACAACATTCCCAAAGACCAACAACAATAAGCAAACTTTAATTTAAAAAAACTAAAATTCACTCAAAATTAACTATTCTTCATTTTATATTTGCGCCATCTTTTAATGTTTTTTGGAATTCATTCTTCACTAGGAATACAATCTATATAAGTGGAGACATTTAGATGGAGTGTATTCTCAAAACTAACTTATTTATATGAGACGAATAATGCTCGTTTTTAGCTTGTTTGTGGCCTCCATGGTTGTTTTGGAAGCCCAAGTCACGACCTCAACCATCTACGGAAAAGTAGTGGACGAGAAAGGACAACCCCTCGAAGCGGCTACAGTTGTAGCTATCCACAAACCTTCCGGCACACAGTACGGCACTTACACCTCCAATGACGGTAGTTATCGGATTCCCAACATGAGAGTTGGTGGACCTTATTCAATTGAAGCCAGCTATGTTGGTTATGAACCGGTCGTATTGGATGATTACTATTTGACAGTTGGGCAAAAGAAAAAAATTAGTTTGAAACTAAATTCTTCTGCTGTGGAGTTGGAAGGCGTTACTGTAACCGCCAACAAAAGCTCCATCATGAACGATGACCGTACCGGAGCATCTACCAGTGTGGGCCGAAATCAGTTGGAAAAATTACCGACTATTTCCCGTTCTGCAAAGGACTTCACGAGATTAACACCTTCATCGGATGGTAATTCTTTTGGTGGACGTAACAACAAAATGAACAACTTTACCTTAGATGGATCCGTATTCAACAATCCTTTTGGATTGGATGCAGCCACTCCGGGTAGTCAAGCCAATGCACAACCAATCTCTTTGGATGCCATCGACCAAATTCAAGTCGATATCGCTCCCTACGACATCAAAATGTCCGGCTTTACCGGGGCATCTGTCAATGCTGTCACCAAATCAGGTACCAATGATTTTCATGGTTCTGTATTTGGATTTTACAGAAATCAAGACATGACCGGTGGCAAAGTGCGGGGTAATGACATTTTTGTACCCGACCTTAATCACTTACAATCAGGTTTTTCTTTCGGTGGCCCCATCATCCGCAATAAACTTTTCTTCTTTGCCAACGCCGAATTAGAAAGAAGAAGTGACTTAGGTAGTAACTTTTTGGCCGCAAGGCCCGGACTTACCGGCTCCAATGTCTCTAGAGTTTCCGCATCTGACATGGAAAGGGTATCCAAGCTCTTGAAAGACAAATACGGCTATGAGACCGGTGCTTACGAAGGCTATACTCACCGGACAGACAATCAGAAAGGTATATTCAAATTAGATTATAACATCGACAAGAATAACACCTTGACTGCCACTTACAATTTCTTGGATGCCAAAAGAGACAAAAATGCCCACCCTTCGGCAATCGGAAGACGGGGACCCGATCAGACTACTTTACAATTTGAAAATTCCGGATATACCATCAACAACAAAATTCAATCCGGTATCATCGAATTAAAATCCAGATTCACTAATACCGTAGCCAATAATCTACAAGTCGGTTATACGGCATTTAGAGACTTTAGAACGGCAAAATCTGCCCCCTTCCCTACCATCAACATCAACCAAGCCGGTATCCGGGCCATCGTAGCCGGTTATGAGCCTTTTTCTATCCATAACCGCTTGAATCAAGATGTATTTCAGGTTACGAATAATTTGGATATTTTCATGAAAAAGCACACCTTCACTATCGGTGCTAGCTTTGAGAAATTCTCTTTTGACAATTCCTTTAACTTAGGAACTTTTGCGGGAGTATTTGGCCCGGGATTCGCCTCTGTTGATGCCTTTGAAGCCGCAGTTAATGATGGTTCTTTTGACGCCGATGTAGAAGCAGCTAGAGCGACCTACGAAAAATTTGGTGGAGAAGATGGCGCATGGGGTGTTGACCAAGACACTGCTGCCGGCTATCAAGGTTGGGCGCTAGCCGAAACAAATGTCGGACAATTGGCTTTTTATGCACAAGACGAAATTGCTCTTACAGATAACTTCAACTTAGCTTTAGGCTTACGTGTGGACAAGCCTTTGTACTTTGACACCCCACAGAAAGCACAAGAAAGCATTGATCGCAATTGCTGCTATGATCCGTCTATCGAATACTATGATGTCGATGGCAATCCGGTAAAATTCAAACAAACCGAGCTACCTAAAGAAACGCCCAACATCTCCCCAAGAATCAGCTTTAACTGGGATGTAAACGGGGACAGAAGCACTCAATTAAGGGGTGGATCCGGATTATTCTCCGGACGTTTCCCATTTGTTTGGGTCGGCAACCAAGTCGGCAACCCCAACTGGTGGTTCTATACAACGACCGCCAAGGACTTCCGTTTTCCGCAAGTTTGGAGAACCAACATCGGTATTGACAAGAAATTTGGTGATGGATACATCGTTTCTGCCGATGTCATCTACACAAAGGACATCAATGCCATGATGGTACGTAACTATGGTCTAAAACCACCCACCGGCACCCTAAAAGGTGTAGATAACCGTCCTTACTATGTGGACACAACAGATAGGGCCTTAAATCCTTTTGGTGGTCCAACCGATGCGTATGTATTTACCAACACGAAGATTGGTCGTTCTTTTAACGTGTCCTTACAATTACAAAAAAAATGGTCCAAAAACCTGTTTGGCATGATTGGATATGACTACCTGAACTCACAGGACGCCAGTTCAATCCCTGCGGAGATTTCTTCCGATGCTTACGCAAGAAATCCGGCGTTTGGTCATGTAAATAAAGCCGTTTTGGCGCCTTCTCTTTATGGACACAAACACCGTGTCTTAGGGGCTTTATCCAGAAAAGTCGAATATGGAGGCAAATGGGCAACAACCGTTTCGACCTTCTTTGAGTATGTCAAAGGCGGACGTTATAGTTACACTTATTCCGGTGACGTAAACCATGACGGTTCCGGTCTCAATGACCTAATCTACATCCCGACGAAAGATGACATCTCCAACATGAACTTTGATGAATCCACCTTCTCTGCGGAAGACCAAAAGAGAGCGTTGGAAGATTTCATCGAACAAGATGATTACATGAATGCCAATCGTGGAAAATATGCCGGCAAATATGCCCAGCTTAGACCTTGGTATTCTAACTGGGATATGCGTATCCTTCAAGAATACAAATTAGCCGACCAACGCAAGATTGAATTTAGTATTGACATCTTGAATATCGGTAACTTAATCAGTTCTAAGTGGGGTGTTCGTCAAAACCCAACCAACACACAACCCATTGGTGTCGTAACCGATGCAGACGGTAATGTCACCTACTCATTTGACCCAAGTTTAAAGAAAACCTATACGGATGACTTTAGCTTATTGTCCAGATGGCAAGCACAATTTGGTTTGAGATTTGTGTTCTAAAAGACAGATTGATTTAATCTAAAACCATGCAGGCTGTAAATGATAAATTTGCAGCCTGTTTTTTTGTACCTTGCGGAAAAAATAAACATGATTTCCATAATCATTCCCACACTCAACGAAGCCCCTAATCTTCAAAAATTAATCCCCGCCTTGCGGCAAAATACCCAAACACCCATTGAAATCATTGTCGTAGATGGGGGCAGTACCGACCAAAGCCTGCAAATTTGTGAACAACACGGAGTGAAGGCCCTTACAGGAAAAAGGGGGCGAGCCGTACAAATGAATTTTGGCGCAAGCCACGCAAAAGGGGAAATACTGTACTTTGTCCATGCAGACGCCATCCCGCCCAAAGGCTATGGAGAAGCCATTTTGACGGCCATACAAGAAGGATATCCAATAGGCTGCTTCCGCTTAAAATTCGATTCTAAACACCCCCTCCTAAAAATAAATGCTTTTTTTACCAGATTCGACAAAAGTTGGACCCGGGGCGGAGACCAAACACTCTTCGTCACCACGTCCATCTTTGAGCAATATCAAGGCTATGATGAATCCTGCGTCATTATGGAAGAATATGACTTTATGGATCGAGTAAGAAGTAAATATCCGTTCAAGATTATCCCCCAAAACGTACTCATTTCCGCAAGGAAATACGAAAAAAATGGCTATTTTAAAGTGCAAATAGCCAACCTGACCGCCATGCGCATGTACCAAAAAGGTGCCTCCAAAAAGGATATCGCTAAAACCTACAAATCCTTACTAAAATAGCCGGAAGTAGCCTAATAGGCCTTCCGACTCATTGGTGCCCCATCTACCCCACCTAAAATCGCTCCACACATACAAAAAATCATTAATATTCTCTATCTTTGCTCGACAAACAAGCAATAGGTAGTATTTTGGGGGCAAAAATTTTTAAAATAGACCGACGAATGTTTGATGATTCCATATTTTACCCTTAAATTTAGGCTACTGTTAAAACCAAACACATGAGACATTCTCAACTATTTTCCCTCCCCATCCTACTACTGATTTTATTGGTTAACCGGCCTGTTGTGGCACAAAATTGTGCCAAAGACCTTCTAGTCAATCGAACTGTCAGCGGCATTCACCAACTAATCACCAGACCGATGACCATGGTGCTAAGAAGTGATTATTCCTATCAATTTGGGATTCAAAGCAACGAGAAAGGCATCATGATTGAAGTCCGCTCCATCGGTGGATTACAACTCAAGAAAGATGATGAAATCATATTCATGGATGCCAATATGATTCGGAAATCCTTTGTATTTTTTAAATCTTCCAAGCAGTTAAAAAAGAATGAAGGCATCCGCCAAAATTTCCTTCAAATTGACTTAGAAACCTTAAAATGGCTTGCGCAAAAAAATATCGCCGCTCTTTACTTCAAAAATGTCGATAAAAATCGAATCGTCAAATATACCATCAATGGTTCCAAACAACAAGACTTCAGGACCTTGATGAATTGCGTCTTACAAAATATAGATGTCGCAAGAGCACAAAAATCAGTAGCCATCGTTCCCAAACCCATAAATCGAAAAAACAAATCAAGCGGGCTAACCAGCACCACCCGTACCAGCCCAAATGACTCCAAAGAAATCAAAAAACTTCATGCCTCCTTGGCGTCCACAAAGTCTCGCCTTAGAAAAGAAATTCGCGAAGAAGAACAAAAAGCCCAAAAACGCAAAGAAGAACTACAAGATGAAGTCGCTGATGAAATCCAAAAAGCCAACAAACAAAAACAAAAAATAGCCGATGATGTCCTGAATGCTCGTAAAAAAGCTGATGAGCAAATCAAAAAAACAAAAGATGAAATAGCCCAAGTCGTCGCCGAAGCCCGAAGAAATGCCAAAACAGAAACAGAAAAAATTCTAGCTGATGTCTTGGAAGCTCGACAAAAAGCTGCCGAAGAAATCAACAGGATAAAACTAGAATCTGCCAAAGAAGTAGCCAAAATCCGTAAAAAAGCCAATGAAGAAATTAACCAAATCAACAACAACCTGAAAGAAGCCAAAGGTCAATATGCCGATGAAGTCGCTTCAGCCAAAGCGACAGCGAATCTGGAAATGGATAAAATTAGAGCCGAAACCGTATCCAACATCCAAGCAGCAAGAGCAAAAGCCAAAGAAGAAAAAAAGGCAACCGCTTCACAGGTCATCACTGCCAAAAATAACGCCACCGATGTCATTCTCGCCACCGAAGAAGACCTCGCCAATCAAATATCCAAAATAAAGGAAAATGCGGCCATCGAAAAACAAAAAATCGCCATCGATGTAGCTGAAGCCAAACGTAAAGCTGCGGAAATGAAAGCCGCTATCTCTCGGAAAAATGCCGAAGAAATTGCCCAGCTTAACGAAAAAGCCGCCCAAGAAAGACAACTTGCTGCCAAAAAAGTGGCTGATGCCCGAAACCAAGCGACACAAGCCATTAATAAAATCAAACAAAGCGTAGCCGCTGAAAAGGAAAAAGCAGAAGCAGAAAAACAAAAAATTGCGAATGAAGTCGTGGTTTCCAAAACAGAAGCTAAGCGTTCTATCGAAAAAATAAAGGCAGAATTGGCACAACAAATCAAAGCTTCTAAAGAAAAAAGCGAGAAGCAAAGACAGTCTATTACGCAATCTGTCATGGATTCTAAGCAAAAAGCCCAAGCAAAAATCAAAGAAATCAATGCCGAAACTGTAGAAGCCATTCAACTTGCCCAATTCAAGTTAGATTCCGTAAAGACCGCTTCCGCCGAAATGGTGCGCCAAGCCAAAATTAAAGCAGATAAAGCCATCTCAGAAGCACAATCCCAAGAAAAAGAAACCGTCTCCTCCTACCAAACCGCTTTATCGGATGCCAAGAAAAAATATGCAGAAGAAGTAAAACAAGCTAAAGAAAAAGCCCTTTTGAAAGTTAAAACGATTAAAGAAGAATCTGCAGCAGAAATTGCAAATATTAAAGCCAAGAAAGACAAGGAAAAAAGCCTTACCGCCGAAGATGTTGTGGCCAGCAAGAAAAAAGCCGGTGATTTAATCGCAGAAATAGAACAAAATACGGCAAAAAAAATTGCGGATATCAAGCAAAAAAATGCTGCCATCGAACAAAAGCTCGCCGAAGAAGTCGCCTTAGCTAGAAAAAAAGCCGCCGAAAAAATAGCAGAGAACAACAAAAAAGCACAAGCTGAAATCGCCCTTAAACAAAAAGAACTTGCCACCGCCAAACAATTAACCGCGAGAGATGTCGCAGAAGCCCGTGAAAAATCCGCAAAGGAAATCAACGAACTCGAGAAAAAGAACTCCAAAAAAATAAAAGAACTAAAATTAGAATACCAATCCCTCGTCGAACAATTACATGCCAAAACTCAAGAAGAAAAAATGAATGCCTCTAAATCCATCGTAGAAGCTCAAGAAAATGCGATGAATGAAGTGGATTTAATCAACAAACAAACTCAAGATGCCATCAAACAAATAAAGGCGGAAGCACAAAGTGAAATTCAAAAACTTAATGACCAACTCCTTGCCGAGAAAAAAGCCGCTCTCGCTGAAATTGAAAAGGTACATGAACAAAAGAATTTGGAAGTGGAAACCGCCCAAGCGGAAGCCGCTGCCAAAATTCAGAAATATAATCAAGAAGCTGCTGACGCACGCAAATCTTCACTCAATGAGATTCTTTCTGCTCAAAAAGAAGCTACAGATGAAGTCTATAAGGCTAAAGAAAATGCAAAAGAACAAATCAACGCCGTAAAAAAAGAAACCGCTGAGACCATCAAATTGCTGTACGAAAAGCAAAAAGCAGCCCAAGCCCGATTAGACGCTATCGAAAAGGCCATCCAAGAAAAGGAAAATCAATTAAAAAATAAGTAGATATAAGGCATGCCTTATATCTACAAATATATGACCAATACCGCAAAGTCAAAAAAGAGCTGTACCGTTTGTACCCGTTGTACCGCTATACCATTATACCGGAAAGTCCAAAACTTAAGTCAAATAGTTAAGGTTAACGATTTCATACGATAATAAGAAAACAAATAGCAAAAGAATAACGTTTGTTGGATTACCACAATTCTCTAATTACAGACAACATGACTTTACAAAGGAGCTTTCTTGTTTTCTTTTTCCTTGTCGGGTTACAATGGGGCTATTCGCAGGTACCCATCACCCAAAATCTCTCCTTCAACGGTAGGTTTGACTTTTTGATGTTTGGTAATACCAATAATAAAAAAGGAAATTCAACTGCTCTAGACTTTAACTGTACAGTCGATAATGTGTCCGCTTCATCAGCCGATTTTACCCTACCGGCATCGGCATCCGGCGTAAAAAAAGCCTTTCTTTACTGGTCAGGAACCGGAAATGGTGATTTAGATGTAAAACTTTCCGGCCCAAATGGGTTAAACAACCTGCCATTAACTTCCCAAAAAACATATTCACACATTGTCTCCGCCAATGCCGGGCCCCAACCTTACTTCAGTGCTTCCTATGATGTCACCCAAATACTTCAAGACTATGGTCAAGGCAATTACACCTTATCCGACTTAGATGTGGACAGGGGGCCTGCCTATTGTTCTCAGACACTTTATAGTGGGTGGGTCATAGTGGTGGTCTATGAAGATGCGACTTTGCCACTAAATACAGTAAAATTGTACGATGGATTTGTAGGGATTAGTGCGACCACCATCAACTTTAGTCTTGGTGGCATAAAAATCACCCAACCAAATGGAGCAAAATTAGGATTTGTCGTATGGGAAGGCGATGATTTACCCAATTTAGGCAGTGAAGGAATGTCGGTCAATGGCCATCCGTTGATGAATAACATTAACCCTAATGGGGAACTATACAATGGAACTAATTCCTATACCGGCTCAACTGCGAATTATAACATGGATATGGACTTTTTTGATATTTCTCCATACGTCAGTGCCGGAGATACGCAATTGGATATTAAAGCCACCGCCGGTAATGACATCGTTTTCTTCAACATTTATGCCATTACCTTCAATAACGAGCTGCCGGATGCTACCGTTGTGATTAATAACCATACCGGTATTTGCGAAAGCAAGGATATAACCATCAATTATACCGTTTACAATTCACCGGCAAATGACACGCTACCGGCGAATGTCGATGTCTCTTTTTATGCCAATTCACCTTCCGGAATATTACTGGGTACGCAAAAGACTTCGGTTCCCTTACTAATTGGCGACAGTATTGTCCAATCCATTACACTAACCATACCTTCCGGGCTTGGTGACGAATTTGACATCATTGCCGTGGTAGATGACGGCAACAGTATTAAGGAGCTCGAAGAAGGGAATAACCTGTTTAAGTATAAATTAAAAATGCCGGTCAGTTACAACCTAGTTGACAATCAAGGTATTTGCGAAGGCGATACATTATTTTGGGGCAACCAAACCTTTACCCAATCACTTTCGGAAGATTTTCGGTTTACTTCTGAATTTGGATGTGACAGTCTTGTCCATCTCAATCTCACCGTCCAACCCACCCAATACACAGATATTGATGTCCATTTATGCCAAGGTACTTCCTACTTTTTGCCGGACAGCACCGAAGTCAGCGAAGCCGGAGATTATACAGTGACTATTAGTTCACAATACGGCTGTGATTCTATTGTTATTACTCACATCTCCATCGTTAATGAAATAAGCTCTACGGCGATTTCTGCTGTTGATAATTATGTGGAACTTGGTGATTCCACCCGACTCAGCTTAAGTACCAACTTTACCCCGGACAGCATTAGATGGACACCGGCCGAATCCATTTCTTGCGATACGTGCCCACACGCTTTTGTTTCACCACTTAATAAAACAACCTACAAGGTAAATGTGTACGATGAATTTGGTTGCCTGCTCAAAGATTCTATTGACATTCGAGTCATCAAGAAAGATGAGATTTTTGTGCCCAATGCCTTTTCCCCAAACGGAGACGGCATCAACGATTTTTTAGAAGTCTATACCGACAAAGATGTAAAATCCATTTTATCTTTTCAAGTTTTTGATAGATGGGGTTCTTTGGTATTTGATAGAAATGGCATTCCTGCAAATGAGCGGCAAAATGTTTGGGATGGATTTTACAAAGGGAAACCACTTACTCCCGGAGTCTATGTTTACCAAGTGCTTATTCAGTTTCTGGACAATCGCACCAAGGTCTTTGCCGGAGATGTAACACTCATAAAATAGCACAGGAGACTTTTCTGCCAAACCATTTCACCTTGACGCAAATAAATAACTTAACTTTCGGTGGGTTTTTGCATAGTAAAAAAAAATTGTATCTTCGCAAGAAACCCAATCCATGCGCTTTCTACTTCTCAGCCTGTTTTTAATCTCTTATAATTTTGCGCAAGCCCAAAGCTGGCAAGTCACTCCCCTACCCAACTTACCCGAATCTCTTACCAATAATGCGGTGTGTGAAGGGTTCATCAATGACACATCTTTTGTTTTTACGTTTGGCGGATTGGACTCGACCAAACTCTACTCCGGCATTCATCAGCGAAGCTACCGCTACAACACAATCACAAAAAAATGGCTTCGCCTTCCGGACTTACCTGATTCAAAAGGGAAAATAGCCATGGCCGCCAGTCGGATTGGCGACACGATATACATCATCGGTGGTTATCATGTGTTTGCTAATGGAAGTGAAACTTCCTCCCAAAAAGTCCATCGCTACCGAGTTTCAACCAATTCTTTTCTAAGTGACGGAGCAAAAATTCCCAAAGCCATTGATGATCATGTACAAGCGGTTTGGCGAGATAGCTTAATTTATGTAATTACAGGATGGAGCAATTCGACCAACGTACCAAATGTTCAAATTTATAATCCAAGCCTAGATACATGGACACAAGGGACATTTTTACCGAGTAGTAGTTACAAGTCCTTTGGTGCATCGGGCACAATCATTGGCGATACGATTTATTATTTTGGCGGCGCAAGAATAGCCAATAATTTTCCCATCCAAAAAGATTTAAGGAAAGGAATTATTGACCCGCAAGACCCTTCACAAATCAATTGGTCAACGTCCATTCCTGACCCCGCCATCGCCGGATATAGAATGGCTTGTACTTCCGTAAAAGGCCAACCCATATGGATGGGGGGGAGTCCCAAAACCTATAATTATGATGGGATTGCTTATGATGGAAGTGGTGGCGTGGAACCTTCCAAACGCAGTCTTTACCTACCAAACCCAAGTAACCCGGCTTGGATGATCATCCATGACAACCTGCCTATGGACTTGCGCGGTATCGCTTCCGCAAATGACACCACAAAGTATCTAATTGGAGGAATGATTGACAATCAACAAGTAACGAATCAATTACTCCAATTAGTCTGGCATCAAGATGTCACCGCCACCACTGTAGCAAATTCCAATTTACAAGATTTCTTTCAGCTTTCGCCAAATCCCGCCCAAACCTACGTCCAATTAAATTTTGCGCAAGCCCTCCCGGGACCCATAGAACAAATTATCATCACCAATCTCCAAGGAAAAAACATTCTTAAAACCAACTCCATCCCCCCTTCTCAAAAACTAGACATCCAATTTTTGCCCCAAGGCATCTATTTTCTCACAGTAAAAATAAAAGCCCAAAAGCACACTCAGCTCCTAATCAAAATCTAACCCAAAAAAACCTAAAAAAAACAACCCCATAAAAAGCAGCGTGCTGCGCCTCCCCCTACAAGCAACTTGTTGCGAACTTGTCCCACCCCAAAAGCAACTTGCTGCGCCCCAAAGACCAAAAGCGACAAAGGAGCGCACCAAAGACCAAAAGCGACGAAGGAGCGCACCAAAGACCAACAGCGACGAAGGAGCCCACCAAAGACCAAAAGCGACAAAGGAGCCCACCAAAGAC
>JANTGI010000017.1 GCA_024762995.1 Saprospiraceae bacterium | reverse complement strand
CGCCAAAGAATAAATCAACGTTGAACTACTGCCTAAGCCCCAATCCCTAGGGAAGTCTAATTGGGTTTGCGCCGTAATGCGCCCTTGCGGGAAAATACCATCTAATCTTTGAGCCGCTAGAAATATTTCGCGTAAGCGGGTACTTACCGGATGTGAAGAAGAATGTACGACTTGGAAATCCGCCCCTGCAAAAAGGGCTTCAATCCATATATTTCCTTGATAATCAAATCCTTCCCATTGAATGGTAGATGTTTCGGAAGGAGTGGTTTGAATGTTTAATGATTGGCCAAGCCGAGTAGGTACGGCGAAAGCGGTGGCCCCGTCTAAGACAAAATATTCGCCGGCTAATAGTAATTTTCCATGTGCCTGAAAAGACTGATTTTGTGATTTCATCTCTTTAGACCTTTTGCCGACGAATAGCCGCCAAATAGTCTCTGACTGCCGTAAAGGTGACTTTCTTTTCTTGGAAGTGCTCCAAAATATTTTGTGTCTCAGCCGGTGAAGCTTCCAGGTGGTTGACAATGTTGGATAGGTGCATTTTCATGTGACCGTGCTGGATGCCTGTCGTGACTAGAGATTTGAGTGCGGCATAATTTTGCATCAAACCGGTGGCTGCGACAATTTGCATTAACTCTTCCGCCGAAGGATTGCCTAATAGTTCCAATGAAAGCTTGGCGAGCGGATGTAGGGTTGTCAAACCACCCACTGTTCCGACAGCCAATGGTAAGTCCAGCCAAAATTTAAAGGTCGTTTCGGTGACTTCACAATGACTTAAACTGGCATATTGACCATTTCGCCCGGCATAAGTATGCCCACAAGCTTCAACGGCCCGAAAATCATTGCCCGTAGCAATAATGACCGCATCTACACCATTAAAAATGCCTTTGTTGTGTGTGGTTGCTCGATATGGGTCAATCTCCGCAATTCGGACGGCTTTTTGTATTTTTTTTGCGAAAGCCATTGTACCGCTTTGACCACAATGGGGCAAGTCTTCCTTGTCAAGCCGGCACTCCACAGAAGCTCTGACGATGCAATCCGGCGTATAATTGGATAGAATCGCCATGATTACTTCTAAATTGTGGTGCTTAAGCTGCGGATGGCTGCCCACAAAGTCCTCTAAAATATCTCCGATGCGCTCCAATATGGAATTGATAAAATTCGCACCCATAGAGTCTTTAGTGTCAAAAGAGACTAGGATTTGATAGTAGTCCGGCTCAATATGAGAAAAGTCTTTTAATTCTATTTTTTTAATACCGCCTCCGCGGGCGCGCATGTTTTTGGTCAAATCTTCAGTGGCGACAAGAAACAGCTCTACTAATTCTTCCCAAATAAGGTGGAGTTCTTCCGAAGTGCCATCCCAAGAGAAATGAACTTGGCCTAGTTTAGTGGTGCTGATGACCTCGGTTTTGATGCCCCCGCGCATGGCCCAAAACTTGGCGGCACTCGCCGCAGCAGCGACGACGGAGCTTTCTTCAATCACCATAGGCACGCAGTAAGACTTACCGTTGATCAAAAAATTGGGGGCGACAGAAAAGGGCAGCACAAAATTACTGACGACATTTTCTGACAGGCCATCAAAGATATTTTGTGTTTTGGGGTCCGGAGCCAGTTGCTCTTTTAGGATGGCATCCGCCTTGCTATGGCTGGTCAAAGAGTTGAGCCAATCAATTTTTTGTTGCTTAGACAGCTTGGAAAATCCGGAGATAATTTTTGACTTATCCGACACTTTTTTATTTATTTTTGGGTCTGATGGTCAATAAAGACCGGGCCAGTTGATAGCCTTTGACTTGCGAAGATACAAAATCTTGTAAAAACTTATAGTCTCCTTGGGCATGTCTCAAAAAATTAGATGCTTGACCATATACTGCTTTTAGGGGAGACAGCGCTATCAAGTAATATCCATCCAAGTAGTTTTGAATGCCACCGGAGATAATTAATTCGGTAGATGTCGGGCGACCATCGGGTTGGTTGAGTAAGTCAGTGATCCATTCTAGCATTTCTTCGGCGTGGTGACCGATTCTCGCTAAAGGGGCAATGATTTCTTGAGTCTGAGAATCATTGCGGAGCATTTCTAATTTAGAAAAATTTGTTCCACCTGCAGCACCAAAGTCAATGGCAGCTATGGGTAATTGAAGGAGTTTTTCTAAGCTTTTGGGGCCAAATCCTTGACCTACTTCTTTGATTATCAGAGAAGTATCCGGAGAGTAGTCCAAAAATCGTTGGATAGTATCGATGGGTCTTTGAGCGATAAAGTCGCCTTCCGGTTGAATCCATTCCTGCAAGGGATTGACATGGATGATGAGACCGTCCACACGAAGTTTTCGGAGCATTTCTTGGACTTTGGAAATGGTTCCATTATGGATATGGTGTTCAATCTGTGCGATGCCTAGGTTGGCATAAAAAGGCCGGTCATCAAGGAGATGTCGAAGGTCAAAGTCCGCAAAGTGACGGTCATCATAAAGTAGATGTCTGCAAGAACCCAGTCCCATACCGAGTCCGAACTCTTTGGTGGCTTTCGCCAAATTATGATTGATGGTATGGGCATATTTGGCGCCACCGGTCATGCTGGAGACCCAAATCGGGGCTTTCATTTTTTTATTTAGAAAGGTCAAGCCAATATCGAAGGAAGCATCCGGATGTGGTGCCAATAATGGTTCATAATAGAATCGGTCATCCAATAACTTCCGCTCTATTTGCGATTGAAAAGCAAGGTTAATATGATCCAGCTTGCGCAAATGGGCGTTGGAGTCGTCTTTTGGTTTTAATTTGTCCATTATTCAAAGGTAAGGGATTGGATGCTAAAAATTAGCGTTTGCTTTTAAAAAATTTGGTCATTATTTGACTACATTCCTCTTGTAAGACTCCGTATTCTATTTTGGTTTTGGGGTGTAATATCTCTTTCCCAAATCGAAAGAACCCTTTTTTGTCATCTGCGGCACCATAGACAATGCGTCCCACCTGTGCCCAATACAAGGCACCGGCGCACATCGGGCAGGGTTCTAAGGTGACAAACAGGGTGCAGTCTTGGAGATATTTACCGCCTAGATAGTTAGAAGCTGCCGTGAGTGCGAGCATTTCGGCATGAGCGGTAACATCGTGTAGGATTTCAGTTTGATTATGTGCTCGCGCGATGACGACGTTATTGCAGACGACGACTGCTCCGACAGGGACTTCACCGGCTATTCTTGCCTTTTCGGCTTCCGCCAAAGCTAGTTTCATAAAATACTCGTCACTCAGTGCTGAAATCATTGTTTTTTTGGCAAAGATAGGAATAGTGCTGAAATGTCGAGAACTTAAAACAGAAAACCTGAATTCGACTAAGGGACATTTATTCTGATTGTGTCCCTAAATGCCTAGATTCAGAAACCAAAGTCAAGATTTGGTTAGAACAAGACACTTCCCTTTGTTTTATGGTACTTACGTGGGTAGGAGGCAAGAGGGCATTTTATGGCTAGATCATTTGGGTAAAGACAGGTTTGGATTTTAGAAAAACTAGGGGAATCACCCGATACTAAACAAGCTTGCCTTTTCTAACAAACTGTTAATGTTGAATATTTTTCATATTGATACGGTACGTTTTTTGCAATATTGCGTAGAGGAATAAGGTTTTAGTATATACTTATTTGGCCGGTTCTTCGTTAGGGTTAAGATGTTGAGGGGGTCTGTTTGGATCGCTTGAAAAATGTTCAGTCTTAAAAAAAAGGTTGTTTTCCGGTATCATAATGAAAAAATCTAAAAAAATGCGTAATCTTCTTTTCTCTGTGGTGGCTGTCTTGCTGCTTGGATCTTTTGTCTTTAGACAGTTTGTGGAGCCTCCTGTCGATGAAAATAAAGAAAAAGTTTTGATACAAACTATGCTGGCCAGGCTGGAGCAATTGCATTACAAGCCGGTCGAAATCGACGATCATTTTTCTGAAGATGTTTTTGATTTGTATTTAGATCGTTTGGACGGTGGTAAAAGGTTTTTTACACAGGAGGACGTCGATCAATTGAAGGTCTATCGGGATTTGATAGACAATGAGTCGATGGAAGGCAATTATGAGTTTTTTAATTTGTCGCAAGACCTTTTGGCGAAAGCCATTGAAAAGACTCAAAAGTATTATCAGGAAATATTGGAAAAGCCTTTTGACTTACGAAAAGAAGAGACTTTTGAGAGTGATGGAGAAAAGAGAACATTTGCAGCCAATGATGCCGAGTTGAAGGAGTACTGGCGTAAAATCTTAAAGTCAAGAGTCATTGCTAAGGTCGCCGATAAGTTGGAAGAGCAAGAAAAGGCTGAGCAATCAAAAGATGCCAAGGTGGATGAATCTAGCGGAGATGTCGTAAAAAAAGACATTGTAGAGCTTGAAAAAGAAGCCCGCAAAAAGACTTTGAAGGACTTTAATCGGTGGTATAAGCGGATTCATAAAAGAAAGAGAGAAGATAACTTGAGTATGTATTTGAATTCGATTACGAATGTATTTGATCCACACACCGGTTATTTTAAGCCTATCGACAAAGAGAATTTTGATATTGGGATGTCCGGCTCCTTGGAGGGAATTGGGGCACAGTTGTCTTCTGATGGGGAAGAAACGAAAATTACCAATGTCGTTGTCGGGGGGCCTGCTTGGAAAGAAGGAGAATTGGAAGCGGACGATGTTATTCAATTGGTAGAACAAGAAGGGGAGGAGCCTGTAGATATTGCCGGCTGGGACATCAATGATGTCGTCAAGATAATTCGTGGAAAAAAAGGAACAAAAGTTATTTTACATGTCAAAAAGAAAGATGGTTCAGTAAAGAAAATAAAAATAGTTAGAGATTTGGTGGTGATGGAGGATTCTTTTGCCAAGTCACTCATTATTCAAGAGAAAGATGGTCAAAAATACGGCTATATTAAGCTGCCTAAGTTTTATGTGGATTTTAATCGAAAGGATGGCAAAAGCTGTGCGGTTGATATGGAAGCTGAAATCCAAAAATTAAAAGCCGCCGGTGTTCATGGGATTGCGATTGATTTACGAAATAATGGCGGTGGGTCATTGAGGGATGTGGTTACCATCGGTGGATTATTTATTCCGGAAGGTCCTATCGTACAGGTCAAGCCACGTGTGAGAAGAGCTCGAGTTTTGGCGGATGAAGACCCCGAAACTCAGTATAACGGCCCCTTAGTAATCTTGGTTAATTCTTTTAGTGCTTCTGCGTCTGAAATTTTGGCGGCAGCTATGCAAGACTATGATAGGGCGATTATTATCGGTAGTAAATCTACTTATGGTAAGGGTACGGTGCAGAGTTTCTTGTCTTTGGATCGTGGAGCCCCTAAAAATGTACAGCCTTTGGGGGATATTAAGCTCACTACCCAAAAGTTTTATAGGATTAATGGTGGTTCTACTCAGTTGAAAGGAGTAGAGTCAGATGTGGTCGTGCCGGATGATTTTACTTACCTTGATAAGGGAGAGCGGGAGACCGAGCATCCACTGCCTTGGACACAGATTGATCCGGTGCCTTACAAGAGTTATTATACGATTAAAAACAAGAAAGAAGTGGTACGCAATAGTCAAAAAAGGATAGCAAATAATCCGGTGTTTGATAAAGTGAACGAGAATGCACTTCGTTATAAGAAGTTTAAGGATAGCACGGTGATTGATCTTGAGTTTGACACCTACCGGGCCTACGAAAAAATGCAAGAAACGAAGGCTAAGGAATTTGAAGACATTATGACAGAAATACCAAATTTTGAAGTGACGAATATGACTATTGACCTTCCGGAAATTCAAAGGGATTCTTCCAATATTCAGAAGAATGAAGATTGGATTAAGAATGTCAAAAAGGATCCTTATATTTTTGAGTCTTTGAAGGTGCTTGAAGACATTAAGCAGTAGGGTGCGCTACGGCTTGGAGTTTTGTCAAACGCTCATTCCCAACGGAATGGGCGTTTGATGTTTAACGACGAATATCTACCGGCAAAATAGATAACGCCTTTTTGGCAGGGAAAAATGCCGCCACAGAGCCGATGCCGAAGACCGTTAAAGCGACCACAGGAAAGTCCCAAAGATTCAGCTCTATTGGATATCTGTCAATAGCGAATCCGGCCGGAATGTCAACTATGCCATAATGTAAATGAATAAAGTATAGACCGAGTGCTAATATAAATCCACCCAAAATACCCAAGCTCAATAAAAAGATGCCCTGAAAAAAGAAAATCGTAAATATGCCTTTATCTCCTAAGCCGATAGAGCGCAAAACGGCTACATCACTCTTTTTTTCTAAAACCGTCATCCAAAGACTGCCCACCATATTAAAAGCCACCAAAATCATTGCCAAGCTAATAATTGCAAAATACATCCATCGCTCTAGTCTCATAATCTTAAAAAACGCTTCATTTTGTTCATAGCGATCTTTGTAGGTGTAGTCGTTGCCTAAAATTTGGGATAATTGGGTCTTAATAGCGGGTATGTCAGCGTTTGGGCTTAAGCCAATTTCGATGGCACTGGCCATGTCCGGCATTTTTAGGAGTTCACGTACAAATTCTAAGTTAGATAAGGCATATTGCATATCCACTTCGTCTTGGATTTGGAAAATTCCTCCCGTTGAAGCCATCCTGGATCGAAACGGTTTGCCTATTGACGACCGTTTTTTGTCCACGGGCATATAAATATTGATGGCTTTAAAGGGGTCAACACCATTTAGAGACAGTTTTGACGCAAGTCCCGCACCGACCACTAAGAAGTTGTTGCCCCCTTTGTGAAGGAGGTATTCGCCATCAATAACCGTAGAATCTATATGGTTAATCAAATGAAATTGATCATCCACTCCTTTGATGGTGCCGAAGTCTTGATGGTTGTCAAATTCAAAAAAAGCGACTTCTTCCAAGGTGACCGATACGTGAGCAACCCCATTGATGGATTTAATTTGAGCCAGTTGGGTAGAGTCAATTTTAAAGAATTTCCCTTCTTTAAGCTCTATCTTTATTTCCGGGTTGAAATAACCAAATAACTCCCCTAATAACTTCTCAAACCCATTAAAAACCGATAATACCAGCAATAATGCCGCCGTACCCACCGCAATACCAAAAACCGTCACAGTCGATATGATGTGGATGGCATTCGTATTTTTTTTGGAAAAAATATATCGCCAAGATGTACGTAAAGGAAAATTCATGGAGTAAAGGTAAGTATTTTTCTAACAATGGTCGTGAGAAAAATTGGACTTTGGCTGCCGACATAGGCAGGTTCGACGTACACAAAAATACCTGTTTTTTACAGGTTGTTAGCGAATTACTTCACGACCTTTAGGCTCATGTCCATGGATTTGGCAGAATGAGTCAAGGCGCCCACAGAGATGAAGTCAACACCGGTTTTAGCTATTTTTCGTAGCGTTTTGAGCGTCACACCGCCGGATGCTTCTACTTCATATTTTCCGTCAATCAACTTAACCGCTTTTCTCATTTGCGCCAGCGAAAAATTATCCAACATAATGCGATCAACTTGGCCTACTTTCAGTACTTTTTTGAGCTCTTTAAGGTCTCTTACCTCTACTGTGGACTTAAGGCGTAGTTTATGTTTTTTATTATAAGCATTGATGCGATGAATGGCTTCTTCGATACTTCCGCAGGCATCAATATGGTTGTCTTTAATCATAAACCGGTCATAAAGCCCTGTGCGGTAGTTGGTACAGCCTCCAATCCGAACGGCCCATTTTTCCAAAAATCGAATGAGTGGGGTGGTTTTACGAGTATCCAATACTTTTACCGGAAGGTCTGCGACTTCGGCAGCATAGCGATGACTAAGAGAAGCTATACCGCTCATTCTTTGCATGGTGTTGAGTAACAAACGCTCTGCTTTTAAAAGTGCTTGACTACGGCAAGAGACGGTAAATACGATGTCTCCGTATTTGACGGGAGAGCCATCTTTGATGAGCACTTTTACTTTGGCTTTGGGATCGACCTTCTTAAAAATTTTTTTGGCTAGAGCCACGCCGGCAATAATACCATCTTCTTTGACTAGGAGTTTGGCATTGGAGCGGCTTTTGGGGTCAATGCAAGCCAAGGATGTATGGTCTCCGGATTGGACATCTTCTTCCAATCCGGCGACTATAAATTGATCAATCTGCTGATTAAGTTTTTTCATGTAAGAACCACTTAGAAAATAACACCTATTTTAAAGGTTAATGTGCTCATTGATGCCTTGGAGTCTTCTGTTTGGCTACCGCCAATTAGGCCGGAATTTTCTGTAAGGTCAAAGAAGTATTTTTGGAAGGCAAAGCCGCCGATGAGTTTAGTAGAAGAACTGATTTCGTATTCTACACCGGCTCCTAGTCCCCAAGCTATATTAAACCCATTTACTTCTTTGCTGATGTTTTCTTTTTCTTTGTCAAGACCGGAAGTGCCTTTGATATCTCCGTTAGACTTGGTGACGATGCCCAGCGTAAAGACCGGAAGCTCCGCATAATAACGAAGCAACCCGAATTCATTTGTCCGCATTTTCATCCCAAAAGGAATTTCAACAAATTGGAGGTTGTATTTTAAGTTAACACCATCCGGCAGCATATCCGAAGTGACGGACGGCCAATATTTTCCCCCTTTGTTATATTTCAGGGTGCCCCCATGGTTAAAGGCAAAGTTTAGTCCGCCAATGATGGAATAATTTTCAGCAATGTCATATTCACCGGTCAGACCTAGTTTTAGGCCCAGGTTGGCACCATTTCCATTGATGTTATTGTCGCTGGTAGAAAGCCAACTAAAAGAAGGGCTGGCCTGAATACCAAATCTAAAATTACTTTGAGCTTGCGCCAAAAAAGTAACGGTTAAGCTAAGGAACAGAGCTATGGTGATTTTTTTCATCTGTTTATTTTTTCTAAATCTTGAAATAATGAGCGCCAAAGATAGCGGTTTTATATAATGTAAAACCGGTATTTTCGTTCGATAAACACTTAAAAACGAGAACTAACACTTTTTAAGTACGTTAAAGCAGTCTAATTGATACCTTTGTTCAAAAATAAACCACCTTATGAAAGGTTTAAAACCTCCTTATTTTAACAATAAAAATGCCAAGCTTTGGATGGGGTTGGGCATTTGGGCCCTTGTTTTGTTGGTATTCAGCAGTTGTCGCAAAGACGAGAAGATTCCGGATGTGAGTGGCGAGAAGATTAATTTTCAAGTCGTCAGATTTGATAGTCTTTTGTACCATACGGATAGTTCGGACATTCCGAAGTTGTATCAAGACTTTAGCCAAAATCACGCTGATTTTTTGGATGGATACATACATGTGATGGTGTCTCCCGGCGTAAAAGTAACAGATACGGTAGATTTTTTATGGGCGATGAAGAATCCCGGCATGAAAAAACTCTATGATACGACTCAAATGATCGTCGGTGATTTGTCCAAACAAAGGCAGGATTTGGCGCAAGCATTTCGATATGTGAAGTATTATTTTCCGCAACGGCCGACACCAACCTACTACACTTACATCTCTCAATTTGGGATGGGGGGATTTACTTATGGGGAGAAAGTGTTGGCGACCAGTTTGGATTTTCATTTGGGCAAAGAATTTCCGTACTATGATCCGATGATTTTTCCAAATTATATCAAAATGTGGATGGATAAGGAGCACATTGTTTCTGATGCGATGCGCGTCTATGCCAATGACATCGTGGGAGATGTAGCGGGAGAGCAGTTTTTGGATTATATCATCTCGAATGGCAAGGTGCTCTATTTGCTGGACCATTTTTTACCGACCACTCCGGATAGTATTTTCCTAAATTATACCGCAGACCAATTAAAATGGTGTCAAGAAAATGAGTACAATATGTGGTCGCATTTTATCCATGAAAATTTATTGTACTCGACCAAATTAAAGGACTTTCGTAAACTAATTAATAATAGCCCGAATTCTAGCGGAATGCCTCCCGAAGCCCCGGGACGTACCGGGAACTATATGGGATGGCAAATCATTAAAGCCTACATGAAGCGGCATCCTAAGACGACATTGCCACAATTGATGAAAATAAAAGATTCTAAGCTAATCTTGACCCAATCTAAGTATAAGCCCAAAAAATAGGATTTCTGAAGCAAACGACAACTTCCACTCCGTATGATTGAGCTCCACGTCAATAGTCAAATTTGACTAAAAACGAAGAAATGAAACAAGAGGAGTCGTCTATCCTTAAGCAAACCTAGGTTAAAAAGAATTCAACAGTAAAATAATTTAAAGGAATGCCTAAATTACAGTAATTCTTTATACCTTCGGGTTGACTTTTGCATACGCAACTGAAAATATGGTTTTGAAAGAGAAAAAAATAAAGGCGGTTATACCTGTTGCAGGTGTGGGGACGAAGCTCCGGCCGCATACTTTTACCCAGCCCAAACCATTGATTCCGGTGGCCGGCAAGCCGATTATTTCCCATATTATTGATCAATTTTTGCAGGTAGGCATAAAGGATTTTGTGATTATTATCGGTTATTTGGGAGATAAGATACGGCAATATGTAACAGAGACTTATCCCGAATTGAATGTTGAATTTGTCTATCAAGCAGAGCGTTTGGGGCTTGGTCATGCGATATGGTCTGCTTCTGATGCCATTGCGCAAGCGGATGAGATTGTAATTGCCTTAGGAGATACGATTCTGGAGCTTGATTTTTCATCATTTTTGGATGTAAAAGGCTCATGCGTGGGCGTAAGTGTCGTCAAAAACCCTTCGGATTTTGGGATAGTGGAAGTAGGCCATGACGGCTATTTGACCAAGGCCGTAGAAAAACCTAGCGTGCCTACATCAAATTTGGCTATTGTTGGAATCTATAAATTGGACCACATACCCAAGTTGTTATCTGCATTAGAAGAAATCGTAGGCGAAGAAACCATTAAAAATGAAGAAGTTCAATTGACAGACGCTTTGATGCGTATGATTAAAGAAGGAGAGCAGATATCTATTTTTCATGTCAATAAGTGGTTTGACTGTGGCAGAAGAGATGTATTACTTGAAACCAACGCCACTTTGTTGAATTTGATGGATTCTCAAGGTGTGGATTTGGACAGTTATGAGCAGACGATTATCATACATCCGGTGGCCATCGGTAAAAATTGCACCATCAACAATTCGATTATTGGGCCCCATGTGACGATTGGCTCTAACTCCGTTATCGTCAGCTCAATTGTAGATAATTCAATCATCGGTTCATTTGCGGAGCTACGAGAAATAGTTTTGCGGAAGTCAATAGTCGGGAATGATGCTTCTGTAAAAGGGCATCACGTTAGTTTGAATATCGGTGAAAATACAGAAATTGAATTTGGAAAATAATCAAAATCTTGCTATCTCTATTTAATAATACGAAACTCATTACGGCTGTATTTTTGGTTTTGTACCTAGTGGCGACCCGATTTTATGGTTTTATTCATCCTATTCCGTTGCCGGAAAATGGCGGGGTGTTGTATGAGCTTTTGGTGCAATCCTTTGGACGCAATCCTTTGGTAGGTGCAATAATGGGAGCGATATTGGTTTTTATCAATGCGATGATTCTAAATCGTTTGGTTTTTGAGCGTCGGATTGGTTATCATAGAGATTATTTTGTGGCACTGATTTATATATTGTTATCCGGTAGTTTGTTGGCTTTTCAGACGTTTTCGCCTTATTTAGTGGGCAGTACCTTTATCTTATTTGCTATTGATCGGATATTTAATTTAGCGAAGGAGGCGGAGAGAAGGGAGACGGATTATTATATAGGAATTTTGTTGGGGATTGCCGGATTGATGACCCCATATTACATGATCTTTGTCGTGCCGGCCTTGCTTTCTATGTTTTTGTTTGGAGCCTTTCGGCTAAAAGAGATTTTAGCCTTATTATTGGGGTGGGTTAATCCGATATTGTTGGCCGGGGTAGGCTATTATATGGCCGGGAATTTTGATTATTTTTGGTCTCGGACGTTTACTTTTAACTATGCCTTATATTCGTTGTTTAATAACTGGGGGTGGGTCACCTACGGTGTGTTATTGGTATTTATTATTTTATTTGCTGTGGCTGTTTTTATTCAGCCGGCGATGATGACCAAACAGCAGCATCATGCCAAGCAATATATCCGGGTGATGTATAATTTCCTTTTTGCGGCTTTTGGTAGCTTGTTGTTTTTACGATTAAGTGATTTTAGCTATTTATTTTTAATGGTTTTGTATTTGGCTTTTATTTATGGTGTACTTATAAAGCGCAAAAACGGGGAGGTATCCTTTACTTTAGAACTCGCACACTTGGTTGCGTTAATTTTAGTAATGCTGAATATTTATAAGTTTCATTTGGCGTAAGTGAAGTTATACCCTCAATAGCCTAACAGGTCTAAGTTGTGTCGAGCTACTTTATTTGTTGCATCAATTTTTAGCGCAAGCAAAAAGGCTTCTTTGGCTTTTTGTTTGTCATATTGTAGGAGTGCAAGGCCTTTGTTGATATAGACTTCGGCTGATTTTAGCCCGAGTTGTTCTGCCTTGTTAAACCATTTTACGGCTAGTTTGCTTTTGCCTTTTCGGAGGGCGGCAAGACCTGAAAATAAATAAAAAGTAGGATTATTGGGAAAATGGATAATGCCGTTTTTGCCGGTTGCTTCGACGGCGGCGGTGTCATTTTGCTCCCATTGGCAATGAATCAACGCCTCTAAAGCTTCTTCAAAAAAAGGCTCTTTGGATGCTTCTTTAAAATCATTGCAAGCACCAGCGACGTCCTTTATGCGTCGTCTCAAAAGCCCCCGGTTGTAGTAATATTCCGGTCTGGGGTTGAGATTGATAAGATGCGTATAGGTTCCGATGGCTTGATTGGGCTGATGAAGATCGACATAAGCTATGGCACGGAGTTCAAGGATAGATGGCTCTAAGTCCGGGTCTTCCAAAGCGGTGTATAACTCCTTGAATGCCAACTCCGGCTGTTTGTTTTGTAAAAGGATATCGGCTTTGCGCAAGTGGAATATTGGTTCGTCCTGTATTTCTAACGCTCGATTAATGTAGCGTATGGCTTCATCCGGCTCCTTCAACTTCGCATAGATTAGTCCGGTAAGACTGTGCAAATCCGGGTCCATAGGGTGAGCTTCAAGAAGCGTGCGTACATCAAAAAGTGCTTTCCTGTATTCCTTTATCTCAAAATAGACGACCGCCCGATTGTATCGTGCTTCGACATGTTGGGGCTCGTGATTCAAGACTTCAGTGTAATAGTCAATGGCCCGAGAATAAATGGCTTTTTCTTGAAATTCAACGCCTTTTTTATAGTATCTTTCTGTCAGGCTTTGAGCCGGAGATGCTTGCGCAAAAAGGAAAAAACAAAAAATAAGAGTTAAAAAACGTGGCATAGTCGATTAATTATTCGAATGGACAAAGTTGGCATTTTACTTGCAGTATGATTATTTGTTCCCATGCGTCAAACATACTATGAGAAGATATTTGACTTTGGGTTTGTTCTAGTTCGGTCTATCCAATAAGGTAGGCTGAACTAGTACTCTAAATTTCTTGCGAAAAAACAAAGAGCAAGAAGATTTTGTCATTTAAACAGCCCAAAAGTATGCCAAAATACTACTTTCGCCTCCTATTTATTCTGCTACCCTTTTCCACCTTCGGGTACAGTCCGGAAGATGTTACTTCCTTTACAGAAGATTATGCTTATATCGCCGTTCAACAGATGATGGAGTTTGATATTCCTGCGAGTATCATTTTGGCGCAAGCCTTCTTGGAATCTAAGCATGGACAAAGCGATTTGGCACAAGATAGCAATAATTTCTTTGGAATTAAAGCGAAGAATGACTGGGACGGTCCGTATGTGGTCATGAAGTCCGTCGAATACAAAAAGCACAAGAGAATTGTAAAAAAATCCAAATTCAGGAAGTATGCCTATCCGGAAGATTCTTGGCATGACCATTCTGCTTTTTTGGCTTCGGGCAATCGGTACCGCAGGCTTTTTGAGCAAGGATTATTTAATTACAAAGGATGGGCACACGGACTCCAAAAAGCCGGTTATGCCACAGACCCCAGATATGCCAAAAAACTTATTAATTTAATAGAAAAACATCATTTTAATGATTTTGATAAGGTCGGTTTTCAATTGGCCCATCACATCCCTATCCATCTGGATGCCTTACATCCTAATAATCATCAAGCAATCAGAGTCATCCAAGGTACCTTGGAAGGAGTCGCAGCCAATGTTTCCGAAAGGGAATTGTTGAAAGAGCAGGCGGCGGCAGAACAACGGGTCACGGAAAGCATTCGGTTTAATCAGGAAGAAGAGATGGTTGCAGGAAAATTTTATATCTATCTCTCTGAAGAACCTAAGCCGATTATTCGTGGGGTAGAAACAGATAAACTGTATAAAATGGCGATTCGTTGATGTCGTAGAGGCAACACATGTTATACGTGAAAGAAACCAATCGATTGATTTTGATTGGTTTCTTTGTATATTTGAGCATGAAAAAAGGAACACAAACTCGTCTATTCATCGGTTTGCTTCTATTGATGGTATCGATGAATTCTTTTGGGCAAAACTGCAAGGATGATGGCTTGCGCCGAAAATATCGCCTTTATAAGGAACGGTTTTATCGGCATTTTATAGTGAATGACCGCTCGAATGCGGGTTGTGTTCATGATGGAATTGGTTTGGTTTTGTCGAAAGACTCAACCCAATGTCAGTTTCAGAAGCAAGGATATGGTCTTCCGGCCACCAATCTATGGATTTCGCCTAATGGGGCAGGAATACCCGGCAATGAACTGAACAACCGGATGAATGAGGACTGTAGGAATTTTGGAATCTCTTGGATTGGGGAGGAGGATGACCCCAGAGAGAATAAGAAGCATCGGTTTAATTGGCTGGATTTTGGTTCGGAGACGCTATCGGAGTTGGGCTGGTGGTTGGTGACTTTGGGAACGGAATATGAATTGAAACGGCGAGAAGGCGATGTCAAAGGTCAGCAAAAAGCCCTGGAAGACATCTTTTTGAGTTTGCAGGCCTTGCGACGGCTGGATATGCAAGCCCAACACCTATTGGATAGGACTTATGCTAAAAGGTCAGGCGGGGAACTCCTTTGTACGAAGAAGCAAAGCTCGCAAGATAGGATAGGTTGGTGGAATAATTGTCATCGAAATTGGGATGTTAAGGTGAAGGAGAATGCCCGATTTGTTCCTGATTTTTCGGGATATAATGGTTTTTTGATTCGTTGTGATGCAGGTCAAAATTTAGAGGACATTTTTCATGATCCGACGGATGAGACTTGGCATGTGGATGCGATTGGTGGAGCTTTTGGGGCATTGACTCCGGTAGGGGGTAGTGATTGCCCGCCTGTTGATTCACTATGTTATTTGGCTCGGTCGCAGTTTTTTTTGAGTCATGATCAGATTATTAATTTGTTTTATGGATTTCTGTTTATCAAGAAGTATATTCCGCCAACGGCAGTGGTGCGGACTTGTGAAGGGCAGGAGTTTTATCCTTTGGAGATGATGCAAAAAATAGCGCAAGGCATCTTGTCCGCCATACAAAACAAACGTATCTCATTGCCCGGTAGCAAGAAAAATTGTCGCCGACCGGTGCACCTTTCGGAATGTGAAGGAGGGGATTTGCGACCGACCATTTACGGGCTAAAAAGGCTGAATGCTCTATTGCAAGATACCACCTATAAGAGTAATTTTTATCAAAAGACTTTTTTTAAGAGTATGTCCGTTTTTCCATCTAGTTTTAATGGGGAGTTTTATTTGAAACAGTCAAGTGGGTTTCGGGACTTAAGCCCGAATAAAAAGAAGAATAGGCGAGCGGTGTATTTTGCGAAGAAATTGCATAAAGAAATATTATTGTTAGGTAATGACTTGTTGTTTCCGGAAGGGGAGCCCGTGGCAGAGCGTGTAGGGGGGAAGGCTTTTTTTAGGAAGGCATTATGTGATGCGCCCGTAGGGGGTCCGTGTCATATACCTGCTGATTATAAAAAGAATTGGCCATGGGGTGGCGGGGATAAATATTGGCCGGATTTCGACTGTAAAAATATTCCCGGATGGGAAGGGAGTCATTGGCAAGCAACGAATGTGGGAGATGATGGACTGATTACAGGTTGGAATCCACCGAAACGGGCGAATGGTTTAGATTTTATGGCTCTTTACAATATGTATTTGTTGGCTTATTAAATGGCACAGGTGTGGTCAAATTTAGTCCTGAATAGCCAAGTTGGGTTAAATACTAAATTTTTGGAGATTTAGAAGGCAGCACGATGCCGTTTATTAAAAAGAAACCATCCTATCCACAGGGTCGTCGAAATCCCAATGGCCGTATAAAAAGCAGGTTGGGGGTCATCCACGGAGCTAATCGAGCCGGCATAAGAAATGAGTAGGCTGTATGGTAAAGTATTTAGAAACCAAGCGACGATGAATTTTCTGAAAGGCATTTTGGTCATTCCAGCAAGGTAAGCACTAATTTCCGGAAGCATGGGGACGGCTCTGGCTAAAATAATCATCATGGAGCCATGTCTTGCAAAAGAGGATTTCGCTTGGTCTTGTTGTTTTTTGTTTTTAAGTAATAGGCTTAGAAATCGCTGACCAAATAATGCGCCGAGTTCATAGCCTATTATGCCGGCTGCCATTAACCCGGCCATAGAGGCCAACAATCCATAAGAAAATCCTAAAAAATATCCCGCTAAACCAATAATAGTCATAGTCGGGACTGTCACCATTAAATCTGTTATTAGTAAGAGGATAACGATGCTACTCATGTAGGCGGGAGAAAGCTTTTTGGCAGCGATGAGCCATGATTTTACTTGATCTACACTCAATACACCGGTTACTTTGGCTATGATAAAAATAACGATGAAAATAAGAGCCATCTTTAATATCACCTTGATTAAGTGCTGCATTGGATTAGTTTCCCTTTTGTAATTGTTTAGGTACCCGTTCGTTTCTGCCTACAAACAGGAGCTTTTCTGATTTGTTTTGGGACGGGGCTAAAACGAATTCCATCGGGCTTTAGTACCCCGAACATCATAGTGTACATTGTGCGTGCCCGGGTATAGACCAATCCCGCCTTTGTCTTTGATAATGTATTTGTCTAGGATGTCTAGGATAATTTGTTTATCTCGCTGGTCGGAGTAGGAATCTCCGTCAATGTCATAGACGGAAATATCGACGGCTTCACCTTTGATATGGCGGCTGAGTTTTGCTCCCCCTATTTTTTCATTGTAGGCGGGGTGGCGGTGTCCATTGACGATGACAAAACCGTCTTCATTGTAGCCGAGTTGGTTGAGTTTGTCCAGTAGATCTAGTGTCTTGAAAAAGAGTTCGGGGTTGATTGGGCAAGGGACAAATTCTTCTTTTCCCAAGATGCAATCCGTATAGTACTCATCATTGCACATGAATTGTTTGAGCCGGAAGGGCCCTACCACTCGCTTGTTGAGGTCACTTCTTTTAACTCTGTAATAGGTCAGGTCTTTGAGAAGTGGTTTGTATTTGGGCTTGGCTGATTTAGTGTATTCAAGGTATTCACCATCTAATTGATCATACGACATGGTTGGGATGGAGGACAGGACGTCGGTGATTTCCTTTTTGGAGTAGGGAGGATGGTTAGAATGTCTTAAATCGTAAAGGATTTCGTAAAGGCGGTCTTGGACTCTCCAGTTGGTTTTGATGAAGAGAACAAAGAGGACAACAAGTACCGCAAAAGTTTTTAAATTATTTTTTGTTCTTCTTTTCAAGGCGATTATTGTGGGGGTTTAGACCAATCATCCGGCCTGGACTCTTCCTTGTTTTTATCGGAAATAAATAGTCAGGTAGAGCTTATGTTTTAAAGAATGAATCCCTTTGATAGAATTTCGGTCTTTATAACGCATAATCAAAATCAATCGTTGCGATTCAGACCGTTTGTCAAAGGATTTTTCTATTTTGTACGGCTTCTTTTGTGGTTGTACTGTGTTGGTCATGGCACTTCCCGCCTAGTCTAATCTCAAAATAATCTCGCCTAATTATGGACATTTATTCTGATTGTGTCCCTAAATTTGAAATAATACTCCAAAGATGATGGGAATCTATGTGAAATCTGCCAAAATTTACGCCAGTAAATTATCCTTGAGAATCCATTCCTATTCCGCAGGAAAAATCAGTGTTTAAACTTGCCAAGGCTGGTTCGTGTTCTATTTTTTTGATAAGAAATGGGGACAAAACCCGACTGCGCCCAGTCATGGAGCGTCTCGATTTGTTCTATTCAAGACAATAAAATATTTTTCAAGATGAAGGAGACCGCTTACCTTTGGGGCTATGATAGACGAAATACGGACTGTGTTGGGATGGCTCTCTTTAGGGATTTATTCGATAGCTGTTTTTATTGTGGCGGTGTTTGGGTTGCTTCAAGTCCATTTGTTAATTTATTATTTTTTGCGAAAGCCTAAGGATGGGCAAGCGTCCGAAGATTTTGATTTTCCTTTTGTGACCGTTCAGTTGCCGGTTTATAATGAGATGTACGTGGTGGAAAGGCTTATTGATCAGGTCGCCCAATTAGATTATCCGTTATTAGAAATACAAGTTTTGGATGATTCTACGGATGAAACCAAGGAGATTATTGCGCGAAAAGTGAAGGCGTATCAAGCCAAGGGGCTCGATATCAAGCATATTCATCGTATCAATCGCTCGGGGTTTAAAGCAGGGGCTTTGGAGGACGCCTTGCCTATGGCGAAGGGGGAGTTTATCGCTATTTTTGATGCGGATTTTATGCCTAGGCCGGATTTTTTGCGCAAGCTGATGCCCCGTTTTCGTGATGCCCGAGTCGGGGTCGTGCAGACGCGCTGGGAGCATCTTAATGAAACAGAGAATATATTGACCCGTGTCCAAGCCCTGTTGTTAAATATTCATTTTATTATCGAGCAAGTGGGGCGTATGAACGGGCATTTGTTTCTTCAATTTAATGGGACAGGAGGAATTTGGCGTAAGACCACAATTGTGGATGCGGGTGGCTGGCGAGCGGATACCTTGACGGAAGATTTAGATTTAAGCTATCGCGCCCAACTTAAAGGGTGGAAAATTAAATATTATTCCGATGTAGGTGCCCCCGCTGAACTACCGGCCGAAATCTTCGGTCTCAAATCTCAACAATTTCGATGGATGAAAGGGGGGGCAGAAACTGCAAAACTCCTACTAAAGCCCCTGTGGCAGTCCAACCAAAATCTTCTCGTTAAGGTGCAGGGCACGGCTCATTTGCTGACAAGTTCGATTTTTGTAGCGATTGTGGTGGCGACGATTTTTAGCGTGCCGGCCTCTTTTCTAAGTTTTCAGGTGCCCAAGGTGATGCCTTTAGCCGTTGTTTCATTTTTGGCCTTGATAGGGCTTTCGATGAATTACTTTATTGCGAACTTGAATAGAGTAAGGTTTAGGGGCAATGTGTGGGTTCGGTTTATAAAGTTGATGTTGTTTTATCCTTTGTTTCTGGGGCTTTCATTGGGCATGTCTTTGCACAATGCGTATGCAGTGATAAAGGGATATTGGGGGCAAGCATCGGAGTTTGTCCGGACGCCGAAGTTTGGAGAGGAGAGCGCATCAGGTCGCTTGCGCAAAAAGTCTTATTTTTCTATTCAATTGGATAAGATTGTACTGTTAGAAGGGGTATTAGCGATATATTTTGCTTTTGGGTTTTGGCATTCTTTGTCTCTGGGATTATATGGTTTTGTGTTTTTTCATGGCGTTTTGGCGGTAGGCTATGGTTTAGTATTCTTTTGGGCGATTCGTTCTAAGTTTTTGAGCGGAAAGGATTGAAAGGGAGTATTTACGAGTCTGCCTACGGAAGTAGGCAGACTCGCAAGTACATTGTAACTATTTAGGCAAGGCAGGTGCAACATACACAAAAATGACTATTTTCTGTCAAAGACAGGGGTACCTAAACAGCTACATATTTTTACAAAGTCGGATTAGCAGGTGTGTTCGGATTATTTAAACGCTCATCAGCAGGATAAGGGTAAAAGTTCCGATTTCTTTCAGCACTATAGTCCACCGTGGCAGGTGGAGTAGGGCGACCCAATCTGCGGCTGTCTTCTAGCCCCAAACCGGATAAAAATAACTCGATCCGACGATTTTTGTAGATTTCGTTCAATAATTTTTGTTTGTCATTATTGGCGGTAAAATCTGTCAATAATCCGGCACCGATGCCCAAAACATCATCGGCGGCTGCCTTTTTTCGCACCTCGTTGAGATAAGTTTCCGCAGTATCAAAATCATCCTTATTTGCGTAAGCTTCCGCTAAAATTAACGTAGCTTCACTAGGATAATAAACCGGAATCCCCGCATCTGCCGCATTGAAAAATGGGGCGACAATACTATCGACATCAAAGTGAATGCCTGATTTAGTGACGGAAGCCAGATAGAATCCAACACGTTGATCGCCGGCATCCGGAGTTAGTGTCGTGGGTAAACCAAAATTGACAATAGGGGCATACTCAATAGTTCCTTCAAACATGGTGGTGAAAATGCCGTTCGGATTCTGTGCATCATAATAGAAATAGGATGGGGCGGCAGCAAGATTTACCTTCTTTGCGGCATCTATAGCTCCATCATAGTCCCCAACAATCAAATTAAATCGTGCAATGTATAGATTAAGGGCATCATTCAAGTCTATACCACTTAATGTTTTATTGAACTCATCACTTGCAGGCTCTGCTTCCAAGGCAGTCAAAGCAGATGACATTTGCGCGATGGCGTCTCTCAAAGCTGCTTCTCTATCCACAAACTGAGCATCATTATTTTTGGAGTTTTTAGCAGGGACTTTTTCCCAATTATACGCCAAAATACCAAGGCACATGGAGCGAAAAAGTGTGGCATGGGCCCTTAATGCGGACTTGGTGCCTGCATTCATACTTACATTGTCCATATTGTCCAGTAAGGTTTCTGCCATGCCTTTGGTGCGCATCGTACGGGCGAATAGACGAGTTACTCGTTCATTTTCGCTTGCCAATTGGGCGCCACCATCTTCTAATTCTTCTAAAGAAGAAAAGGTTGTCATCGCAGCAATTTCTCTACCGGAAATACCGGGAGTTAAAATCGCTGCCGGCAAGGTAGAAGTGGCATATCTGTGCTCGACGCCTTTGGCCAATGCCAAAAGACCATCCTTCGTGGTCAATACGTCTGCTTCGGTGGCTGCATTGGGATTGGCTAAATCCAAATTACAAGAGGCCAAAGAAGCCAGCACCGTTAGAAAAAGGAATAATTTTATAATTTTCATTTTCTT
This sequence comes from Saprospiraceae bacterium, assembly GCA_024762995.1. Classification (GTDB taxonomy): domain Bacteria; phylum Bacteroidota; class Bacteroidia; order Chitinophagales; family Saprospiraceae; genus HyVt-613. The sequence goes on along the minus strand of JANTGI010000017.1, from coordinate 14,212 downwards.
AATTTTTCAAATTGAGTGAATTAAAGATCCATTTTTAGACCAATTTGGATGGTCTTTGGAATGGGAACTTCATTAAAATCGAATCCTCGTACTCCATTGGTCTGACCGGAGGTACTTACTTCAGGATCCCAGCCGGAATAGTTGTCAAAAGAAATCAAGTTTCTTCCGGTCAAATACAAACGCATTCGACTAATAGCAGGCGTCTTTGGCTCAAATGTATATCCAAAGGATAATTCTCTTAATTTGATAAACGAACCATCCTCAATATACCGCTCCCAAATATTATAAGAGGCTTTGTTGTAACCACGGACTAAGTCTCCACGAATTTCCGCCGCATCGTAGCGTCCGCCACCAAATATTGGCCTGGAACTTACCCTGTCGGTAAAATTAAAAACATCAAAGCCTTGAACGGCATCAAATTGGAAGCTAAGAGAGAAGGATTTATAGTTTAACTCATTAATCAAACTACCCGTCCAGTCAGGATTTGGGTCTGCAATGATTTTTCGGTCATTGACCCCGTTCTTCTGTGCTCTGCTAGGCCATCCACGAGCATCCAGCTTGATGCTTCCATCGTCATTTCTCGCATAATAATAACCATTAATAACACCCAAAGCCTCTCCATTTTTGGCGACAGAAATACCAAAACTCTTTGGTAGCTTCAAGATACCTCCTTCGATACCATCAACGCTATTCTTTACTTTTGAGAAATTGACCGTTGTTAACCAACTGAAATTTTTGTTTTGAATGATTGCTCCACGAGCGAGTAATTCAAGACCCTTGTTGGTCATGGTGCCTACATTTTCAAATCGGGTACTAAATCCTGTACTAGGCGCTAGTACTCTTTCGAGTAATAGGTCATTGATATTTACATTAAAATAAGTGAATTCAAAGCCCAAGCGATTATTTAAAAAACCGGCATCTACCCCAAATTCCAACTCTTTCTGACGCTCCGGTTTTAGGTTGGCGTTACCCATTCTGGTGCTAGGCTCTAAGCCGGTGACACCGCCATATGGTTGAGGATTATAGTTATCGAACTTTTCGTAAGCACCCAAAGCGGTCATATTACCGGCTTCACCATAAGAAGCTCTAACTTTGAAGGTATTCATGGCACTTCCGATGTTTTCTTTCCAGAAAGGCTCTTCTGACAGCACATAGGATAGGCTAACTTTGGGATACATGGCTACTCCCGCATCACTACCAAATGGAGATGCTGCGTCCAAACGAATGGCCCCGGTTAAGAATAACTTGTCGGCATACCCGAAAGATTGCTGAAAAAAGGCTCCTTCAATAATTCTTTCTATCCTTGTCTCTCCATAAGATACAATCTCACCGGCACCTGTTGAGTTGACAACCGGAGAAAGGTGGTCAGATGTTTGTGCCAAGACGAAAGTGTGATCTTTTTGCAAAGAAAATCCTAACCAACTGGTGGAATTTATTTGGTTAGAAAATTGAGTTCTATACTTCAGGTTTAAATCATGGTTGATTAAAAAGGAGGTCTTTACTGCGGACCTAGCCCATCCCGTTTTGTTGCCCGAATGTGCGCCAATGGGCAAAAATCCACTGGCATTGTGCGTGTATCTGTCCACACCGACCAAGTAGTTGATGGTTACACCTTTTGCGGGTGTCGCTGTCAAATTGAAATTACCGAGCATCCGGTCAATTTCTTGCCCAAATTTAAAAGTCTCAATAGCTTCGACCGGATTTGGTACCCAACCTTGAGGACTCTCGTAGTTGCCGGAAGCATCTGCTTCGGGATTATAGGCATTGTGGTTAAAATTCATACCTGTCAAGGCACCATAGAAAGCACTGATACCTCCGTTGGGCACTTCTTTACTTTTTGAAGTAATATAATTGAAACTGGCACCTGCTTTTAACCAATGATTGATACTTTGATCTAAGTTAATCTTGGCATCATAGCGTTGAAAATCAGTGTTTCTGATGATCCCTTCATTTTTCAAATAGCCAATCGAAGCATAGTATTTAGTTTTGCTATTACCACCGGATACCGACAGGTTGTTGTTGGTACCCATCCCCGTATGAAAAATGTAGTCTTGCATTTTGTACCTCTTGGTTGGGATAAGTCTGGTACTGTCAGGGTTACCCGGTACCGCCCATTTGAAAGGCTCCATGTTTTCTTCAATCTCTTTGCGTAAGCTATTCCAGTTGACGCTAGTACCAAAAGAGATTCTAGGTTTGCCTGCTTTCCCGCGTTTAGTGAAGATTTGTACGACACCGTTGGATGCTCTAGAGCCATAAATTGCCGCCGCAGAAGCCCCTTTGATAATCTCAATCCGGTCAATGTCATCCGGATTAATATCTACTAACCGGTTTTGGGCGTACCCACCCAAATCAATTAATTCAGACGAAGAATTGTCAATAATGACTCCATCCACAATATAAAGTGGGTTAGAATTACCCACGACAGTGCTATATCCACGCAAAGTAACAGATACACCACCTGCCGGGTTTCCGGAGTTTTGACTAATCAGGGCGCCGGCTACTTTTCCCGCAAGGGCTTTGTCAATAGCGGTTGAGCCCGAACGAGAAATTTGTTGTTCATTGACGGTACTAATCGCATTTCCATACTGTTTTTTGGAGGTAAGCTCTGAAGCACCCGTTACGACTACTTCGCTCAACCCAATAACATCTTCGCTTAAAGCGACATCCAAAGGTTGGTCCAATTCTGATTCTGTTAAGGTCTTTTCTACCGGCGTATAGCCCAGGTAGCTAAATACTATGACATATTTGTCATGTGGTTCTGTCAGCTTGAGCATGTAGCTTCCATCTACATCCGTCGCCGTACCTATCGTGGTGTTTTTCAACAAAACACTCACTCCAATTAGTGGCTCACCACTATTTTGGTCTGTAACAACCCCCTTTAAGGTGTGTTGTGCAAACGATGCCACGCTAAAGCTTAGCAGCAGGCCGATTGTAACAAACCGGAAAAATGACGTTTTTAAGGCCACAAATCCCAATAATTTGTTTTTGTTTTTCATAAAATTTGTTTAAAAAGTTAACTGACCGGAGCAAAAAACCGATCGAAAAAAAGTGAGTTCCTGACAATTAATTTTTATGGGATAAATCATAATCCTTGTCAGGAAAAGCCAAGGTAGGGAAATATTGGAAAATGAGTGTATTTAGTCGCTTTTTTTTAAATACAATTGTTCGGTAATCATTCTAATTGTGTCTCTTAAAGAAATGATTTAAATAGTGCCAGCGGCACGGCACATTCCAGCAGGGGACGTAAGCCGGAATGTGCCGATTCAATGAGTGCCGTAGGTACGACGTAAAAAAAATGCAGACTAAAATCCCAGCCTGTAGTGTGTCGTCTCTATGGGACTTTATCGGATACCTTAATGGATATTTTTTTCAGACGATTAAATATGGCTCTTTTTTTTACCGAACCATTTATCAAAAACAAAGCATCAAATAGGATGTTATAACCTATCTAAGCCACCCATTCAGTTAATATTCCGGATGTCTGGCTTTTTTGGGAGTACCTAAACACTTACATTTAGGACAAAATGTACATCAAGTAATCAGTTGTTATGCGCATATCCGTTTTTAGAAAGGCTCACTTTAATGCGGCTCACCGTATCTTTAATCCTAATTGGACGGATGAGAAAAATAGAGAAGTCTTTGGGCCTTGTGCAAATACAAATTTTCATGGTCATAATTACGACCTGGTGGTGAGAGTCACGGGCGAAGTGAATCCCGATACCGGCTACTTGATTGATTTAAAAGATCTCAAAGAAATCATCAAAACACGGATTGAGGACCGGTTTGATCACAAGAACTTAAATGTGGACGTTCCCGAAATGCAAGGTCTAGTGCCTACCGCTGAGCATATTTGCTATACGATTTGGACAATTTTGCGCAAGCATATTCGAGAAGACCTAGCGCTCTCGGTACGGCTTTATGAGACCCCCCGTAATTTTGTGGAATATCCTGCAGTGGAGTGATTGCATGGGACTTACATCTAAGCGATGATTCGGTTGACTGTTCTAAGGATACCTGCTACGGCGGTGTCCGTTTTTTTGGCGATGACTTCCGCTTGCGCTAAAATGTCTTGTTTGATTTTTTCATCTTTGATGTCTTTGGCATTAATTTTTACGTTGAGCCATGCGCCGTGGACGGCCGTTTTGGCACAAAGTGCTCCTACACCTGCATCCGTGACGGAGTTAGGGTTTCCGTTTTTGGCCATGGCTTTCGCCAAATGGATGGATTCAAAAGCCACTTTCATCGTTTTTAGTGGAATTTGAGTGGCATAAATGGTTGCTTCCTGAATGGCTTGGCTACGTTGTTTTTTTTCTTCATCGGTCGATTTGGGCAGTCTGAATGCGGCTATGATGCGATTGAAAGCTTGGGTATCTTCATCTACAAGATGTAGTAATTCTTTTTTGAGACGCTGGCCTTGCTCGGCATAATCCGAAAAATATTTGAATCGGTGATCCCAACCCCGCTTGCCGGCGGATAAATTGGCCACCATCGCTCCTAACGAAGCTCCTAAGGCGCCTACATATGCGGAAATCGAGCCGCCACCCGGAGCCGGAGCTTCGGACGATGTTAGATCTGCAAACTCTACCAAATCCATATCGACCAGTTGGCTTCCTTTTTTGCGTAAGCTATACTCAATTATCTTTTTGTCCGGGTCAAAAGGAGTTAAGTCATCCAGCCCCATTGATTTTACAGCGATGTGAATTAATTCTTTTTCAGCAACTCCGGACGAACGTTTTTGCTTGTGCAAAAAATATTTGCCGGCATCTGTCAGTACTTTTAAAGGTACCATGCCCACCAACTCGGAACCGGATACAATCATTCCCCGTCTAATGGCGCTTTTTTGACTCTCTTCAAAGGCGATATGCAAGGGGACGGTCTGAATGTCGGTGATGTTCATGCTTACTTGGGCGATACCATATTCGTCGATGTACCAGCCGATGGCTTTTACGCCCTTTAATTTGCCGGGTGTGCGGGTAGGTTGGCCATTTTTATTTTTGATGATTTCGCCGGTGATTGGATTTCCTTTGCGAGCGATGCGACCTTTTTCTCTGATGTCAAAAGCGACGGAGTTGGCTCGGCGCACGGAGGTGGTATTTAGGTTGATATTGTAAGCAATCAAAAAATCCCGGACACCGATGACAGTGGCACCTGCCGTACCGATTTGGTCGGGGCCGAAATCCGGCTTCCATTTCTTGTCTTTAATTTTTTGACTAAATCCTTCGTATTCTCCGGCTCTGATGACGGCGAGATTGGTTCTATCCGGAGATGTTGCTGCAGCTTCATATAAATAGACCGGAATTTTTAGGTCTTTGCCCACTTTTTCACCAAGTTTTTTGGCGTAAGCGACCGTCTCTTCAATGGAAATGCCTGAAATAGGTATCATAGGACACACATCTGTAGCCCCCATACGCGGGTGTTCGCCGCGATGTTTGGTCATATCGATTAACTCTGCGGCCTTTTGGATACCCAAAAAGGCAGCTTCTACCACGTCGTCCGGCGCACCAACAAAAGTGACTACTGTTCTATTCGTGGCTTTTCCGGGGTCCACGTCTAAAAGATTGATGCCTTCTACGGAGCTAATGGCATCGGTAATTTCTTTAATTATTTTTAGGTCTCTTCCTTCGCTAAAATTAGGGACGCATTCTATGATTGGTTGCATGAGAAATTGGTTTTAATTTGGGGCGCAAGATAGAGGAAAATTGTAATTGGTGGGGGGGGATATGTTCACAAAAAAAACATTAACTTTGCACTCCGAAATTGACTTAGACTTATGATTGACAAGCTAGAAGACATTGAAAACCGGTTTCATCACGTAGAAGAACGCTTATCCGATCCCAGTATCGCTAGCGACCAAGAAGCCTATGTCAAATACAATAAAGAGTACAAAGACCTAAAAATTGTCGTCGATGCTTACAATGAATACAAAAAACTCCTTGCCGGTATAGAGAATGCCCAAGAAATGCTCCAAGATGAGGACCCCGAAATGAAGGAAATGGCCAAAATGGAGTTGGAAGAGTTGAAAGTGCGCAAGACAGAATTAGAAGAAAAAATTAAGCTGCTATTGATTCCGAAAGATCCGGAAGACGAAAAAGACATTATTTTTGAAATTCGGTCAGGCACCGGGGGGGATGAAGCCAGTATTTTTGCGGGAGATTTGTATCGGATGTATTCTAAGTTTTTTGATGACAATAAGTGGAAGGTGGATATTATTCGGCTAAATGAAGGGACTTCCGGGGGGTACAAGGAGATCGTTCTCGAAGTACATGGAGACAATGTGTATGGTCGCTTAAAATTTGAAGCAGGTACGCATCGGGTGCAGCGCGTTCCGGTCACGGAGACCAAAGGACGGGTGCATACATCTGCGGCGACCGTTGCCGTGATTCCGATTGTTGAAGAAAAGGAAATAAATATCCGTAAAGATGAGCTTAGGATGGATGTTTTTCGCGCAAGCGGCGCCGGGGGACAGCATGTCAATAGAACTGAGTCAGGGGTGCGTTTGACGCATATTCCGACGGGGGTCGTTGCCGAAAGTACGGATAGCCGTAGTCAACACAAAAACCGAGATATTTGTATGGCCAAGCTCTACCAACGTATCCAAGAAGCTCAACGCAATCGAGCGGATGCCGAGCAAGCATCGAAGAGAAAGTCTATGGTCGGTTCCGGAGACCGCTCAGAGAAGATAAGAACCTACAATTTCCCCCAAAACCGCTTGACAGACCATCGCATTAATTTGACGCTTTATAATCTGGATAAGGTTATTGAAGGGGATATTGGTGGCATTATTGACGCACTACAAATCGCTGAAAATGCGGAGAAGATGAAGTCGGATGGTTAGTAGGTTGGACTGATGGGCATCCAATACTGAGCATCGATACAGTGAATGATAAAGGAAGACACCATATTTCGCAAGACATCGGAAAGGGAGCGGTCGAATGCTACTTTTAGATTTTTGGGCCGAGGGTTCGTGCTATGGTCATTTGCTTTTTTGTTATCTGCTTGCGCCAAAAGTAAAACAGCTCCCAAAACCGGATTTTATTACTGGAAGACTCAATTTGAACTGACTGCGCCTGAAAGGAACGTGCTGGATAGTTTGAACGCACAATTGCTTTATGTCCGTATTTTTGATGTAGATTGGGATTTTAATAGGGGAGAAGCCATTCCTAAGGGGACGCAATCTAATATTCCTGATTTTCCGCCGGGGGTGGACGTTGTGCCGGCAATCTATGTGACCAATCGGACTTTTTTGCAGACCAAGCAAGTTGATTCGCTTGCGCAAAAAATATCTGATTATAGCCGGCGGATTATCAAAGACTGGACGGTCCGACCGAGCAAATTACAGTTGGATGTAGATTGGACAGCCGGGACAAAGGATAAGTATTTTGAATTCATTAGGAATATGAAAGCGATGGGCGTATTTGATAAAATATCCGTCACCATTCGTTTGCACCAATACAAATATCCTAAACAGACAGGAATTCCCCCTGCGGATGAGGGTGTTTTAATGTGCTACAACACAGGAAAAATAACCGATTGGCACACCCAAAATTCCATTGCGACCCCCAAAGAAGTCAACAAGTATCTTCAAAACACAAAGACATATCCCCTAGAGCTAGGCATTGCCTTGCCTATTTTTTCGTGGACGGTGATATTTCGGGATTCTTCTTTTTACAAGATTGTGTCGGACGGGGATTTGAGTTGGCAAAAGGATAGTGTGCATTACCGGCAGTTGTCACCGACTCGGTATGTGGTGACAAGCAATACTTTTTTGAAAGGCCATTATCTATATGAAGGGGACTTGTTGCGCTATGAAATGGTGCGGGAGGAAGATTTGCTCACCATCGCTCAATTTCTCCGGCAATCATCCGGTAAAGGATATAAAGATGTTTTGTTTTATCACTTGGCGGAAGAGAATCTTAAGCGGTTGGGCGCCAATAAACTGCAAGCGGTGGTTGATGAATTGGGCCATGAGTAGTAGGGATAAAGTGGATGCAAGGAGGGCCCGGTATCTACTTATCAAGATTTTCAAAGCAACATTTCAATTTTCAGATACCTTAATTGCCACAAACTTTGTACCTTAACCAAAAATTTCTACATTTTCGCGTAAGCCACATGAAACTTATAGCCAATACCAAATGGGTCATCCTATTTTTAAGCTTCGGCGCCTTGGTGTTTTTTCCTACACGGGTTGCGGATGCTTGTGGTCGTGTCCCGGAAGATAGGGCCTATACTTTTATCGAGCGGGTGATGGTCGATACGACTTCCATTTATACGCCGTATGCCTTGTCATTTGCTGACTTTAATTTTGGATTTTTGAAAAAAGAGAAGCAGAAGCAGGAGCAGGAGCAGGAGCAGGTGCAGGTGCAGGAGCAGGTTAATCAAAATGTGAAAGAATGGCAGAGTCGATATTGTGATCAGGCATTGGCAGAAGATGTTTTTCAGGTCATTTATAAAACTTCTGTTGAAGAATTGGAAGAGTTAAGAGCGGCTACGATTAACCCAAATGTGCCCCTACCCATTGACTTGCGCGGTAATACTTTTGCGGAAGCGAATCAACGGATGAAATGCACAGAAGTAATTGATTATCTGATATTTGCGAAGAAATGTGAGCCCCATGTTGTTGTCGGTGGCGATCTGTGGAATCCCCAGAAAAGAGATATGAATGCGGTTCATGAATTAATGAAAGAAGGGGGCAAGCTATTTAAGCATACCGACTCTTATTTTATACGACTTCGAACCGCCTACCAAGTCATCCGCCTAGCCCATTATGCCAAAGAATATAAAAAAGTGCTTGAATTAAGAGATTACTTTCTGCCAAAGATTGACAAGGTGGACAGTATTATTAATTGGTGGATTCTAGGTCATGTGGCGGGAGCGGAGCTAAAGCTAGGACATAAAGTCAAGGCGGCCTATTCTTTTGCGCAGATATTCCAAAATTGTCCCAGTAAGCGGACTTCTGCCTATGAAAGCTTTCATATCGATAATGACCAAGAGTGGGGGCAAGCCCTGTTGATGTGTCAGTCAAATGATGAAAAAGCAAACTTGTATGCCATTCGTGCCAGTCAGCCCAAAAGTCGATTGCTTGATGAGATGGAAGCCATTTATCGCCTAAATCCCCAACACTCCTCGCTAGAGCCACTTTTGGTGAAGGCGGTCAAACAAATGGAATATATCTTTTTGGGGGCGGAGTTTCACCAAAATGCTCAAGGGAAGCCGCCCACTAAAAACCAAAGAAAGAGACTCGACCTATTGCAAAAATTTGTGGAGAAGGTTGCTCAGGAAAAGCAGGCAGCCCATTCTATTATTTGGGAGATTGCCAATGGATACTTACTTTATTTGCAAGGTAATTGGCCGGAGGCAGAGATGATTTTTAATAGCTTACCGACAGAAGATCCGGCGCTAATCGAGCAAATTGAAACGATTAAAACCGTAATAAGAATCAACAGCTACCAACATGCGGATACAGAAGCCGAAAGTGATTTGTATAATTTGATGACATCTTCCGAAGTTTATAAGAAAAACCGGGCCTTGCGCTTATTTTTGAAAAATCGATTGGCTTATTTATATAAGATTGATTCCCTTCCGGGCAAATCATTGTTGGTGACTTATAGTGTGGATGATTTAAAATATAATCCTGACCTAGCGATTTTGGATGAGTTGATTCAGTTGAGTGAGAAGGAAAACCCGACTCGCTTGGAAAAAACATTGATTTATCGAAGAGACAGTACCATCCGGAGTGAGCTACTGGAAATTAAGGCAACGTTATTGCTTTCGCAAGGGCAAGTGGAAGCGGCCAAAGAGACCTATTCTTATGTGCCGAGAAATGATCGCTCAACCAAGGTGTTTTCTCCTTTTGCAGAAGATTTTAGGGATTGTGTGTTCTGCCCACAGACGGATACGACCGCTTATACAAAGGCGGATTTGATTGAAAAGTTGGTGGAGTATGATTATCGGGCGCGGGCGGATATTACAAGCGGGCCGGATTATTTCTATTTGTTAGGCTCCGCATGGTATAATATGAGCTACTTTGGGCCTTCATGGGAAGCGATGGATTATTTTAGGAGTGGAGATAATTGGTATTACTCATTTGATGATGTTTATCCAACATCCAAGTCTCCTTTCGGTAATCGGGAAAACCATAATTTGACCAAGGCGAAAGTTTATTTTAATAAAGCCTTAGAGCTCGCCAAGGATCGAGAATTACAAGCACGGGCGGCATTCATGTTGGCGAGAATTGACCAAAAAGAGTACTTCCTTTCGGAAAATTGCAAGTACAGCCCCTCTCAAAATCTGATTCCGAAGCTACCACCCGATAAAATGGTTTTTTATAATCTACTTATCCGTGAATACAATGACACCAAGTTTTACAACGAAATTATTGAAGAGTGTCGTTTTTTTGCAGCTTATGCCAGATAACGGGTACTTTTATTTACTTGTTTTTTTGGGGGGGATGGATTAAACCATAAAACCGTATCTGCCTACCGCTTTTACTTACGGCGATAGGCAGAGCACGGAGTCGAAACTTGATTTATAAAACATTTGGCTTTCACCACTTAGTGATACATTGTAGAAAGGGTCATTTTTAGATTGCTTTGAAGTGGGAAGGTGGTTTTTTCGAAAGCCGGAGGGCCCATGCTTCCGCGCGCATTATTGGCATAGCCATAACCTTCAGAAGGGATGTGCATAAATCCAAAGTTAAGCTTTCCGTCATTATTTTCGTCATGGATGTATTTTAGGGCATAAGTGCCGGGTTGAAGGCCATCAAATTGGACGACTGCCTGTTTGTTCTGGATGGTTGCTTTTTTTCTTTTGACGATCTCTTTTTGATTGTTTTGAAGGCTGATAAGGATGACTCCATCATTACTTCTTAGACCGGTAATGGTCGCCTCAATCGAAAAGCCTAGGAGGCTATCCGGTGGAGTGGTTTGGGCAGAAGAGTTTTCCAAGGATTTGGCGAGTTTTGCCGTACGTTTGGATGATTTCTCGGACTTAATGTCTGCTTTGGCGACGGATTGGGCTATTTTTTTCCCCCAATTGGGGTGTAGTTTTGAAGTTGGAGTGAAGTTGTCCCATTCGTCTAATAAAACTTTAGCTTGCTGAATAAAAGGAAATAAGTCTTGTTTAAAAAACTGTGCTGCTCCCATCTTGCTACGAATAGACATCAATCTGGCTCTAGGATTGGTTGGGTCGAGCTGTAAGGCTTCTTGATAGGCTTTTCCGGACATGGCGCTGTATAATTGTCCGCGGGACATGGGGTCAACGACTAATTTGGCGGTATAAATCATTCCTTGAAGTGTTTTGACTTCAGCTTTATCTTTGGCTTCGGTCACTAAAGGCTTGGCTAAATCCAATATTCTTTGGGCTTCATCGGCCAATTCGTCTCCTCTTTCTTTTTCTTCAAAGCTCATCCGGGTGAGTGCTAATGATTGGTAGTAATAAGGGAGCCATTCGTTAGGCATTTGGGTGGAGATTCTTTGAAATTGATTGCCGGCTTTTTGTAAATCTTCCGTTGTTTCCGCTTGACCTAAGGCACCAAGGGCTCGGCCCATTGCTTTTTGGTAGGCACTAGGTTGGGTAAAAGCATAGGAAGCTATCATAAATACAAAAATAAAAATGGCCAATAGATTTTTCATGGTTGTTTTTTTTGGCGTGATTGAATACTTCAAATGTCCATGCAAATATCCTAGGAAAAAAATTTTATGGGATGAAATGTCTATTTTGGGGGATGGAGTGTAGGATTGCCTGCGGCGCCCGCCTGCAACGGGCAGGCCCGCCTGCAACGGGCAGGGCCGCCATCAACGGACGGGCAAGTTCAAAAGTTGTAGTGGTTATTGTCAACTATGTTATGTTTTATCACGCACTTCAATCATCTTTCGTATAGTCAGGAAGCCACCTTTTAGATCATAAATTTCTTTAAAACCCAGGTTTTTGAGCAATAAAGCCGCATACGGGCTGCGATGGGCTGTCAAGCAGGTGATGAAAATGGGTTTTGTTGTGTCCAATTGGGCAATTTCTGATTTAAAATTATACAGGAAATTAATATTAATGGCGCGGGGATGGTGCGAGATTTTATATTCCAATGGGGTGCGCAAGTCCACCACTAAGGCATCCGGCATATCATCTATTCTTTGCAAGTATTCTTTGGCGGGGAGTTGTGCTATCGTTTTTGAATTGAATATTTTTGTAATACTACTTTGGGTACTGTATCTTTGGATGGCGTAAATGGTGTAGAGAAATTCTCCAATTTTGCTCATAGTTTTTTTTTTAGTGTAAACGAGAGAGAAGAGAGTTAGTTGGATAAGAGCGGAGAGATATGGGTGTCTCTAAGGGTAAAGGGCGTGATTCATCGAAAAAACCAATAATTATATCCAAAATTGGCGCAAAATTTTAATTAAACATGTAATTTCGTGGTATGAATTTTAATTATCAAAATAGAAGTAACAATCCTTTCGGGGGAATCCTGTCCCTTGTTTTTTTAGTGGTGATGATTATTGGGTTGTTTTACCTATTTTCGGCATTTACTAAATTTTTGTATTGGGCATCGCCGGTGTTGATTATTGCGACATTGGTTATTCGATATCAGGTGGTGGTCAACTACATGAAACAATTGGCCGGTTTACTAAAAAGTATGCCTTTGCTAGGTGTTGGAGCGATTTTATTGACTTTTTTGTTGTATCCTTTTGTGGCTTTGCACCTATTTTTGAAGGCATTGCGGAAGCCTATTCCCGAAAGTGAACGAAGGGCACAAAACCCTTTCTTCTTTGGACCCCCTAAGGAGAAGCCGGAAGAAGATGTTTTTACAGAATTTGAAGACTTGACCGAGCCGGAACCAAGGACGAAAAAGGAGGAGTCAGATGATGATTACGACCAATTTTTTGAATTGTAACTCCAGGCTGATTATGGTCTGCATCTAAGCCATAGACCTATGTTGATAGTGACCATTTTGGGTGTCCTTTTAGGCTTTGGCTATTGGCTGATGACCTTTTTGTTGCAAAGAATTTGGCAGCATATCCCTAGTCGTATGACTCCACATGATTTTCTTCCCAAAACGCCCATTTCGGTTATAGTGGCCGCCAAAAATGAATCATCGCAAATTTCATCCTTGGTTAGTCACCTGCTTGCGCAAAATTATCCCGGAGAACTCGTGGAGTTCATTATTATTGACGATCATTCTGACGATGACATGGTGGAGCGGCTGTATGAAATGGATTTGCCTAGAAACTTCCATGTGCTGAAAGCCAATGAAGAGTCGGGCAAAAAGGCAGCCATTACTCAAGGTGTTGAATTTGCATCAGGAGAATTGATGGTTACTACGGATGCCGATTGTATTATGGACCCGGCATGGCTATTGTCCATTGCTTGGCTTTATGAAACACGGCAACCAAAGTTTATTGCCGGGCCTGTTTTGTTTTATGCGGAATCTAATCTGTTTGAGCGATTCCAATCTTTGGACTTTTTGGGTATGATGCTGATTACCGGTGCAGGCATAAAGTCTCATCGGTTTTATATGGCTAACGGGGCCAATATGGCTTTTGAAAAATCCACGTTTTTAGCTGTAGAAGGATACAAAGGCAATCGGCATATTGCGTCCGGTGATGACATGTTTTTAATTAGTAAGGTGGCCCGACAATTTCCCAAGGGCAGTATTTATTTTAATAAAAACTTGGATGGCGTGGTACGGACTGTGGCCGCTCCGACCTTATCCGGTTTTTTTCGGCAACGGATTCGATGGGGAAGCAAGAATACCGCTAGCAAGGATGTTACTTTGAAATGGATACTTGCTTGGGTCTTATTGACTTCTCTATGGTTGGTGTTTTTTTGGTGGACGAAGTTTGGCTTGGTTGTTTTGTTTTTAAAAATGATGGGTGATTTTCTCTTGTTAAGGGCGGCGAGTCGATATTTTGGACGTCGAGACTTGATGAAAGTCTTTTTACCGGCTTTTTTGATGCATACTTTTTATATTGCCCTTATTGGGGCACTTAGCTTGTTTTGGAAACGCGTGAAATGGCGATGATGAAAGGGTATGACGGTATACGTTTTTTAGACCACCGATACTACTAACTTTTGGCGGTTACCCCGTGGTTACGTACAAAATACTTGCAGGTTATCAATAAAAAATATTGATAGCCCCTTGGATAGTATTCTAAAAAATCGTAACTTGCGGACATAATGGATATATATGCCATTGGGGATATACAGGTGTTCGCTACAATAA
>JANTGI010000016.1 GCA_024762995.1 Saprospiraceae bacterium | reverse complement strand
TCGCTTGCGCAGTAAAAACGTGGGTATATCCGTCATAGGCTAGATTTAGGCTGCCTTCGTTGTCATTATAATACATGGGGTAGCTGGGCACACATCCGGTATTGTTGGGATTGCCGTTATTGACATTGCTAATTGATACAGGGTCCGTAGTAAATGTAAGTCCGGTCGGATCACTAGGGTCAGGGATTAGAGCGATATTTTCGGAAGAATTAGAATAAGCGCCACTGATGCCGGGCCCGGAAATAAAGAAGCCAAAAACATCATTAAACTGGGTGCAAACATACTCCGGATATTCTTCGGAAGCAAAAACATATCTAAATCTCAATGTGTCCGCTACCGGAATAAAGGTGATTTCATAAACAGCGACATCATTCACATCGGCGCCCGGTTGGATGACTTGACCGATGGTCACTAAATCGGGGTCTGTGTTGCTGGTACCGGCCATACTACTAGGTAGGTCAGATTGTGGTCCGGCAGCATCTGCCGCTTGACCGGTGGTCATGACAATACCGCGATCTAGCCCGATGTCCGCAACGGCTCCGTTAAAATAACCCACCTGGGTGGGATTGCCGGCGTAAGTGATATTCGTTACTGTGACCCCTTCACCTAGAAAAACATTGGTGATGAGCTCTTCGGGGGTGAAGGAAGTGCCGCCGGCGCTAATCACATTTAATTGGGCCTGAATACTATGATTCAACGCCAAAAAAAATAGGCTTAGCAGTAGCTTAGTACTGTTCGTCATCGGTTGCTTGTTTGTTTGTTTTTGTTGTTTGCTCTTGGGAAGCTACGCGCTATTGTTTGGAGAGACAAGTCAAAAATAGGCAACTTCACCTAGAAAAACAATGTCTCGCGTAAGTAATAATGTACATTTTTTTACATAAAATGTATTTTCTACCACTTATCCCATAGAATTGACCGTTAATCGAAAAAAAGAAAGTCAATTTCTGGATTTCTGTTACATTTGTGTCGTTCTGTAATTTTTTCCGCAAGGTAAGAAAAAAAATAAAATTACTGTAATACTGCCGTAATTTACTTTGTAGGTAAGACTGCAGTTCCCTTTTTTAGTGCTTTTTGTGACTATTATCATGTCACAAATGGCGTGTTTGTATCAGGGGAGACTTCTTTTACGGGTGTCTTTACCGTTTAAAAACAGAAATAATTAATATGAAAAACTTTTTTGTGAAATCTACTTTCGCGGCCGCTTTAGGATTTATTTTGGCGATCATGGCTATTATCGGTTTTTTCTTTATGATGGCTATTTTTTCCGGTCCCAAAAAAGTAAGGGCTAAAAAAGGCACTCTCCTAAAGCTGGATATGAGTATTCCTATTCCCGAAAGGACCAATAATGTGAAGGAAGGAGGCTTTCAAGCGTTTAATTTGGAAGAAGAAAGTACCTTGGGGCTGGAAGATTTAGTGAGAACCATCGAACATGCTAAGACGGATCCTAAAGTGTCCGGAATTTTGCTGACCGGAATGTATTCTTCCAATGGCAGTGCCACCCAATCTCGGCTTCGTCGGGCGCTGGAAGACTTTAAGGAGTCCGGTAAGTTCGTCGTCGCTTATGGCAAGTTTTATACCCAAAGGGCTTACTATCTGGCATCGGTGGCCGACCAGGTTTACTTAAATCCGCTGGGCAATGTCGAGTTGCGGGGATTTGCAAGAATGACCGGTTTTTATAAGGAAGCGATGGATAAACTGGGGATTAAAGCACAGGTGTTTTATGCCGGGAAGTTTAAAAGTGCCACGGAGCCATTCCGCTACACCCATATGAGCGAGCCTAGCAAGTTGCAGGTAAGACGTTATATTACAGGTCTTTATGATGTGTTTATTAAAGATATTTCTGCGTCTAGGAATATCCCGGAGCCTACCTTGCGGCAATATGCGGATACGCTTGCGCTAAAACAAGCCGGGCAGGCCTTAAAGATGGGGTTGGTGGATTCTTTGTTTTATTGGGATCAGTTAGATAACAATCTGAGACATCGTTTGGGTATCGAAGCCAAAAAGAAAATACCGGTGATGATGATGGCTAAATATTATCAAACTATAAAATGGAAACATAAAGGAAAAGATAAAGTAGCTGTGGTCTATGCCGAAGGAAACATCGTCGATGGTAAAGGAGGCGTAGGCAAGATAGGAGATAAGCAATATGTTCAAATTCTGCGCAAGATTAGAAAAGATGATAAGGTAAAAGCGCTCGTTTTGCGGGTGAATTCCGGTGGCGGTAGTGCCGTGGCTTCCGAAAGTATGTGGAGAGAGATAGAACTCATCAAAGAAAAGGGTATTCCGGTGATTGCATCCATGGGTGATGTGGCCGCTTCCGGTGGTTACTATATGCTCTGTAATGCAGATAAAATCTATGCGGAGCCTAATACGATAACCGGTTCAATAGGGGTATTTGCCATGATTCCGAATACCCAAGAATTTATGAATGACAAGTTGGGTATTCATTATGATACCGTCCAAACCAATAAGAATGCCGTGCCCATCAATGGCTATTTCCCGATTGAAGGTCAAAATGCGCTCATGTTTCAAAACATGATTGATACGATGTATGCGACCTTCTTGTCCAGGGTGGCCCAAGGTCGTGGAATGACTGTAGATGGAGTCCATGAAATAGCTCAAGGACGTGTTTGGACAGGCGTGGATGCCAAGTCTAATGGTTTGGTCGATGAATTTGGTGATTTGGATGCAGCCATTGCGGAAGCCGAAAAGCGAGCTGATTTGGCGGAAGCAAAGATTGTTGAATATCCCAAAATAAAGAATAAAATGGAACGCATTGTGGAAGAATTGACCGGTAAGAAAGTAGTCACCCAGGTACGTGAACAAATTATCAAAGAAGAATTGGGGGATTTGGCGCCGCTTTATCTCGATTTGAAATCGCTCAAAGAAATGAAAGGAATCCAAATGCGGATGCCTGTACGAATTGACTATTAAACAGCGGTATGACGGTATAGCGGTGTAGCGGTGTAGCGGTATGACGGTAGGCCCAATTCCTTCGACCAAACGGAATCACATAAACGGTAAAAATGCAATTACTCAAAATTTCATGGGAAGCGGTACAGCAAGCCATTCATCAGCTGATGTCCAACAAATTAAGAACGACCCTATCGCTCTTAGGTATTTCTGTGGGTATTTTTTGTATTATTGCGGTATTTGCGTCAGTAGATTCCTTGGAAGAAAATGTCAAAGGAAGTCTGGAGACTTTAGGAAAAGATGTCGTCTATGTGAGTAAGGTGCCTTGGGCATCCATGAATCGTTCCCAATTTTGGAAATACAGCCGCAGACCTAATCCTTCTTATCGGGACTTCAAACAGTTAAAAGATCGTCTGCAAGGAGCCCAATATACCGCTTATAGCATTTATCTAGGCAACAAGACTTTAAAGTATCGGAATCAATCCATGAAGGATGTCGCCATGGTGGCGGTCACCGATAAGTATTCGGACCTGTTTTCTTTGGAATACGATAAAGGTCGATTTTACTCTTATTCTGAATATCACTCCGGGGCGAATATGGTCGTTATTGGGGCGGATGTAGCCGAGACTTTGTTTGGAGCATTAGATCCGGTAGGTCGAGAAATAAAGTACAAAGGGGCAAAGTTGAAAATAATAGGAGTGATTAAGAAAAAAGGCAATGAAATTGTCAGTATCATGAATTATGATGATGCCATTTTGCTGTCCATGCCGCTAGCGGCGAGAGTGGCTAATCTGAATACGAAGTTTTTCTTTGGGGGTGGTAATCTAATGGTCAAAGCCAAAGAAGGAGTGTCCGTGGATGATATGAAAGATGAAATTACGTCAGTACTGCGTTCCGTCCGACATTTGCGTCCAAGGGAGGAAAGTAATTTTTCTTTGAATACGATGACTTTATTGACGAATATGATTTCGGGTATTTTTAGTGCCATGAATATTGCCGGATTTATTATTGGAGGCTTTGCGATTTTAGTGGGGATGGTGTCTGTGGCCAACATCATGTTTGTGTCCGTAAAAGAACGGACGAATATCATCGGTATCAAAAAGGCACTGGGGGCCAAGCGATGGTTTATCTTGCTGGAGTTTTTGGTAGAATCAGTCGTCTTAAGTATTTTGGGGGGATTACTGGGCCTACTATTTGTGCGGATTGCCGTTATTTTCATCTCTAAAGCCTTTAAATACGATATTTTCCTTTCTTTCAATAATATTTTGTGGGGTATCGGCATCTCCGCCATCGTCGGTATTTTGGCCGGTTTTATTCCTGCTTTCAATGCTTCTCGGCTTGATCCGGTTGAGGCGATGAGACGATAAGTTGCCCCAAAAGAAGTGGAGTTAAGCATTGTAAATTAAAAAAACACTTTTTCTCCGGATTATTAAGTCCTGTTTGAGTGCGTGACAGCATGTGGGAATTTTGTTTTGTTCAACCTGCCCGCTTGTGCCGGGCAGGTTGAACAGTAAAACCGACCGGCTTACTTTGTTGATTTTCGTTTCCATCCGTCTTTCAAAGTGACTGTCCGGTTGAATACCTTTTTGTCATCGGTGGAGTCCGGGTCGATACAAAAATATCCTTTTCGCATAAATTGATAGTAAGTATCCGGAGAAGCATTTTTGAGTGCGGGCTCCATTTTTGCATTAGGCACCACAATTAAGGAGTCCGGATTAATGATTTCTTCCGTGGGTAGGTCTGATGCACCGACATTCTCTACTTTAAAAAGTCGGTCATAAAGGCGCACTTCTCCTTCATAAGCATGTGGGGCCGAAACCCAATGTAATACACCGCGTACTTTGATGCCTGATTGGTCTTGACCGCTTTTACTGTCGTGGAAGTAAGTGCACTTTAGCTCTGTTACTTGTCCATCGCTATCTTTGATAACTTCATCGCATTGGATGATGTAGGCACCTTTTAGACGTGCTTTTCCGCCCGGAGAAAGTCGAAACCATTTTTTTGGTGGATTTTCCATAAAGTCTTCCTGCTCAATGTATAAATTTTTGCTGAAAGGCACTTCTCTAGACCCGGCACTTTCATCTTCCGGATTGTTGATGATGGACAAAAGTTCTTCTTTTCCTTCCGGATAATTGGTGATGGTTACCTTAATCGGGTGGGTGACGACCATGACGCGCATAGCGATGCGATTGAGTTCTTCGCGAATGACAAATTCAAGAAGGGCCATGTCAATCATATTGTCCCGCTTGGCAATTCCGATTCGATGGGCAAATTCCCGGATGGAAGAAGGCGTATAGCCCCGTCTCCGTAGCCCGGAAATAGTCAACATCCTAGGGTCATCCCAACCATGCACAATGCCTTCATTCACTAAAGCAAGTAGCTTGCGCTTGCTCATCATCGCATAAGTCAAATTCAATCTGGCAAACTCAATCTGTCTGGAAGGGAATATCTCTAATTGCTTAATCAACCAATTGTAAAGAGGGCGATGGGGCAAAAATTCCAAGGTACAAATGGAATGGGTAATTTTTTCCAACGAGTCCGACTGCCCGTGGGCAAAGTCATACATGGGATAGATACACCATTTGTCTCCGGTACGGTGGTGATGTGCCCGCTTAATGCGATAGAGTAACGGGTCTCTCAAGTGCATATTGGGAGAATCTAAGCTGATTTTGGCCCGCAATACTTTGGAGCCATCATCAAACTCGCCGTTTCGCATCCGATAAAAAAGGTCTAAATTTTCTTCGATGGTACGACTTCGATAGGGGGTCGGCGTGGCTTTTGTGGTGGGAGTACCTTTGTGATGAGCAATTTCTTCGGGGGTAGAATCATCCACATAAGCCAATCCCTTTTTGATGAGTTTGATGGCCATCCGGTAGAGTTGCTCAAAATAGTCCGAAGCGTAATATTCTCGGTCTCCCCAGTCATAACCCAGCCATTTTATATCTTTTCTGATGGCATCGACGTACTCTTGCTCTTCTTTGGCCGGGTTTGTGTCGTCAAATCGGAGATTGGTGATTCCCCCGTATTTTGCCGCAAGGCCAAAGTTGAGCGCAATGGATTTGGCATGACCAATGTGTAAATACCCGTTGGGCTCTGGCGGAAAACGAGTATGTACCCGTCCGCCATGTTTGCCGGATTTGATGTCCTGAACGACGATTTCTTCTATAAAGTTAGAGGGTTTCGGTAATTTCATTTTTTTGTTTTTGTAGCCAAGCGGCTGTTACATACGAGTGGGCATTTTTATACCCAAAAGGTCCATCGCATCTTTGAGCGTATCGCCAACGGCCTGACTTAATAAGAAACGGAATTCTTTGGCTCCGGGTTCTTCTGCTTTCAAGATACTGCGCTCATGCCAAAATTTGCTGAAGGCTTTCGCCAAATTGTAAGCAAAAGCAGCGATAATGGACGGGTCATATTCTTTGGCTGCTTCTTGAATCAAAGCGGGATATTTGGTCAACCACTTAATTAAGTCCTTTTCTTCCTTTTCCAATGTGGTATAAAGTGCGGCTCGGGAGGTATCCGCTTCCGCAAAATATTTTTTGAGACCGGCTGTCCGGACGTAAGCATATTGGATATAAGGGCCGGTTTGACCTTGTAATTCGATAGATTCGGCCGGGTCAAAAACCATACGTTTTTTGGGGTTAACCTTCAAGATGAAATATTTTAAGGCTCCTAAGGCGATGTTTTTGCGGATTTCTGCTTGTTTGTCTGGGGACAAGTCTGTAATTTCATTGCGCTCCAAAGATTCTTTGGTGGCGGTCGTCACCATGTCGGCCATCAGGTCATCGGCATCCACGACAGTGCCTTCACGAGATTTCATCTTTCCGGTGGTCAAATTTACCATGCCGTAAGCTAAGTGATAGAGTTTTTTGGCGTAAGGCTCTTGTAACTTCTCTAAGATGGCAAAGAGTGCATCGAAGTGATAAATTTGCTCATTCCCGACGACATAGACCATGCTGTCCATACCAAATTCTTGGTGTCTTTGTCTCGCTAGCCCGATGTCTTGCGTCACATATAGGGACGTGCCATCACTTCGCATGACGATTTTTTCACCAAGATTTTTGTCTTCTAAGTCCACGGCAATAGAGCCATCGTCATTCTTATAAAAAACACCTTTTTGGAGGCCGTCTTGCACAATATCTTTTCCTAGGAGATAGGTGTCGGACTCCAAATAAGTCTTGTCTATAGAAATTCCCAGCGTCTCAAAAGTCGTTTCAAAACCGGCTAATACCCAACTATTCATGGTTCTCCAAAGCTCCAGCGTTTCCGGATCATGTTTTTCCCATTTTTGGAGCATTTCTCTGGCTTCGGCACCAAGTGCGCTGTATTTATTGAAGTAAGTATCCTTGTACGCCTTGAAGAAATCTTGCTTACTTTGGTCCGCTTTTTTTCGGGCTTTATATTCTTTTTCTGCGGCATCCGTATCTATCCAATTGGCGTACTCTTCAGCTAGTTTTTGGGCAAAAAGCACGTAATAATCACCGACAAAATGGTCTCCTTTTTTGCCGGTTGATTCGGGAGTAGCGCCGTTGCCATACTTTTTCCAAGCCAGCATACTTTTCGTAATGGCAATGCCCCGATCATTGACGATTTGGGTGGTGGTGACTCGCTTGCCGGCCGCTTTTAATATTTTGGAGATAGACCAACCCAGAAGAATGTTCCGTACATGGCCAAGGTGTAGCGGTTTGTTGGTGTTTGGGGAGGCAAATTCGACCATTACTTTTTCCGCAAGGGGAGAGCCATGTTCGTAGTTTTCCTTATAAAGTATGTCCTGCAACGAACTTGTCCAAACTTGGTCTTGGACGGTTAAGTTTAAGAATCCTTTGACGACATTAAAGCTGCGAACGGAGTCCATTTTTTCGGTCAGATATTGGCCGAGTTCTTCAGCAATTTGCATCGGAGCTTTGCGGGCTGCTTTCGCAAAAGGGAAGGTCACAATCGTGAAATCTCCGTCAAAATTAGACGGTGTATCATTGATGGTCACTTGATTTTCAGAGACTTCCGCATCATAGAGGTCTTTGATGGCTTTTACGGTATTTTCTTTTAGTTGTTTTTCGTATTTCATTGTTTGGTTTAAGTCTTAATGGGTCGATGCTTGCGCAAAAAAAGTCAAGGAGTAAGTCTTTTTTTGAGATAGATTTTGCCGGGAATGCACTGCCCGTTATTTTCTGTGACCCCTTGCCAATACCCTTCAAGTAATAGCTGATCGTGTTCTTGCTTTAGCGTCAACTGTCCACCTTTGATGCACCAAATATAGTCTTGCATGACGGTGGCATCAATGATTTTGGTCTCTTGGAAGGTCAACAATTTTCCTTTGAAAATCGTTCCCGTAAAGGACATGACCGCAAAATTGGGGTCGTCATAGACATTGGCGTAAGTCTGTCCGGTCACTTTATGGCTATCCAAAACTTCAATCACGATGCGGAAAGGATATTTTAAGGCAATTCCACCGGGTTCTTGAGTTAATTCTCCAATCCACGTTCCATTAAAAAGAGAATCTGTGGATTGAGCTTGGATGCTTCCTAAGCAAGCCGCAAAAATAGCTGTAATTATTGAAATTCGAAGTAACATTGGCCGTTATTTTATACATTTGTTGCTTTGTGGAACTGTTTGGAGGATTGTTTTGTTCAAGTATTCTCAAATTATAGGCGGCTTCTCCCCGAAAACAGGTGATATGTGTGGTGATGAGTTTGTACAATTTGGCTTTGACGCACTGAATTTAAGTGAGTAGGATATTTGGGTTGATGACAGGAGTTTTCGTGATTTTTACCAATAAAAAGATTAAAAGATGAGAAAAATTGCCATTGGAGATATACACGGTTGTGCCCGTACCTTCCGGAAATTGGTGGAAAAACTGGCACTAGGCCATCAGGATGAGTTGATTCTCTTGGGCGATATGATTGATCGGGGGCCCGATACCAAAGGGGTTTTGGATGAGGTCTTACGACTAAAAGAAGCCGGTCACCGGGTGGTGTTGATTCAAGGTAATCACGAAGAATTGATGCTGAATGCCCACATCGATTTCTTTGTAAAGGATCGGTGGTTGAATGCGGGAGGTCGGAAGGTTTTAGCCAGTTTTGGAGTGGATGAGATGGATATGTCGGCCATCGATCCCATTTATTGGCAACTTTTGAGCGAAAGCAAAGAGTATTATGAAAAAGAAGGATTTATTTTTGTTCATGCCGGATTGAATTTTGACTTGGACAATCCCTTGGAAGCGATACGTGATATGCGGTGGATACGGGATTGGCATGAAGAGATAAATTATGATTGGCTGGGGAGTCGAAAAGTCGTGCATGGGCATACACCCGTGACGCCGGCAGAAGTTCGTCAAATGCATCAAGTATTTTCAGAGAAACAGGTCTTGGATTTGGATACGGGTTGTGTGTATCCTAGTCAGAAAGGTTTTGGCTACTTGACTGCTTATGATTCTGCGGCGGATGAATTGATATTTCAGGAGTTTTTGGATGATTAGGAAAAAAATTAGGCTAATCCATATAGATTTCATACATTTGCCGCGAAACCATAGAAAACAGAAATAGGACGAATAGATGGAGTTATCAAAGAATGTATTGATTTGTGTTGAGCAGGATATTATGTTGACCGCTTTAAAATTTAGGCTGGAAAAGCAAGGATATAATGTCATTCATGAAAATAATGTAAAAGGGGTGAAAAAGGCCGTAATGAGTCATGATTTGGACTTAATTATTGCGGATTTGCAGATGAAAGGGGCATCGGCTGTGGATATTGTCGCTTGGTCCAAAGAAAAAAATGGGGGAACCGTTTCGCCGTTTTTGGTGATGGCCACCCTAGAAGACGACGGGCAGACACTTATTGATGCCTTGGATGGTGGTGCCGATGATTTCATTATGAAACCTTTCAAACCGGTAGAATTATATTTTAGAATACAACGGATGGTGCCTGAATTGGGGGTTTGATACGGAACAACGGTTCAACGGTTTAACGGTTTAACGGTATAGCGGTTCAACGGTGTATTGGTATAAGAGCGTGGTGCCCTGACGGTATAAAAAATCAAGAGCTTTTACTTACTTAACTTTTGGCGCTTCGAATCCCTTTGTTTTCCTTGTCGCTGCGGCAGCACTTCAAAAATCTTAATTCTTAAATCGTAAATCTTAAATCCTTTCTCTATAAATCCCTAAAATCTACTTCCTAACAGATTTTAGAGTTAATTTAAGATTTAAGAAGTTAAACAGCGTCCTAATGTAAGGGTCACACCCAAAATAAATGTCCATTTTATTCAGAAGCTAAAATTTGTAACCCTTTAGCCCCAGCCTACAGCAGGCCGGCTTAACCCTTTACCTTTCACCGGTTGATTTGCTCTAGTAACCAGTCGCGGACGGCCACATTTTGGGTTTTTAGGATGGTTTGTTGGAGTTTTTCTTTTCCTTTGTGGTCGTAGGGGGCCAGGGAGATTAGTTTTTTGGTGAATTTAAGGAAGTTGAGATAGCTTTGCTTGGTACTTTTGGCCAGAAGTTTATTGCGTAGGATGAATATTCTGAAGCTGGTCAATAGTGATTCTAGAGCTCGGTATTCATCCATCGCATAATAAGTCCCTACCAAAATGGTTTTGGCTCCGAGCGCATAGGACAGGTTGGTTAGTTCCACATTGTGTAAAAGTTCTAATACTTTTCCGTAATTTTTCTGCTTGTAGTATAGGCTTGCTAAATTGAAAGTGGCCGCATTTTCTTTTTGGTTGGGGGGTAAATATTTGGAATATGTGTGAATGAAGTTTTGGACGTAATCAAATTCTTTGACGCGAAGTCCGATGGAAATGATATTTCGGTAATAGCTCGGCTCCATAAAAGGGGTGAAAATTAACTGTTGCTCTACCATTATCTTAAAAACATTAAACGCATATTGATAAAAAGTCTCATCACCCTTGTTGATTTTATGAGAGATACAATAATTGATTAGGTGGGAGTAAAAAGTTTTCTTTTGACTTTTGTCAAAATGTTGACTGTTTTGATTGAGCCAATCTTTTAGTTTGAAGAAGTGGGTCTCTTGCTCCGGTTGGGACAGCATTTGGATGATTAAGTAATAGACCTGAATAATCGGTTTATTAAAAAAAGGACTGGATTCAATTTCTTCAAATAACTTTTGAGTGTTGTGAAATTGGTGAGCGATATTCATAAATCCTTGATAACCAATATTGTCAGCCATCATGGCCAGTTTTTGAGCGTAGTAAAACACGTCTAAATGCTCCAATGCTTCTTGGAGTTCTTCTAGTTTTAGCAGTTTTTTGCGGTCGTTTTCCATCTCTGCGATACGATGGTTTTGGATGCTTAACCTAAACCTATAAAAGTTGGATTCTATGGTGTTGATGCTGTTTTGTTGGGTGTAATGAATGAGTTTTCGGTTGATACCGGCGATATGAGTGGTTAGTTCCGGTTGGCTGACGGCATGCAGCTCTAGCAAAAGTTTTTGTTCCGGTTTTTGCTTTAAAATTTCATAGGCTTTAAACTCAATGGCTAATTGGAGGACTAGGGAAGCGATTTTTCGTAATTTGGTATCATTATACTTGGTGTTTGGGAATAGTTTTTTCCATATTTCTTGTTTAGAAGGGACAGGGACTTCTTCTTTTTTGAGTAAATGGGGTTTAATAATCGCATAAAACCTAGACAAATCTTTCACTTCATTGTGATAGGGAGATTGAATAAATTTTTCTAACTTGCGTAATTCGTTTTGCGAAAGCACATTTAAATAGGTAAGTAATTTTTTACTGGGCATTTTTTATACAAAAATGAACCTTAACTTGTTAATAAACAATAGATTAACTTTATTTTTCTGTAAAGTAATTGACACAAATCAAAAATAATGTGCTTTTTTTAGTACTTAGTAGGCTTTACATTTGTAACATGAAAAAACCTAAACATAAGGAGAATGAAAGGATTTAGGATATTTAAGGCTTTGGTAGGTATTCAGATGCTTATTCTAATGTCTTTTTCCGTCGGAAAGGCTCAATGTGACTTTGTTGGATTGGTTTTTCAAGATAACGCTTGTACAAACCTATATATCCAGACTTCTCCTAGCTCTACGGATGTGTTGGAGGTGGTGGATGACGGAGGATGGACTATAGAGCCGGGAGACATTGTCTTTTTTAGTTATGACATGGCTAATGTTAGTTCCTGTCAAGGGTATCCGCCGATTGAGTTGACCTGTTTGGAAGTGGACACTATGGTGGTAGGTTCTTGTGAAGCAGATATTCATGCCTATATGGATTGGGGAGGAGATACGTACTGGGTGCAGTTGGAAGTATCGGATGGTTGGACACCTTTTAGCTATGAATGGTACCTAGACGGCGTGCCCGTATCCACGGCATCAACGTATGAGGGCACTTTGGCAGATGAGGGAAAAGAACTTTGTGTGGCGCTGGAAATGGTTTCGATGAATGGTGATTCTTGTTCAACGGTTGCGTGTGAGCTATTGAATTTTTCCCCGAACCCCTATACCTGTGTTGATTCCACAATCATGGACACGACTATGAGTTGCATGAGCGTTTATGCGCCCGTATGTGGGTGTAATCAGGTGACCTATGCGAATGAGTGCGAAGCCTTTTACTATGGTGGGGTTACTTCTTATATTCCCGGTCCGTGTTCAGATACGACTGGTTGTGTCGCATCCTTTGATTTGTCCATAAGTGCTAATGATGAGTATGTTTTTACCAATACTTCTTCCTTCGCGGGAGCAGATGCCTTTAGTATTTGGTTTGTGAGTGACAGTACCTTTGTGGAAGATGTCGATACATTTACACATGTATTTGAAGAGGATGGCTCATATATGGTTTGTTTGTTAGCGGGTGATGACGAATGTATGTCTGCGGCTTGCCAAGTGGTGGTGATAGGGGATAGTGTACAAGTGCCCATGGGAGGAGGTTTGGAGGATTATGTTTTTCCGGGAGATGCGGATCAAAGTGGTGCAGCAGATTTGGCGGATGTGCTGTATGTGGGGTTAGGCTATGATTCTTCCGGTTTTCCGAGGCCGGGCGCTTCAAATGATTGGTACGGACAAATGTCCTTTGATTGGGCAGGACAGCTGAATGGGATTAACTATAAGCATTTTGACTGTGATGGTGACGGAGAAGTGGACTACCTGGATGTCAATAGTATTTTGTTGAATAGTCAGCCACTTCCGGAAGGCTCTTTCTTTTCTGATCCTGCTTTGCCGCCCGTCTATCTAAAATTTAATCAAGATACGATAATTGTTACAGATAACAGTCCGAATGAATGGACGATTTCAGCGGACCTAATGCTTGGAAGTGGTCAGACACCGGTCTATGATTTAGCGGGCATTGCCCTTGGTATAGACTATCCCGATGACCTGGTGAATAAGCCGGCGATGGTGGATTATTATGATAATTCAATGCTGGGTTCCAGCAATGAATTATTGTGGTTGGCGAATGACTTTATGACAGCGCATCAGTTGGATATGACCTTTGTTAGAAATGATCAATCTTCCAAAAATGGATATGGTAAAATTGCTAAGGTGGATATTATCATTGACGATGTGATTACCTTGCGCACGGAAAAATATATTGAAGTGCCTATCCGTATCAAATCTATCCGTGCAGTAGATGCAGAAGGCCATGTCAAGGAGTTTAGCGTGAAAAATAATGGGACATCCACTGTTGTTTTTGTGAATAACACAACGGTCGGTTCTTTGGATCCGGCTATTCAAGGCAAGGTCAAGGTATATCCTAGTCCGGCGACCCGCGAAATATCCGTCGTAGTGGATGATTTGCATCCTATTCGGTTGGAGGTATATGATGTGCTTGCGCAAAAAGTTTATACGCTCCCGTCAATGGATGGAAATAAGGTCCAAATTGAAATGGAAGGCTGGGCTTCGGGGCAGTATATTTTAAAACTCTATGCGGAAGAAGGGTTGGTGGTTAAGCGAATTGTGAAGGAATAGATTTTGTCCTTCGGACGCCCGCCTGCAACGGGCAGGTTCAGTTTGTCCTTCGGACGCCCGCCTGCAACGGGCAGGTTCAGTTTGTCCTTTGGACGCCCGCCTGCAACGGGCAGGTTCAGTTTGTCCTTCGGACGTTTAGTTTGTCCTTCGGACGCCCGCCTGCAGGCGGGCAGGTTCAATTGCCTAAACAGGGACCTTTTTTGCCTTGTTAATCCTGATTTAATTCTTTTTTGGGATTCAACCTTATTTGGTTTTTTAGCGTTTTAGTGGCTATGAAACCTACTATAATCGCTCGTTTACTGTTTATTTTCTGTTTGTTTGTGGGCTATACCGGTCTGGAAGCCCAAAATCCATATGATTTTTGCGAAAGCGCCTACCAAATTGATAATCCTAAAAAATGGTGCTCTGAAAGTGGACAATTTTCTACCGCCGGGGCCACTAGTTCCGGTTCGGATATAGCTACTTGTTTTGCTAATTTTGGGAAAGACGTATGGTTTAGGTTTACGGCTGTCGGTACGGTATGCAAAATAACCGTTAAGGGAATCGGCCCGGACAAAAGACAATTGCAACAGCCTGAATTTGTTTTGTTTTCCGGTGACTGCGCCGGGCAAATTAGCTTGATAGGTTGTACGCGTTCGCGAAAAGGAAAGCGATTTGCGGCTTTGCGAAAAGATGATCTTATCCCCGGTCAGACTTATTTGATTAATGTGCAAGATGCAAATCAGGTGGATGGGCAGTTTCAGATCTGTGTGAATAATTACAGTCCCCACGTAGTCACTAAATCTAAGACGCCGAAGCCCTATATTCCGGAGTTCAAACGTCCGGTGAAGGAGGGGTTGGAATTTTCTATCAAGCACTTGAGTTTTGATGCAAATTCGTATGAGATTAAATCATCTTTTATTCCGGTTTTATTTGAAATTGTCCGATTTTTGAAGGATTATCCCAATGTAGAGATTGAAATAGGTGGCCACACCAACAGGAATTGCGACGACATATATTGTCAAGAATTATCACTGAATCGCGCCAAGGCCATTGCGGAATTTATCATGGATAAAGGTATTTCGGAGCAACAAATCTACTATAAAGGCTACGGTAAAAGCCGGCCACTTTCCAAAAGTCGCTCTAAAGCCGGTCAAGCCCGAAATCAACGGGTGGCGATAAAAGTCTTAAAGGTTAAATAGGCAGCGCACTTTCCTGAAATTGGAGTAGCGGTACTGATTCTCCTATTTTTTTCATCACCCTTATTGCTCATATTTTAAATAAAAATAGCTTAAAGTTACCCTTAGCGGTGTAAGTAGTTAAGCCTATTAAAGGGTATCTTTGTACTGTTGTTTAGGTTCTTAAATGACATTCCCTATCCACCCCGAATTGATTTGGATATAGGAATTGGATTCTTCCAATCCTTGACCGCACGTTGCACACTATAACAAACACTATATGGCAAGAATGACCTTCATTTTGCTGATATTTCTATATCTCGTCGGGGGATTATGGGCACAGCCTAGTGCCGGTAATATTGGTATGAATCCTGTAAAAGGTCAGTTGAAGACCGACCTTGGCAGTGGTGTAGAGAATGCCAAGATTATTATTGAAGATGCCGATGGGAGCTTATTGCCCATCCTTGTGAGCAGTGACGCTTCGGGGGGATTTTTGATTCCTACTGTGGTGGGTAGTGACTTTTTGGTGCGCCCCCAAAAAGATGGTGATGTCGGCAATGGCGTAGATATTTGGGATTTATTTGAGTTGGAAAATGCGCTTACAACGCAAAATTTTCGGTCTTCCTACCAAAAGTTGGCGGCAGATATCAATGATGATGGTCGGGTGGATGATCAGGATGTCAAGATCTTACGTCATTTTGTGTTGGGAGCTCCAACGGAGTTTGAAAAACAAGCATCTTGGCGGTTTTATGATGCGATGTGTTTACCACCAACATCTGCTCCTTTCCATACCTGCTCGACGACTAAACAGTATTTGACCAATAATCCATCGGTGCATAATTTAGACTTCGTGGCAGTAAAGGTTGGGGATTTGAATAATTCTGCACTTTCTAATTCTCAAAGGCCAATAGCGCATGTTTATGGGGAGGTTCTCCTGAATACGCCCAATAAAAGATTGTTGCCCGGACTTGAATACGAAATCCCTATTGAAATTTCGTACGAAGATTTAGTAGCTTGTCAGTGGGCACTTAGTTTGGGGGATTTGGAGTTGCTGGATGTGGAAGAATCCGGACATTCTATTCTTGATCAGGTACGTTTGCACAAAAATGTCCTGTATTTTGGACATGTGGGGAAAGTACCCCGTCAGTTGCTTACGCTAAAAGTGCGGGCACGTCATAAAGCATTATTGAGCGATGTCCTGAGCCTGGCTTCTGAGCGCATGAGACCCATGGCTTATGATGAGGAGGAAGAAGTATATAACATCAATTTCGCTTTTGATGGAAAGACACCACATAAATTGACCTTGTATCAGAATGAGCCCAATCCATTTGGGGAGGAGACCATTATTCGGTTTTATTTGCCGGAATCAACGGTCGCCACATTAACTGTTTATGACTTAAATGGTCGTGTTTTGAAGACTATTCAGGCATTCTATGAAAAGGGGATGAATAGCATTTCTATCGCCAAGTCAGACTTGAATAGCTCCGGAATTTATTTTTATAAGTTGGAAACTAATAATCAATCAGCCTTTCGGAAAATGTTGTTGTTATAGGAAGTAGGGGCATGGATACTACCTAAGTCAATTATAAACCTGATTGAAGTCACTTTTTGGACTTGCGTATTTCTTAAGTAAAGTTTAATTTTAGACTTCAATAATTGCAGTCGAGCAAATTTTCAAACTAAAAAAAAAGAAGAATGAATCCAAATATCCCCGTAAGTGAAGTGATGACCAAGAATGTTATCTCTATACATGTTGAAGATAGCTTTAACATTGTAAGTAAAACTTTTGAAAATCATAGTTTCCATCATATTCCCATTTTGGATCGTGGGAAATTAGTTGGAATATTGAGTAAAGAAGATATTTTGCGTTTGCTGTCTGTTCGGACAGAGTATTCTGACAAGGAATTTATGCTTATCAAAGTCAAAGATTTTATGAGCAATAAGGTGACTTCTATTAGACCGGATGACAGTGTCGGATTAGCTGCAGATATCTTTATGACAAATGATATTCATGCTTTACCGGTGGTTGACAATGATGAATTGGTGGGCATCGTTACGACGCATGATTTGATTAAGTATGCCTACAAGAGTCCGGTAGAATAGTTTTATCGGTGTATGTCTTGGAGCGGTTATCACAATGCCCTGTGTGATAATTCATGCGCCCCGTTGCGTAATGGAGAAAATTCTATTACGCAACGGGTCGGGCATTGTGCTTGGAAGTCAAGGATACGGCTTTTTGCGGCTATCCGATACTGACAGATAAACTACCAAAGCTTGCACCATTCTCAAATCCTATCGGCAATAATCTCTGCCAAATCTAGGACGGTGACTTTTTCTTGAGCGTCTTTTTCTTTGATGCCGTCTTCTAGCATGGTAATGCAAAACGGACAATTGGCGGCAATGACTTCGGCACCTGTATGGATGGCTTCTTCAGCGCGTTCGGTATTAATTCTTTTGTTGCCTGGTTCGTCTTCCTTAAACATTTGTGCGCCACCGGCTCCACAACAAAGCCCGTCAGACTTGCAGCGTTTCATTTCAATGATGTCGTTATTGAGAGCATTTAGTACTTCTCGGGGCGCTTCATAGATGTCATTACCACGTCCGATATAACAAGAATCATGATAGGTTAATTTTTTGCCTTTTATTTCACCTTCATCGGTAATTCTTATTTTTCCGTCGGCGATTAGTTCTTGGAGATATTCCGAATGGTGAATGACTTTGAAGTCTCCACCAAGAGCCGGATATTCATTTTTGAAGGTATTGTAGCAGTGCGGGCAAGTGGTAACAATCCGCTTAAATTTGTATTGGTTGATCGTTTCAATATTCATCATTGCGGACATTTGAAATAAGAACTCATTGCCGGCCCGGCGAGCGGGGTCTCCGGTGCATCTCTCTTCTTGACCTAAAATGGCAAAGTCGATATTGGCCGCATTCAAAATTTTGGCAAAAGCTTTGGTTACTTTAATGGCTCTGGCATCGTAGCTTCCGGCACAGCCGACCCAAAATAAGATTTCCGGTGATTTTCCTTGTGCCGCTAATTCGGCCATTGTTTGAACTTTCATATCAGGTATGTTAGATTTTTAGAGTGTAGGTGAGTAAGTCCGTTTCTTAAAGGTCATTTTTCCACGCATCGCGTTCGACATTCATTTGCCATACGGCGCCACTATTTTCAATGGCATTAAACATCGGAAGCCAATCAGCGGGGCCTTCCGAAAGGGTCAATTGTTTGTACCGGCGCATTTGAATGATGATGTCTAATGGATTAATCAAAACAGGGCAGGCTTCTACGCAGGCATTACAGGTGGTGCAAGCAAAGATTTCTTCATCCGAAATGAAGTCAAAAAGCGATTTGCCGTCATCGTAATTGTCTTTCGACAAAACGGCTCCTTCTGCTTTTTTGGGTTCAGCAATGTACGTTGTATTATTGGCTTCGATGTTTTTTCCGATTTCTTCCATGCGGTCACGAACATCCATCATGATTTTTCTAGGGCTCAATTTTTTGCCGGTGATATTGGCGGGACAAGCGGCGGTGCAGCGTCCACATTCCGTACAAGTATAAGCATTGAGCAGGTTGACTTGCGTCAAATCAAACACGTCTTTAGCCCCAAATTCCGGCAATTCGGACATGTCAGCATTCGGGTCCGGTTCTTCTAAGCCCAGCATGATTTTGACTTCTTGGGTTACGTCGTCCATATTGGGGATTTCCCCTTTTGGCGTAAGCCGAGCAAAATAAGTATTCGGAAAGGCCAAAAAAACATGTAAGTGCTTGGAAATGGGCAGATAATTTAAAAAGGCCAAAACCACCAAAAAATGTATCCACCATCCGGCGCGCTCTATCAAGACTAAACTACCTTCCGACAAGCCACCAAATAGGGTAGGCCCCAACCAACTGCTTACCGCAAAAGCACCGGTTTCGTGATAATGGGGGGCGCCCATATGCTGTAAAACGGTATCCGCTCCATTCATCATCATGATGCCAATGACCAAGCTTAATTCCAAATACAAAATAATATTACCATCCAGCTTGGGCCAACCTTTCATCTCCGGCTTTTGAAAACGCGGAACCTTGAGTAAATTACGCCTGGCTAGAAATATCAAGGTCGCCACAAACGCCAAAACCGATAAAATCTCAATTAAACTAATCACAAAAGTATAAAACCCACCCAGCATCGACGCAAATGGTCGGTGTGTCCCGAATATACCATCTACAAATATTTCGATGAGCTCTATTTGAGTAATGAGAAAAGCAGAATAAATAAAGAAATGAAAGAGACCGGGAATCCATTTCTTAAACATCTTTTTTTGGCCCAAAGCAACCAAAAAAACATTTCTCCACCTTTGGGATTTCTCGCCTTTTAGCGTGACGGGTTTTCCGAGTTTGATATTTTTCCAGATTCGGGCGTATTGCTTGTACGCATACCAAACGGCAATAATCGTGACTAGGATAAATAGGATTTGCTGGATCATCTTTCACGTGGTTGATTGAGCTCGCAAGGTAGTGATTAGGGATTTCTTAGGCAAATATAATGAACGGTATTTTTTGGGTCTTTGGTGCGCTGTCTTTTGGTCTTTGGGGCGCTCCCTGCGGTCGCTTTTGGTCTTTGGGGCGCAGCAAGCTGCTTTTGGAGGGCGCGTTTTAGACGCAGCAAGCTGCTTTTTGGGGCGCAGCAAGCTGCTTTTTGGTGCAACAAGTTGCTTTTTTGACGCAGCAAGCTGCTTTTTGGTGCGCAGCAAGCTGCTTTTTTGGTGCAACAAGTTGCTTTTTGGGCGCAACAAGTTGCTTTTTGGGCGCAGCAAGCTGCTTTTGATAGGGCT
This sequence comes from Saprospiraceae bacterium, assembly GCA_024762995.1. Lineage (GTDB taxonomy): Bacteria > Bacteroidota > Bacteroidia > Chitinophagales > Saprospiraceae > HyVt-613. The sequence continues at coordinate 15,698 of JANTGI010000016.1, read as the reverse complement.
GGTTATTTGCTGATGATAAGGATTAGCTCTGGCTTTTCAGTGCTAGATTTGTCAAGAATGAGCGATACCGCTGTGCCGTTACACCGTTACACCGAAATTAAATCATCTAATTGTCAAATAGAGAGTCCACAAAAGCTTTTTTGTTGAAGACTTGGAGATGATCCATTCCTTCGCCTACGCCGATGTATTTGATGGGTATTTTGAATTGGTCGCTGATGCCGATGACTACTCCGCCTTTAGCGGTGCCGTCTAATTTGGTCAAAGCTAGGGCGGTGACATCGGTGGCTTCGGAGAATTTTTCGCATTGCTCAAAAGCGTTTTGTCCGGTGGTGGCGTCAAGAACTAATAAAACTTCGTGAGGAGCGCCCTCCATTTTTTTGTTGATGGAATTTTTGATTTTGGACAATTCCTTCATCAAGTTGATTTTGTTGTGAAGTCGTCCGGCGGTGTCGATGATGGCAACATCCATGTTGTTTTCGATGGCATAGTTGACGGTTTCGAAGGCAACTGCAGCGGGATCTGTGTACATTCCTTTGGAGAAGAAGTCGGTGTCCGCACGTTTGGCCCAGATACCTAATTGGTCAACAGCGGCGGCACGGAAAGTGTCTGCGGCTCCAAGGACGACTTTGAGACCTTGTTCTCTGTATTGGTGGGCCAGTTTGCCGATGGTTGTGGTTTTGCCCACTCCATTGACACCCACGACCAGAATGACGTAAGGTTTTGTAAAAGCCGGAATCGTAAAGTCATCAAGACCTTGGGTGTTGTTTTCCGAAAGGAGGAGATTGATTTCATCTTTTAGGATGGAATTGAGCTCGGCGGTATTGATGTATTTGTCTTGTTTGACACGTTGTTCGAGTCGATCGATGATTTTGACGGTGGTATCCACACCGACATCTGAAGCGACAAGGATTTCTTCGAGATTGTCTAAAAACTCTTCATCGACGGTAGATTTACCGGCAACGGCCTTAGAGATTTTAGAGAAGATGCCGGTTTTCGTTTTTTCTAACCCTTTGTCTAGGTCATCTTTTTTCTTTTTGGAAAAGAATTTTTTAAAAAAGCTCATAGATTTTGCGATTGTAATAAGACAAACAAAGATATAGCTAAAAGTTTTGAGTAAACTCTAGTTTTTGTCACCGAAGGGTAAAGAAATAAGTTGCAGTAGAGAATAACCCAAAAAAGGCCTTTCTCTGAAAAGAAAAGCCTTTTTAAACTGTTAGGTTAATTTTTGCCTATTTTTTGGCAAAGAAGTCAGCTACTTCATCTTTGTGGATGATGACTTCTTTGTAGGAATATTTTCCTGTGATAGGGTCTTTGATTGATTTAACGACCTTTACGTGCTCTTTACCGGAGCCGGCGTTAGCGGCCCGTTGAGCAATCCGGGCGTTTTTCGAAATTTTCTTAGCCATGATTATTTGATTTCGCGGTGAAGAGTATATTTTCTAAGAATAGGGTTGTATTTTTTCAACTCCATTCTTGCAGGTGTATTTTTTTTATTCTTTTGGGTGACGTACCTAGATGTCCCCGGCATACCGGAAGATTTGTGTTCTGTGCACTCAAGAATAATCTGAATTCTATTTCCTTTTGATTTCTTAGCCATTATGAGATTACTTTAGTCAGTTTAACGCCAGTGTCAACACCTTTCTTTTCCAGCTTACGCAAATATGCATAAACACCGAGCTTGTTGATATTTTTGATTGCTTTTCCGGACACTTTCATAGTCACCCATTGCCCGGTTTCGGGAATAAAGAAACGTTTTTTGTGTACGTTAGGTACAAAACGTCTCTTCGTTTTCGCATGAGAGTGAGAAACGTTGTTACCCGAGATTGGTTTTTTACCTGTCAGTTGACATATTCTAGACATTTTCTACTTTTTTTGTCTTAGTTGTGAATTACAAAAATGCTTGCGGCTATCTTTGTGTTTCCATCTTTGTGACCCCGGCAGGGTTCGAACCTGCAACCTCCTGATCCGTAGTCAGGTACTCTATCCAGTTGAGCTACGGAGCCAATTTTGGAGTGCAAAGATAAGAGTTATTTTTGTTTTGTGAAAGTTTTTTTTGTTTTTTTTGTCTTTGGTGTGCTCACTGCGTTCGCTTTTGGTCTTTGGGGCGCAGCAAGCTGCTTTTTGGATGGGGCAAATATTTATGGTTTTTTTCTGCAAAGAATAATATAAGTTGTATATTTACCAGTTCAAAAAATGGGAGATGCTCAAAAAAGAAAAAATTCAGGCGATATTAAACAAACAATTTCATCAACTGGCGGAGATTCCGCTGCAAGATGCGATTTGTCAAGAGGGGATGATTAAGCATTTTAAAAGGGGAGATGTGACCCAAGAAATCGGCTCTTATGTGAAGTTTGTGCCCCTTATCAGCAAAGGGACTTTGAAGGTTTTGCGGGAGGATGATCACGGGAATGAAATTTTTCTTTATTATTTGCATGCCGGAGATTCATGTTCTATGGCTTTTTCGTGTTGTATGATGCACAAAAAGAGCGAGGTGAGAACCAAGGTGGTGGAAGATGTGGAATTGATAGGCATTCCGATTCGATTTGTAGATGAATGGATGATGAAGTTTCATTCTTGGAAAAACTTTGTGATGAAGTCTTATGATTCCCGAATGATGGAACTCATCCAAACCATTGACGAGATTGCTTTCTTAAAAATGGATGAGCGACTCCTTAATTACTTAAATAGAAAGTCAAAGGCCATCGGTGATACGACTATTTTTTCTACTCATCAAGAGATTGCGCAAGACCTGAATGCTTCGAGGGAAGCAATATCTAGGTTGTTGAAAAAACTGGAGAAGCAAGAAATATTGACTATTGGTCGCAATAAAATAACTCTACTAGTTCCTACGAATGGATTTTCAGGCCAAAACTAAAGCTTTGCGGAGTAATTTTCCGGTTTTTCAACAATTTGAATTAATAGAGACTATTGCTCAAAATAGTCGCTATGTCGAAGTCCCCAAAGGGACAGTTATCCTTAATGTCGGTGATTATATCAAAGTGATACCTTTAGTGGTCTCGGGATCGGTAAAGGTGTTTCGTGAAGACGATGATGCCCGGGAGGCTTTTTTGTATTATATCAAGCCGGGGCAATCTTGTGCCATGACCTTGGCATCATCTATCAAACAGGGGAAAAGTGAAATAAAAGCCGTCGCCCTTGAAAATACGGGTTTGATGGCTTTGTCTGCTGATTCGCTGTATTCGGTCAATAAAAAGTATCCGTCATGGTATAATTTTGTTTTTGAGACCTTTGGAATGCGGTTTAATGAACTGATTCAGGCTTTTGAAGGGGTTATTTTTCATCATTTGGACGAACGCTTAATGAGGTATTTGCAGCAACGCTCAGCGACGGTTGGTAGTACCATGCTCAAAATCTCCCATAACGAAATCGCAAGAGATTTGGCGACATCCCGGGAGGTTATCTCCAGATTATTGAAACAATTTGAGAAAGAAAAGCTGGTTTTGTTGGCTAGAGGACAGATTACCTTGCTCTAGTGAGTGGTGAGTTACCTATATTTGTGTGAACGATCACAAAAAAGGTAAAAAATGAAAAAGATTCTACTCCTTCTTTTAGCAGTGGGTATTAGTTATTTGGCGCAAGCCCAAGAGGTACCCCAAACTCAATCCAGCTTAATAATCAAAAAAACGGCTTCTTGGTGTCCTCCTTGCGGCGGTTGGGGTTGGGACTTATTTGAACAATTGATTGATGACAATGATAGTCAGGCAATTTTATGGGCCATGCACTATAGTGGGGATTTGATGAATGCAACTACTCAGGGTATTGCAGCAAATTTGGACGGATCCGGGCAGCCGCGTTTTTATTTAAACAATGTGGAAAAATCGGGCTCTTCCACTTCGATTCGCAATGCCATTAAAACGGGCGTCCAACAGAATGCCGGATTGTCACCCGTAGCCAATGCGATACCTGTAGATATTTCGGTCGATAATAATCAAATTTCCGTTACGGTGAATGCTACTTTTTTTGCGCAAGCAGAAGGCGCTTATTACTTGAATGTCTATGTCGTAGAAGATGGTGTCGTCAATTATCAAGCCGGTCAAGGGGCTAATGCCGTCCATGAAAAAGTGTTGAGAGACGATATGGCAGGCGATGCGTTTGGTGAGATTTTGGCGAATGGACCGATTGCAGCGAATACTTCTTTTTCTATGGATTTTTCTATTCCCATCGCCGATAGCTGGGATGTTAATCATTTGAGATTATCTACGGTACTATGGAAGAAAGTGGGTTTAAAATATGAATTTGTTAATGGGACAGAGACCAGCGGTCTGGTAGTTTCTACCCAGGCTCCGGCGTTGAAAGGCGCAAAATTGGCTGTTTCTCCTAATCCGGTTACCGGAAAATCTCTTATTTCCTTGGATTTTGCAGTACCTTTTAGTGGGGAATTGGTTTTATATGATGTGACCGGGCGATTGCTTCGAGAATGGGAGCTTGGGGCGCAAGGAGCCCTGGGTCATCATACAAAGAAATTGGATGCTTCTTTGCTTCAAGATGGTGTTTATTGGGTTCAATTGGTGAGCCCTGATGGTCTGCTTGCGCAAAAAATAGTCGTTCAACATGAATAAAATTTTGGAACGTAACAAAAGTCACGGTGGGCTTATTTGGGAATCTGTTATTTTTGTTGTATCATTGCTTTCAAAGCGAGAATCCTTAAATGGAATTTTTAACCGGTTGAATAACCATAAACAAAACGATTATGAAAAAGAATGTAGGTTCTACGGACAAAATTATTAGAATTGTGTTAGCTTTAGTGCTAGCCTACCTTTATTATGCCAATATTTTGACGGGCACTTTGGGTATTGTTGCTGTTGTTGTTGGCGCTATTGCGTTATTGACAGCGGTGATGAATTTTTGCCCTTTGTACAGTCTCATCGGTGCGAATACTAATAAGAAGTAAGGGTACTATTTTGAGGTAAGAAATTTTGGAATGTCCGTCTGCTTTTTTTTGTGGGCGGATTTTTTTTTGGTCTTTGGGGGGGCTTTTGGTCTTTGGGGCGCTCCTTCGTCGCTTTTGGTCTTTGGGGCGCAGCAAGCTGCTTTTGGTCTTTGGGGCGCAGCAAGCTGCTTTTGGTGGGGGCGCAGCAAGCTGCTTTTTTGCGCAGCAAGCTGCTTTTTTGCGCAGCAAGCTGCTTTTTTGCGCAGCAAGCTGCTTTTTTGCGCAGCAAGCTGCTTTTGGTTATTTTATGGTGGAGTAATTTATTTGGACCTTTTTTAGTTTTGGATAGGTGATTTTTACGTTGATTTCAGTGGTTTTATTGGGGATGTTTAGCTCAAATGGTGGGGCGTTGGTTTCACCTAGTTGGATGCCTGTGTTGCCGTCAAATACGGAAATGGAAGAAATCGGGATAGCAGCATCGAAGGCGATGGTTATTTTTTGCTCTTCACCTGCCAAACCGGTGGTGCCATGGTGTAGATATTCTCCATAATCCAGGTATGATTCTCCTTTGATATATCGACCATTTTGGTTGATGGTGAGATGTTGGAATGATTTGGTTTTTTGTTGATTAGTTCGGACAAGGAAGGTGGATTGGCCTTTGATGTTGTATGTCTTAGTATTATTGGGGGCAATGGTAAAAGATTTGGCGTATTGATTGTTTTTGATGTTGGATTTTTTGCGGGGTTTTCCCCAAAAGCCGGTATTTAACTCTTGATATTCCTTCCATTGTGGAAACAAGCTTTTCCAGCCTTGGACACTTAGACCTTGGTAGAGCTCTTGGTCGTTATCACTCTTTGCAGAAATAAGAAAGGATTCGTCTTCTACTTCTTTGACGATGTGCTCAATGGGCAGCGGAAAAATGACTTTGATGACTTTTTTGGTGGCATTGTTTTTATTCTTAAAAATATCAAATTTGACGTTTTCCGAAAGGGAAATAATCTCTGTATCTTGATTTTTTTGTTTTAATTTTTGGAGTATGTCTTTTTCTTTCCAAAAAGATTCGCCATGAAACATATCATCCGGATTGGTGAAACTGCGATATTTGCAGTCAAATTTTGCATAGTCATCGATGTTTTGTTGACCATCTTTCCATCTTTCTAAAATTTTTAGCAAATCATTCTTTTGGCATAGACAAAGGTAAGAGTCTCCTTTTGCTTGATAATCGGGCACTTTTACGGTAGGAGGCAAGGACTCGAAGGTCTCTTTGATAAGCAAAAGGTGCTCTTCATCAACGGGTAATACTTCTTGGTAAGTTTGCACATGAACCATCGCGCCATATCTAATCAAATCTGACTCCATACGCAAGGCCGTAGGTTGATTTTCGGAGATTCCTTCCATAAAATCAGGGTAATTGGAGACGACAGGTACCTGTAAAGAAGCAAAAGATCCGAAAAATAGAAACAGAAAAAGTAGTCTCATTGAGCAAAGTTATTGTGTTTGTTAAGTAGGGAATCTTAAAGGATGGAAGGGATAACATCAATTGTATGCGCAAATATACCTGTAAATCAATAAAAAATCAATGTCTCTGCCTATTGTTTTCGGTAAAAGCTATAAATTGCGGACAAATAATACGGATAACAACCATGCACCAGAAAATAAACATTGAACAGAGCAAGAATGATGATAGCTTGCGCCTAAAAATCTCCAAGATGAACCAACGATTAGATAAAATATATCTAGGAGGCGGCAAGAAGGCGTTAGAAAAACAAAGACAACAAGGTAAGATGACGGCGCGGGAGCGTGTGACATATTTGTTGGACGATGGGGCTCCGACAATGGAGATTGGGGCATTTGCGGGATATGAGATGTATGAAGAATACGGGGGATGTCCGGCAGGTGGTGTTGTAGTGGTCATAGGATATGTGCAAGGGCACCAATGTGTAGTGGTCGCTAACGATGCGACGGTCAAGGCTGGGGCTTGGTTTCCGATTACGGGAAAGAAGAATTTAAGGGCGCAGGAAATAGCGATGGAGAATCGACTGCCTATCATCTATTTGGTGGATAGTGCGGGGGTGTTTTTGCCTATGCAGGATGAGATTTTTCCTGATAAGGAGCATTTTGGGCGTATCTTCCGAAATAACGCGGTGATGTCCAGCAAGGGAATCATCCAGATTGCCGCTGTAATGGGTAGTTGTGTAGCCGGTGGGGCTTATCTTCCGATAATGTCGGATGAAGCCATTATTGTCGAAAAGACAGGGACTATTTTTTTGGCGGGGCCTTATTTGGTGAAAGCGGCTATTGGCGAAAGCATAGATAAGCAGGTATTGGGCGGAGCCAAAACACATTCCGAAATCTCCGGTGTGACGGACTATAAGGCGAAGGATGATGCAGAAGCTTTGGACTTAATCAAAGATATAATGGATAAAATCGGGGCAACGGAGAAAGCGGGCTTCAGTCGGGAAAAACCGGTTCTTCCGAAAAAGGATCCTAAGGATTTGTACAAAATCTTTCCGGAAAATCACGCCAAGCCCTATGATTCTTTGGAGTTGATTAAATGTATAGTGGATGATTCTAAGATTACGCAGTACAAAAAGGATTATGGTAAGACGATGATTTGCGGCTATGCCCGTATTGATGGCTGGGCGGTTGGTATCGTGGCAAATAATCGCCGCGTGGTCAAAAACGGTCGGGGAGAAATGCAGTTTGGGGGTGTGATTTATTCGGACTCTGCAGACAAGGCTACCCGATTTATTTTAAATTGTAATCAAAAGAAAATCCCTTTGGTTTTTTTGCATGATGTAACGGGATTTATGGTGGGTAGTCGCTCGGAGCATGGCGGGATTATTAAGGATGGTGCCAAAATGGTGAATGCGGTGGCTAATTCTACGGTTCCTAAAGTTTCTATTGTCGTGGGAAACTCCTACGGTGCAGGAAATTATGCCATGTGTGGCAAGGCATACGACCCCAGAATCATAGTGGGTTGGCCCACGGCCAAAATAGCCGTGATGGGCGGAGCGCAAGCGGCCAAAGTTTTGCAACAAATCCAAATTTCTTCAATGAAAAAGAAAGGAACGGAGCCGACCGAAAAAGAAGCCAATGAACTCTACGAAAAGATAAAATCCAAATATGACCATCAAACAACCCCGTACTATGCCGCTTCTAGACTTTGGTTGGATGCCATTATTGATCCGGTAGAGACAAGAAAGGTTATTTCCATGACGATTGAAGCTGCTAATAATGCTCCTATCGAAAGGTTTAATCCGGGGGTTATTCAGACATGATTTGTGGGGGAATTTGCCAACGATGGTTAAAAAATACTATCTTTGAGACTGCCTGAGCGATTAAGAAAAAAATGTCCAAAATGCTAATTTTAAACTTTTAGCCCCTGTAATGCCTGTTTTTTAACCAAATAAAGCCACTAACCATGGATGATCACGACAAGAGAAAACAATTTAGCCCGGAAACTTTAATGATGTCTTACGGCTACAATCCCCAATGGTCCGAAGGAGCAGTAAAATGTCCTATTTTTCAAACATCCACCTTCGTTTTTAACACAGCAGAAGAAGGGAAAGCATTTTTTGAAATTGCTTACGGTATGCGTGACCAAAAGCCTAATGAAAAATTGGGATTGATATATAGCCGGTTGAATAATCCGGATTTGGAGATTCTGGAAGGAAGGCTAAAGCTTTGGGATAAAGCAGATGCTTGTGCGGTTTTTGAAAGTGGGATGTCTGCTATTTCTACGGTATTTTTAGAGTTTTTAAAGCCGGGTAGTCTGTTGTTGCATAGTAAGCCGGTATATGGCGGGACCGATCATTTTATCCATCATATTTTAAAGGGATTTGGGATACATACCGTCGGTTTTCATCCTAAGATGAGTGAGCAAGAAATTATTCAATTGGTTGAAGATACAGGGCATAGTGACCAGTTGGCTTTGGTCTATATCGAGACTCCGGCGAATCCCACCAATGCTTTGTTTGATCTGAGCATGGCACGACGTATAGCGGATCGGTTTTCGCGAGATGATGCACCGGTGTATTTGGCCGTAGATAATACGTACATGGGGCCATTGTGGCAACATCCGATGGAGCATGGAGCGGATTTGGTGGTATATTCGGCGACAAAGTATATTGCCGGACATAGTGATGTGATAGCGGGAGCCGTTTTGGGCAACCATGAATTGATGGCTCGTATCCGTGGTCTTCGTACTTTTTTGGGCAATATGGCGGGCCCGTGGACAGGATGGCTTTTGATGCGTAGTTTGGAAACCCTAAAAGTGAGAATGGATACCCAAACACGAAATGCTCAAAAGATTGCTCAATTTTTGAATGGCCATCCGAAGGTAGAAAAAGTATATTATTTGGGGTTGTTGGATGAGTCACAGCCGCAGCAATTTGCTATTTATCAAGAACAATGTAAGGCGCCGGGCGCTATGATTTCCTTTGATATTAAGGGAAAAGAAAAGGACGCATTTACCTTTCTAAATAATTTGACCATCATTAAGTTGGCTGTAAGTTTGGGAAGTACAGAGAGTCTGGTCGAACATCCGGCGACCATGACCCACGTGGATGTTTCTGAAGAAGATCGGGCGATGTTAGGGATTTCTGAAAAATTGATTAGACTGTCCGTGGGTGTAGAAAATCCGGATGATATCATTTGGGACATCTCTAATTCGCTGGACAAAGTATAATTGTTAGTCTTGTTTTCGCTTCTCTTTTTTTGGTAGAGAAAAAAAATGAGTAACTTTTTCTTGTTTTTATTTTGTCTGTTGTTTTTCACGTCTTTATGGGAAAATATAATGGAAAAGTATTATATCTATCTGATAATCAGATTGTTATGAATAGTTGCTTAGTATGGAATGGAATTATTATTGCTTGATTTTCAAAACATTAGTTTAATTTCGGTATGTATTCTGAGTCCAAATTTTATTTTGTGTGACAGAAATCACTGAAAATATATTTGTTTTTCCCTTATCTTTACATTCGAATTTAATCACCTATTTGTTTACAAAAAAAATAAAACTGATGATAGTTGAACAATTGTTTACGGGTTGCTTGGCCGAAATGGCTTATTTCATTGCTGACAAAGGCGAAGCGGCCATTATTGACCCCCTAAGAGAGACGAAGCCATACTTAGAGCTTCTCAAAAAACACCGTGTAAAGTTAAAGTACATTTTTCTTACACACTTCCATGCGGATTTTGTTTCCGGTCAAGTTGATTTAGCAAAAGCTACGGGTGCTACTATTGTGTTTGGGCCAAATGCCAAGCCGGAGTACAAAATTAAGAATGCCAAGGATGGAGAGATTTTCCCACTTGGAGATATTAAGCTGAAGGTGCTTCATACACCGGGACATACGATGGAGTCCATCTCGATTGTATTGATTGACAAGAAAGGAAAAGAGAAATATGTATTTTCCGGAGATGCTTTGTTTATCGGTGACGTAGGTCGCCCTGACCTTGCGGTAAAGTCTGATTTGACGCAGGCCGATTTAGCCGGACACTTGTACAATTCCTTGCGGAAAAAAATTATGACCTTGCCTGATGATATTGTTGTTTATCCGAATCATGGAGCGGGTTCAGCTTGTGGAAAAAACATGAGTAAGGAAACTTGGGATACCTTAGGACACCAAAAGGAAGTGAACTACGCCTTACGTGCGGACATGACCAAGGATGAGTTTATTAAAGAAGTAACTACAGGTTTAAAGACACCACCACAGTATTTTCCTAAGAATGTAGGAATGAACAAATCTGTCAATAAGAGTATTGATGAAGTGGTTGCTCACGGTATGAGACCCTTATCTGCTCGAGAATTTAAGGTATTGGCAGAAGAGAAGGATGTATTGGTTATTGATACAAGGAGCAAGCGTTCTTTCACCAAAGAGTTTATCCCGGGTTCTTGGTATTTTGGGATTGATGGAAGTTTTGCGACTTGGATTGGTACTTTGATAAAGGATTTAAACCAAAAAATAATTTTTCTTGCTCCACGCGGACGTGAAGAAGAAGTGGTCACTCGTTTGGCACGTGTCGGATATGATAATGCCTTAGGGTACTTAAAAGGTGGTATTCGTTCATGGAAAGCTGCGGGTTTCAAAACGGCAAATTTTGATTCTACATCTGCCGCAGAATTTGCTGAAAAGAAAGGCAAGAAGAATCTTGTGGATGTCCGAAAAGAGTCTGAATACTATTCTGAGCACGTGATTGGTGCAGAAAATGTACCCTTAAACGTGTTACCGGATAATATTGCCAAGTTTAGCCCTTCCAAAAGCTATAATATCTACTGTGCTAGCGGTTATCGTTCTTTGATTGCTTGTTCTATTTTATATGCAAACGGAATCAAGAAAATAACAGATATTCGTGGTGGCTTTAAGGCACTTAAACGTACGGACATTAAGGTTTCCGATTATGTTTGCCCGACAACTATGCTTTAGAGCGATGTCCTAGATAATTCTTCATTTAATAGGACTCATTCGGACTCCGAAGCTTGGTACAAAATAGACTTTGAAGCCGGATGAAGTTTTTACGAAAGGTGATCATTCAATTGGTCACCTTTTGTTTTTTGTGATGTCTGTCACCTAGTCTTTTCCTTTATCCCTTTAGCTTTGGTCTCCGAATTTAGCGTTTTCTGAACCCTAGAACTTTAATCAAAATTTAGCTTTTAAATTTTTATAATGACCTTAAGAGACATAGCGAATCATCCAACAGTAACCATCATTGATGTTAGAGAGCCTTGGGAGTTTGCCGCCGGCCATGTGGTTAATTCCATAAATATTCCGCTCGGTACATTAAAGAATAATCTATTGGTCATTGATGAATTTACCAAACCCATCTTGCTTTGCTGTGAATCCGGTAATCGAAGCGGTCAAGCGGCTAACTTATTAGTTGCAAAAGGGCAAGATCGGGTCTATAATGGCGGCGGTTGGAGAGACCTTCGGAATATGATTTTTTAGTTTTTGGATGGATTTCGTCTGTTTTTAGGTGTGTACCATCTCCGCTTATCTGTGTGGAGAGATTGTTTTTTCTAAATTTGCCAGTGGATCGGTTCCATTCCATTTTTTTTTAATAATTCATTGGTCTTTGAAAAATGGGCACATCCGGCGAATCGATTTCCCGCAAGGGGAGAAGGGTGAAACGCCGTTAAGACATAATGCTTAGTCTCATCAATTAAGGCTGCCTTCGCTTGCGCAAAACGTCCCCAAAGTAGAAAAATTAAATGCTCACGTTGATCGGACAATTTTTTAATGACCGCATCGGTAAAAATATCCCAACCGATTTTTTGGTGAGAAGCAGCACGGCCTTGCTCTACGGTGAGAAAGGCGTTGAGCAAGAAGACGCCTTGTTCGGCCCATTTTGTCAAATCTCCATGATCGGGTATGATAAATCCAATATCCTGCTGCAATTCCTTATAGATGTTTTTTAGGGAAGGAGGCACCGTAACACCGACAGGCACCGAAAAGGAAAGCCCCATGGCTTGGCCCGCCCGGTGATAGGGGTCTTGCCCCAAAATAACAACCTTGACCTTGTTAAAAGGCGTTTTTGCGAAAGCTTGAAAGATTAAACGGCCCGGCGGAAAGATAACCTTTTGGGAGGCTTTTCCCTTCTTTAGATACTGCACAATGTCTTGAAAATATGGTTTGTCAAACTCTTCTTGTAATGCTTCTCCCCATGATGGTTCTATTTGTACATTCATGTCTTTTGATTTAGATGGTGATGTATTGTGTGGGTTTTAATGGGTTCAATTGCCTTTGGCGCCCGCCTGCAACGGGCAGGTTCAATTGCCTTTGGCGCAAGCATGTATCGGGCAGGTTCAATGCGGTTCTTGTGTCAATCATATTGCGTTCCCTACTATTTGTTACAAACCCTTTTGGTTTTTATTGCGAATAAAGGTAAATTTTCGGTAACTATAGGGCTCCCTAAAGATTTTCTTAATAAAATGTCTTTTTCGGCCTGTTTTTTAGTGGCATCATCCCTTTTTGCTCTTGTTGTAAGGGAAACCGGCATCATACACAAAATGCTCAACCGGTAATAACCGTCCAAGTGTCACTTTTTTATAACCAAAATGTATCGAGCGAAGTCCTTGCCGGAAATATTTTTTATCTTGCATCCAAAAAAGGTCATGGAAAGGATTGTCGTATTGGATGGGTATGCCTTGAATCCCGGAGATTTGGATTGGAGTATTATTGCCCAAAACGAAGGGACTAGATTCGCTGAATTGTTGATATTTGACCGCACTCCGGAGCGTCTTGTCATTGAGCGAGCCAGAAATGCAAGTATTATCGTGGTCAACAAAATAGAGGTCACCGCAGAAGTAATCCGTCAACTGCCTAAGCTGAAGATGATTGCCATCACAGCGACCGGAACCAATAATATTGACCTTGTCGCAGCGAAAAATTGTGGGGTTTTGGTCAAAAATGTTGTGGGTTATAGTACGAATGCGGTGGCACAACATGTTTTCGCACTCCTATTAGCGTTGACCAATAAAGTCTATGAGCATAGTCAGTCAGTTAATCAATTGGAATGGGCGAAAAGTCTGGATTTTTGTTATTTTTTGGAACCGTGGAGAGAGTTGTCCGGGAAGACAATGGGTATTTATGGATTGGGGAATATTGGTGCCAAGGTGACAGATATTGCTTTGGCCTTCGGCATGAATGTCTTGGCCTACAACCGCTCTAATAATCCCCACGATAGAAATGTGAAAATGGTGTCACCGGATGTTTTATTGAAAGAAAGCGATATTCTTTCGCTGCATGCTCCGCTGACCGCCCAGACCAAGCATTTTATTAATGCGCGGACGCTTTCGCAAATGAAGCCTTCTGCCTATTTGATTAATACGGCTCGCGGTCCATTAATTCAGGAAGAAGATTTGGCGCAAGCTCTTAAAATTCAGGTGATTAAAGGAGCCGGGTTAGATGTTTTGTCGAAGGAGCCACCCCCACAAAACCATCCTTTAGTCGGATTGAAAAATTGCTTAATTACCCCGCATATGGCTTGGACATCTTTGGAAGCTCGTCGTACCTTGTTGGAGAAAACGGCGGAGAATATACGGGTGGCGTTGGGATGAGCGGTGTTTTATGGAGTAGATGGGTGGCGTTTTGCCATGCTTCCTGCCTAGCGGGTTCGGTGCTTCACTCTTGAAAACTTAAAGCCCCCGATGGAGATGGACAATCTCTTGGTATTTTGGGTATTTTCTTTTTTGTAGGATGTTTTCTTTTTGGTGACGGTGCCAATTGTTGAGACGATGGCTTCCGGCAAGGTAACCTGCTTCTCCGTGGCATCGTCTTGTACGATTTTTTTGACTCCTTTATGAATCGTTTTTTTAATAAAATCCTTGGGTTTGTTTAAGGCAATGAGCCGTTTGGTGGGGTGTTCTTTAGGAGTCTCATTCACGTGGGTGTTTGGAGAAGGTTCTTGGGTGTTTTGGTGTGCAAGAACGGGTTTTGGTTGTGGTAATTCAGGCTTTAACCGGGGTTTGGGTGGGGTTTGAATTTGAGGAGGCGTAGGAGTGGGTTGGTCTTGTGAGACGAAGACTTCTTTGTTGGTTTTTGGGGGATTAAGGTGGACACTTTTATTTTTCGGCTTGCGCAAAATAGGGTTGGATGGTTCGACAGGAGATTGCACGAGCTCTTGTTCTTTACGGGGTACGGTAGGTGACTGCGGTGTTAAAATTTCTTGGTTAATGGGTTGGATTTTTTGCGTGGGATTTAGTTTTTGTTGGGTAGGGTTTATCAGGTTTGGAGTTTGGACAATAGGCATTTTGGACGGAGTGGCCATATTGTCCTCCTTACGCAAGGCAAAAATCATCGCGGCTAAAAGTAAAATGGCAGCGGCCAATTGTAGGACCATACGCCAAGGAAAAATTTTGTGATCTCGGTGCATTAAATCCTTTTTGTTGGGATATTTAATGGAGAGATCAGGGCTTAGCGTGGTGGCTTGATAGATTTTTCGATCTTTTAAGTGGTGGGGCTGCTTGCGCAAAAGCTTGTCTAATTGTATTTTTTCATTAGGGGTCAAATCACCTTCTAATTCTGCGATAAGCCATTTATCTTCTTGCGAGAGATGGATGTCGGAAAGTATCGGGCGTTTGAGTTTGTTTTTTCCCGGAAGGGTAAAGGAATCATCGGGAGGCAGTTGGATTAAGTCCAAATCATTAAATTCAGCTTTCAAGTCCTGGTTTTTGTCTAAAAAATCCATCAAATAATTGATTTTCTTTTCAGAAAGATTGCCTTCTGAATAATCCAAAAACCAGATTTCATAATTTTGACGGTTGATCATGCGACGATATTCAATTTTTCCAAACGTTTTTTCAATGCTTTTCTACCTCTGTAAATATATACTTTCACTTGTGCTTCGCTCAAATCTGTAATGGAGCCGATTTCTTCATAAGAAAAGGACTCATAATCTCTCAAAAGGAGTACGGTACGTTGTATTTCCGGCAATTTTTTGAGTTCTCTATCCAATATTTCCTTTAAGTTAGAGTATTCTTGCTGTTTTTCTATGGGGTTTTGGGAAAGCGCTTCCATATCTGTCAAACGTTTAGACTTGCGCCAATAGTCTATGACTAAACGATTTACAGAGGTGAAAAGGTAGGATTTTACCTTATTTTCGTTTACATTTTCCTTTTTGACCCACAATCTTGCAAAGGCATCTTGCACAATGTCTTTGGCCAAACTTCGGTCATTGCATTTCTTTGCTGCAAATCGGAATAGTCCATCTGCTAAGAGTTCAACGGCTTCGTTATATTGTTTTGTGGTCAATTGGTTCTTTGTTTTTTTGTGGGACGGTTGTGTTTTGGTTTTGTTACAGGGGGGGG
>JANTGI010000015.1 GCA_024762995.1 Saprospiraceae bacterium | reverse complement strand
GGATTTTACTTTTTTTTTAACACAGAATGATGTATTTCTAGTGCTGCAACAGCACTTTTACGATGTCACATTAAAAAAAATAGCCCTTGGATTCCGAAGATTATAAAAAAATCGCTCCTTCCATCCCCAAAACACCGGGTGTCTATCAATACAAAGATGACAAAGGGACCACCCTATATGTCGGCAAAGCCAAAAATCTAAAAAATCGTATTGCCTCCTATTTTGGCAACAAAAAACACATTTCCGGTAAGACCAAAACCATGCTCAAACATGCGCATTCTTTGGAATTTACCCTTGTCGAAACCGAAACAGACGCCCTCCTTCTGGAAAGTACACTCATCAAAGATTTGCAACCCAGATACAATGTCATGCTCAAAGACGGCAAGTCATATGTCTATATCTGCATCAAAAAAGAGCGCTTTCCTAGAGTTTTTCTTACGCGACGAGTCATTCGGGATGGCTCCACTTATTTTGGCCCTTATACCAGCAAATATAAAGTGGACATCATTCTCGACCTTATCAAGCAATTATTCAAGCTCCGCACGTGTTCTCTTAACCTTTCGGAAAAAAATATCAATGACAACAAATTCAAAGTTTGCCTAGAATACCACATCAAAAACTGCGATGCGCCTTGCGTAAAATACGAGTCAGAAGAAGAATATAATCTCAAAATCAAGCAGATCAAAAACATCCTAAAAGGCCACTTCCAATTGGTCAAATCCTTCCTAAAAGAAGAAATGCAAGTCCAAGCCGAACGACTCAATTTTGAAAAAGCCCAAGCACTCAAAGAGAAATTAACTGTCTTTGAGAATTATCAAAGCAAATCGACCGTCGTTTCCACAAATATCAAAGATTTAGATGTTTTTTCCATTAAACTGGAAGAGCAGATCGCCTTTGTCAACTATCTAAAAATCATTGACGGCGCCATCATCCACGCACAGACGTCCGAAATGACCATGAATCTCAACCATGACAAAAAGCAACTTTTAGCCTTTGCCATTCCTATTTTGCGCAAGCGGTTTGAGAGCATGGCGCAAGAGATTGTCGTCCCTTTTGAGTTGCTGCTTCCGCAAAAAGATATTCAAATAACCATTCCCTCTATCGGAGATAAGAAAAAATTGCTCGACCTTTCGGAAAAAAATCTAAAATACTTTATCCATCAAAAACAGCGCAAGGCAACCGAATACGCCAGCCGTCAAACATCCACGGAAAGAATCCTGACCACCTTACAAAAAGACCTGGGAATCAAGGACTTACCGACTCATATTGAATGTTTTGACAACTCAAACATCATGGGCACCAATCCGGTTTCCTCCTGCGTCGTTTTTAAAAATGCCAAACCTTCCAAAAAAGATTATCGACATTACAACGTCAAAACGGTCGAAGGCCCCAATGATTTTGCCTCCATGGAAGAAGTCGTCTATCGCAGATACAAACGCCTCCTTGACGAACAACAAAGCCTACCCCAATTAATCTTGATCGATGGCGGCAAGGGACAACTCAGCGCCGCTGTGGCCAGTCTCAAAAAACTAGACCTATACGGCAAAGTCACCATTGTCGGTATTGCCAAAAGATTAGAAGAGCTTTATTTTCCCGGAGAATCCATCCCCCTTCATATCAGCAAAAAATCCGAATCTCTCAAACTCATCCAACACGCACGGAATGAATCCCATCGTTTTGCCATCAACTTCCACCGGCTCAAACGCTCTAAAGCAATGTTGCACAGTGAGTTGCACGACATCCCTGGCATCGGACAAAAATCTATAGAAAAACTTTTAGCCCATTTTGGATCGGTCAAAAAAATCAGAGAATCTAATCTTGAAGAGTGGGAGAAAGTCGTCGGCAAGGCCATCGCCGGCAAATTAAACGCCTATTTTAGCAATTAAAAAAACAATAGAGAGCGACAACGTTGTGTCGTTAAACCGTTAGACCGAAGCACCGATACTTTTGCCCCTACCTACGAATCCGATAATTCCGATAATTAAGATCCAACCCCAAGTACTTTTTGAAAAAGTTTTTAAGGCGATTCTTCGTGCTGATGGTGTTGTTGGAAATGTCAAAATCAAAGACCCAATTCTTCTCATCAATACGACTTTGAATAACGGCGGGGTGACTTCCTTCAAATTTTTTCAACGCATCAATCCCCGTATAATCAAAGCTCTCCCCTTTCACCACATGCTTATCGACCCAAGTATCATCATGCCATAACTTATTGAAAGTCTGTTGTTTAAGCTGCTGTTTCTCCGGGGGCTTGACCCAACCATAATGATACACATAGGCATCAATTTTCTTTACCCAAAGCTTTTCATTATCATTTTTGCGAAAGCCCTGTGCATCTCGATAGGAATAAAAAGATTTATTATTTTTTATTACCCTAATCTCGTGTGCATACCATTTTGACGTAAAAGCAATATAATCATAAGACCCATAAAAGTGTAAATAATCAAAAAGAAGCCCATCGACACCATCATCATCCTTCCACTTTTTCATGGCAGCGACAATAGTGGGGAGATACTTTTCATGAATCACTTCATCCCCTTGGATATAAAACGCCCAGTCCATCTCCTTACTGATCGCCTGAAAAGCCTTATCTGTTTCTACGGCCAAGACTTTGCCGCCTTCACGGAGTGAGTCATCCCAAACCGTTTCAATAATTCGTATTTTGTCACTCCGGATAGAACGTATCAATCCGAGTGTATCATCATCGGATTGACCTACCGCAACGACGAACTCATCACAAACGGGCAAAATAGATAGAATCGCTTCTTTTATGGGATAATCATACAAAAGGGCATTCCGTATAAAGGTAAAACCTGCTACTTTCATGTTTCATTTTATCAAAAAAAGTAACTGTTTAGGTGCTCCTGTTTTTAGGCAAAAAATAGTCATTTTTGTGTCTGATGAACCTGCCTATGCCTTTTGATACGTAGATACAAGGCATACCTTGTATCATCTTACGTGAGAAAAATTGGGCAAAAACAGGCCTGAAGGGGCAGGCAGGCGCAAAAAAGGCATTTTATAGCAAAAACTAGCGGGCAACTAAACAGTTACCTAAAATCTATTCAATTTCTATTGGCGACCACACAAGTTGGTCAAAGTGAACAATACAATGGTTTTTGATGGTTATACCTTCTTTTTCGAGCAATTCCTGCATTCTGGTTGGGGTCCCAAAATGTAATCTCCCGGTCAATTCCCCTTTACGATTGACCACTCGATGAGCGGGAATAGAAGGATCCGTTTTATGAGACTGATTCATGGCCCACCCGACCATGCGAGCAGAGCCAAGCGCCAGATAATCTGCAATCCGCCCGTAGGTCGTCACCCTTCCTTTCGGAATAAGGCGGACAATATCATAAATATCTTGTTGGTAGGCAGACATCGAGCTATGAATCTTTGTTTTCTTCTCCCAAAATGGCTTGTTTAATCAACCCTTCTAACTCATCCGCCAATTCCGGATTGTCTTCCAAAAACTGAATGGCGCTATTTCGACCTTGGGCAATTTTGGTTCCATTGTAACTGTACCAAGAGCCACTTTTCCCGACGATATCATACGCCACACCGAGATCAATAATTTCGCCATTTTTGGAAATACCTTTACCATAGATGATGTCAAACTCTGCTACTCTAAACGGCGGGGCGACTTTGTTTTTGGCCACTTTGACTTTGACGTGATTGCCGACAACATTCCCTTCGGCATCTTTCAGGGCTTGACCATTTCGGCGAATATCCAGACGCATACTGGCATAAAACTTTAAAGCATTACCCCCGGTGGTCACTTCCGGATTACCAAACATCACCCCTATCTTCTCCCGCAATTGATTAATAAAAATCAAAACTGTATTGGTTTTGCCCACGATGGCCGTTAATTTTCGCATCGCCTGCGACATCAATCTGGCTTGAAGCCCCATCTTTGAGTCTCCCATCTCTCCTTCGATTTCGGCTCTCGGCACCAAAGCCGCCACCGAATCCACCACAATAATATCTATCGCCGCCGAGCTTATCAAATTTTCTGTAATCTCCAAAGCCTGCTCACCAAAGTCAGGTTGCGAGATAAGCAAACTCTCCACATCGACCCCCAAATTAGCCGCATAATTACGGTCAAAAGCATGTTCGGCATCAATAAATGCGGCGATGCCCCCTGATTTTTGACATTCGGCGATGGCATGGATAGCCAGCGTGGTTTTACCGGACGACTCCGGCCCATAAATCTCTATCACCCGCCCATAAGGAAATCCACCGACCCCAAGAGCGATATCCAAGCCCAAAGAACCCGTAGAAATGACATTCTCCTCTGCTACTTGCCGGTCACCAAGACGCATGACCGTCCCTTTGCCGTAGAGCTTATCCAACTTATTGATGACTAATTCGAGAGATTTTTTCTTATTCTCTAATTCTTTTGACATAATTGAGTTCGTTCATTTTCCTTTGCCAACCATTTGACAAAACTCGGAGCGAAATTAGGTAAAAAAGGTCTATCAACAAAATAAAACTCGAATCCTCCCCATTTTGCGCAAGCTTACACCTAACTCACCTTGGCAGAAGAACAAAATAACCATACCTTTGTTCCCACCACAAACTACATGCTCATGTTAAAATACAAAGTACTTGCCAACCAACTGACCTCTTTGGCTGATGCCCGTTTTTTTGCGGCTCATGAAGTGGATTGGGTGAGCTTTTTGTTAACTCCGGGGCTACCGGAATCTATTGCATCGGCGGATTTAACGGAAATAAAAAATTGGATTCAAGGCCCGGCCGTCGTTGGGCGCTTTATCAATCCGACACAACAAGAAATCAAAGAAGCTATTTCTCGGTTTGGGCTGGATGGTATTTTGCTTGACATGGATACGCCTTTGGGTATTATTCAAGATGGTTTTTCGGCAACGATATTTAAAGAAATTGATAGTACCACAAACCCTGACTGGGCTAGAATACTTGAATGGTCTGCTCCTTTTGTGGACTACTTTGTCCTAAAAATACCTGCCGGCATAAACGACAACAAGCTCATTATCAAAGAATTATGCGAGACTTACGATATACTTTTAGAAAATAAAAATAATGACTTATCTCCGCAGCTTATTCGTGAATTTCAACCTACGGGCATCACCGTAAATGCTGTTGGCAAAGAGGAAGTGGTCGGCATAAAATCCTTTGAAGAATTGGACACTTTATTTGAATTTCTGCAAGATGAACCTATTTAGAAAGTGGCTGGCGCAGTTTATCCATAAAAAACATCAAAAAGAACAGGATACTTCCATGAAATACCTTATCGTTGGCCTAGGAAATATAGGGCAGGAATACAAAAATACAAGACACAATATCGGCTTTAAGGTCGTTGATGCCCTTGCGGACAAAAAAGGAGCTTCTTTTGAGCCCAACAAACAAGGAGAAACCGCTAAATTCAAGCATCGCGGGCGCACTTTTATCTTGCTGAAGCCCTCTACTTACATGAACCTTAGCGGGAAAGCAGTCCGATATTGGATGCAAAAAGAAAAAATCCCCATTGACAGAGTTATTATTATTGTAGATGATTTGAATTTACCTTTCGGAAAAATACGCTTGAGAGCCAAAGGCAGTGATGGCGGGCACAATGGCCTAAAAAGTCTAAATAGTGTTTTAGGGCAAAATAACTACCCTAGAATCCGTATTGGAGTGGGCAATGATTTTCACAAAGGCAAGCAAGTGGAGTATGTGCTCGGAAAATGGTCCGATGAAGAAAACGAAAAACTCCCCGAAATCATCAACAAAACAGTCGATGCCATCCTAGGCCTACCCTTTTTGGGCATCGCAAAAACGATGACTGAGCTCAACAAATAAGGTAAGTGCTTGAATATCAAAGCCAAAACAAAGGAGTAAAAAATAATACCAAAAAGGGCATTTTATATCAAAAACTAACGAGTACCTAAACAGTTACAAAAAAAGACTGCAAGCCTATAAGCCGGATTCTGTACATTGAAGACTCAATGTTTCTATCATTTATCTAGGTCTAAAGTCACCCTTAGACTCTATCTGCCTACCCTTCTTAGCTAGCGTACTAGTTGAGCGAGCAACTCAACAATCCTCAATGGATTACTAAGATATACGTGACATTTCAACCCATAAGGTTTACCCCAACCTGCCATTACTGACAGGCCGCGTGCGCTCTTACCGCACGTTTTCACCCTTACCCGACAAGTCAGGCGGTATATTTCTGTGGCACTATCTGTATTTCAAAAAAATCCCATCCGTTAGATGGTATGGTGCTCTACGTTGTCCGGACTTTCCTCATCAAGAATGATGCGATAGAACGACTTGCAGTCCGTCAATAAACATCCCAAGACGCCTTTTTGTTTCCCACACGGGATAAGATAAACGCCTTTTGGCGGCAATGGAGCTTTGGCACAGAGATGAACCCAAAGGCGGTGTAAAATATTCGGGAGTCTGTCCGTAGGAGGCGGCGAGCAATTGAGCAGACAATAAATTCATATAAGTGCCTGACAAATAGTGGAGATCATAATTTGATTGACTCATTGCCGAAGGCAACTGAACCTGCCCGTCACAACTGAACCTGCCCGTCGCAGGCGGGCGCCGAAGGCAAAAAAAAACACCCAACAAAAGCAACAAATTTCAGTAATTTCAGTATAGTGACCATGACTTAGCCTCCAATCACCCAAGCTTAAAGGCAAATGAGCCCATTAAAAAGAAGAGCAAGCAACATATTAATTGATTTTAATATTTGATTTTGCTATATTTGCAGCTTGGCAGAATGAATACACTACCAAAACGACTCGGCTCCTTTTATGAAAAACTCCTTTTATATATTAGTTGTTTTATTTCTTCTTTCGTTAGGAGCAGGAATCTATTTGAATTTTTCCAACACACCGGATTTAGTACTTAAAAAGTACACCAAAACCATTCAAAAACAACTCAACAAGGACTACTTAAGTGTCAAAAAGAATTTAGAAGACCCGGAGTTTTTCAACCTAGCCTTTTATCCCGATTCTACAACGAATAACAACAAGTTTGACCACCTTTACAACCAACCATACACCCTACTGGCCTATGAAGATGGCCAACTAGTCAAGTGGTTTAACAACAAACTTTTTCTGCCAGATAGTATTTTTCGCTCGCTTGACCATAATGGCTTTCACAAAACATCCAACGCCTATACCTACATCGTAAAAAAAGAATACACTTCGGACGACCACAAAAAAAGGGTTGGAATCGGCATCATCCCAATAAAATACGCCTACCAAATTGACAAATTAAAGCCATCCAACCTATTCCGAGCAGACCCCAATATACCCGCCAAAATCAAAGTCCGGCAAGTGGAGAGTCCCAATGTCATAAGGGGACCATCTAGTGGCAAAACCTATCTGAGCCCGGAGCCTGATTTCGTCGATACACCGACCCAAAAATGGTTAATCTTATTTTTCGGCTTGGCTTTTTTCTTCTTCCTGAGCATCGCCAACCAAATAGGAAATAAGCTAAGCCAAACCAACCCCACCCGGGGCACTATGTTTTTATTAGCCATCCTAACTATAATCACCGTTTTACTTAACTTTTTTGACCCGGCCGTAAAACTCAACGGTCTTGGTGCGCTTGCCGACACACTTCAATTAAAAGTCCTCAATGTTTCCTTGGCGGTCGTCCTGTTCAATGCCGTCACTTTTGTTTGGTTAATGGTCTATCTCAACAAAACCTATGTCTTTCGACAAGATAACAACCTAAAATATTGGCAGAAAATAGGCATTAGTGTCGGTCTGAATATTGCTTTGATGACGGGGATTATTGTTGTATTAGCTATTTATAAGCAAATCATCATCTCGTCAGACGTCAATATCAGTTTTTTGGCACTACTTGAGCACAAGATGGACAGTCTGCTTGGGTTGACCGTCGTGATTATTTCCTTAACCGCCTTGGTTTTATTTGCCCTTTGGATGATAAAATTTATCAGCAAACTAAACCTAAACCGCTATGAAAGAGCCCTTTGCATTGCGTTGGCCTTTTTTCTCGTCCTAATCACTTTGGTCGTTTTCAACTTACCTTATCGAAATTCCATTCTTTATGGTACGGCGATTTTATTGCCTTTTGCTCTGGATTTTTATATTTCAGACCGTCCAAGGCGAGAGCCGTATGAGATTTATATTTGGTTTGGATTGACATCCTTATTTGCTGCTGTGGCCATTTATTATTTCCAGAATACCAGAGAGTATGAAGAAATGGAAAAATATGCCCAAACCCTTTCGGAAGAAAGAGATACCACCGCAGAAAAAGAGATCATTGACCAACTCCACCAAATCGTCATCGACCCCAGCTGGGATAGTGTATATGCTCCAAGACCCTATTTTTACAAGTATGACAAAGCGCAACTCTTACTTATTAATCATCTGCAACAAAGCAAATATCTTTCTAATAATTTTTCCCATAACTTTTATTTATTTAATGATGACGGCCCCTCTTTCTTAGATCAGTCCTTTACAGAAAGTGAATACCGCAACAAAATAGCCAATGCACTCCAAATACACCCATATAAGAATCTCTACTTACTCAATACTTCTAACGGTGGATTTTCCTATTTTGTAGAACAAAAAATACGAATCAAGGACTTTGAAGAAACCTTGGTTATCGAATTAAAATCAGAAATTCTCGGCACTGAAAACATCAATTCTCCCATTTTCTCTTCTAGTTCTGACTATGTTAAACTGAAGGAGATTGGAGACTATGACTATGCGACTTTTAAAGGAGACGTCTGCATTCGCAAAAAAGGAAATATCCAAAACAAGTATTATTCACTAGAAGAAATCCCTCCGCCGGGAGAAGGAGTTAAAAGCAAAAATGGCCCTTATATCAACTATGTATATCACAGCCCAAATGGAAATGTCGTCCTAATGAGAAAAAAAGCAGGCGGAGTGATGCAGTTTTTATCACTCTTCTCCATGCTCTTCTTTTTAATTTCTATCCTTGCCATCATCATTAATCTAATCAATAAATTAATCCGCTTTATTCCGGAAGGGCTTCAAATCAAACTCCTACCCGGACACTCCTTTTATGCCAAAGTTCAATCCGGTTTTTTAATCCTAATGTACATTTCCTTCATTGCCATCGGCATTGTTACAGCCATTCACTTTAATAATTCAAATAAACAATACCACGACAAAAGACTTTTAAGAAAAAGTGGAGCCATACATACCAATCTTTACTACACCCTTTTAAATTATCCAACAACGACTCCTATTGACTCCTTGCAAGATGTTGTCGAAGCCGCCATCTACCCATTGTCTGTCATTCATAAGATGGATGCCATCAACTTTTTTGGACTAAATGGACAACTAATTTACTCCTCAAAAAATGAAGTGTATCTCAAAGGGGTAGTTCCTCCGGAAATGGATGCGTCCGCCTTCGTTTATTTGTCACAAAATCGGGCATCACAACAAATAAAAAATGAAGATATCGGTAATGTCCAATTTAAGTCCTCTTATTTCCCTGTCAAACACTCCGGCGATGTAATAGGCTACTTAGGCATCCCCTACTACACCAAAGAACAAGCACGACTCAATGCCTTTAATGACTTTGTAAGCCGTCTTTTAATTGCTTATATAGCCCTATTCATTATTGCTCTTGGGTTTATCGTGATTGGCTCCAGGTTTCTTGCAGCCCCTATCAAGCGGCTTAGTAATGCCATTAGACGCAACAAGAACGAACCCATTATTTGGGAAGATGATGATGAGTTTAAGGATTTTGTCAATGTTTATAACGAAAGTCTAAAGGAAAAAGAAATGCACCACCAGTTGGTCATAAAAATGGAAAAAGAAAGTGCTTGGAGAGATATGGCGCGACAAGTGGCTCATGATATCAAGAATCCTTTAACACCCATTCAGCTCCATATCCAGCACTTCCAACGTAGCATTAGAGACCGCAAGATGGATATGGATCAAGTAGAAAAACGGACTGATCGCGTCACGGAGATTATTTTAACCCAGATTAACTCCTTGCTAAGAAAAGTAGCTAATTTCCAAGATGTCGCCAACATCGCTGAAGGCGCTAGAGAAAATATCCTTATCAACAAAATATTGACAGACATTGCGATGCTTCATGAAAATGAAACCAATGTCGATGTATTCGTTCAATTACCCGAAGAAAGTGTCTATGTCAATGGAAATAAAGGTCAAATCGAAAGGGTTTTCAGCAACCTTGTAAAAAATGCCGTCCAAGCGATTCCTGATGACCATCAGGGGGTTATCGTTTTATCCCTTACTTTAGAACAAAATTATGCCATCGTCAGCATCAAAGATAATGGCGTCGGTATTCCTGAGCACATGACAGATAAGGTATTTACACCTAATTTTACCACCAAAAATTCGGGCACGGGCTTGGGGCTTCACATTTGCAAAAGCATCGTAGAATCTCACAATGGTGACATTATGTTTACCACCAACCGGGGAGAAGGAACCATTTTCACCGTTCGACTCAAAACTTCCCGAATTATGAGTAATTTGAATGATACCGTTTCCGAAAGGGTCTAATCATCTTTTTCCATCCTTATTATGGTTGCGCATGTGACCATCTCCGGATTTCAGCGGAAGCGACCCCGGTATGCAGACCATAGATCATTGAGCGAAACCGCGAAAGAAAAGGTTACCAGTAAGTTTCCTAAATTTTTACGGTGACAACTAATGAACTCTTTAACCCGTCACCAACTCCGGATTTGATCAGACCCATAAAACTAAAACCGTCACACCAGGATATCTCCACACAAAGGTTTTCTTCCATTTTACCGCTATTTTTTTGGGAAATTTACAAGTTTAGACTAATTTTGCTAAAAAAGTGAAATTCAGTTTCGATAATATTATTGGTTCTTCTTTCAAAAGCGAGCTTCCTGTTTTTGACAATATGGACGCCTATATTGATTTTATCCTTCCTAAAATCAAGCCTTACAGCGAAAGCCTTGAAGACCAAAAACTCTATGTAAATAAGCGTTGGAAAGAATTTAGAGACGATGAGGACTTCCACGAAGCCGTGTTGTACATTTTCCAAGATGATGAAGTAGGGTCGCTTCTGCTATCAATAGATGGCAATATTGGTGTTGGTAGTTGGGAAGTACTACCCAAATCAAACACGCTTATACTGGAGAGCGGCGGAAAAAAACAAAAATCTGAATTATTTGATCTGGCTTTCCTTAATAAGGATTTTCTTATCTTGAAAAAACATGGAAACCAAAAAAGAATCAATAAGAAAAAATACTTGGTACTTGGTTTTGAAAAATCCTGCGGCAAACTTGATTGGCTGGACTTGATGGACAAAATGTATGACCTTTATCGCGGCAACTGGCTGTTCACTTTGATGATTATACTTTTACTTTTAGTCGCCGGTCTATTACTTTTCTCCATTTTTATGTAAATACCCATACTCGCCAATGTGTTATGTTTTGTTCCCCAAAAGATAAAAATGGTTTGCTAAGAACACCTTGTCTAATTTCAAAACAATCTCGCCTAGATTACGGACAATTATTCCGATTGTGTCCCTTAGCCTTCCGGCAAAAGTCCATTCGGTTCAATGAATGTCCGGAATAGTACGATCACTTCCCTTCCAGCTAACGGTCATATTATTTTTTCCATTTGTAAATCCATATTCAAACTCCCCGCTTTCCCCGTCTTTGATGATTTTAGAGATGTGGTAGTCGCCAAATTCCGTGACCATTCTTCTGAGCAATTTGTAGCTTTTCTTTTCCGTGTTATCCTTGTTCAATAGGCCACAGTGGTCAAAAGGTGCCGCCCAAGGACCATCATCAATGATGTTATACACAAAAACTTTGTCAAAATCATGGCGCATCGCCAGCACGATGGCCCGCAAAAGATAGGCCGCTTGCGTTTCTTCTCCCAGTAATTGAGAATCCCAACCCACTTCACCCAACCAAAGCGTTTTAGCCCGATACGGGTACATATCAGACAGTTCTTTCCGTAAGGTCTCCGGTGGCAGGGTAACTTTAAAGTTTTTATCGATAGCGTAGGCATGGACTTGCAAAATATCAAAAAGCGATGTATCTATATCCTTCACTTGATTATTCAGCAAGGTTTGACCAAACTTATCCGGACCTGAATTTTGTATATCTGCAGAACAGATTTTCATGGTTTTGGACTTGGAGCGGACTCCTTCGGCCAATCCCTTGCTCCATTGATTAAAGGTTTTGATACCGGGAGTACCATGTGGCTCATTGCCCACTTCGACCGTCGTGATTAAACCTTCTAAGGATTCACCGATGGTTTGACCGTACGCAAAACCCGTTTTATAGGGGTCTCCTAATTCATCCGCCCGATAAAACCGGTTGGGATAATTACGTCCTGTCCCTTCAAAAACTTCGAGTGCGATGGTATTGGTTTCAAAGATTACAGACCAATCACAGAGCCGAAATTTCCAAGCCGCATTGGTATTTTCCCAGTCACAATTGATATTCGGGCATTTCGACATACAAGGTTTGGGTATAAAATCCTTCGGCAAACGCCCCTTCATATCATGGCCCATCAGGTAAAAAATCCGGTTATTTTTAAAAATAGCGGCCTTGCGCAAGGTTTCTTCACTTCCCGACAAGAATAAACCGCCATTGATGCCTATTACTTCCGCAAATGTAGGCGATGAAATATTCTTTGACCTTTCGGAAATCGACAGGACACCTTCGGTTTGTACATGATTACTTTTTTGCGCAAGCGTGCAACTATACAAAACTAGAAATAAAATAAATGGAAACTTCATGGGGTTGTTTTGGACAAAATTAAGGTTTTTTTATATATAAAAAAAGCATCCCACTTGGAATGCTTTTTTTACTATTGAAAAGAAGGACTAGCTGCATGCAGGGGTTATAGTAGAGACAAGGCATGCCTTTTCTCTACTCCACCCCATGCATCAACTTCTTAACAACCGGACTCAATAATATAGCAATCAATCCCAAACCTGCTGGAATTACCGTAAATATCAAGAAAAAGGTCGTCATCGAGTATTGAGCGGTTATCTCTTCGATGGCTCCACCCATTTTCCCGGCTGTCTTATTACCTATCGCTACGGCGATGTACCATACCCCAAACATCAAGGCAATCATCCTCCCCGGGACCAACTTACTGATGTATGACAACGCCACCGGAGAAAGACATAACTCACCCAAGGTATGGAACAAATAGGCGATTACCAGCCACATAATACTTACAGAAGCGACGGCCGCTCCTTGCGGAATGGATAATGAACCAAAGGCCAATGCTCCAAATCCAACACCTAACAAAATCAATCCTAGTCCGTACTTCACGGCAGCACTTGGATTGTATTTACTCTCCCACCACCTGGAAAAAAGTGGGGCAAACATGATGATAAACAAAGAGTTTAGGATAGAAAACCAAGAAGCAGGAATCTCAACTTCATTATCTTTGAGTCGTGTCACTTTAGCTTTGATAATGGGTGATTTTTCCGAAAGGGAAAGTACCTTGGCGGACTTTTCATCATTCAGATAAATAAATTTCTTTTTTACTTTTAATAAGTTCAACTCTGACCCGACTTGTAAGCTAATCGGCTCAATAATACTTTCTTTCCTTTCCACCACCTTGGCATCAGTCGGTATTGTGGTGGATTCTGTGATGGCTGTATAGACGGGTTTCCCTTCATCGTTCATTGTTTCAATGGCCTGATAACTCACTTCATAAGATGTAGAACCCAAATCTCGATTAATCATCCAAAAGACAATCCCCCAAATAATCACAAAACTAAATCCTAAAATGATATTGGCAACGGGATATTTGGAGAAGGTTTGCTTAAACAACAAAAACAATACGTAGGTGATAATCCCAATGGGCACTACCGTAATAATGATGTTGAATACATTAAAAATGGTCGCCCACTGTCCGGACATAACCCGATTGCTAAAGTCTTTGGCAAAAATAGTCATCGAACCACCTGCCTGCTCAAAACTAGCCCAAAAACATATCGTAAAAATAGCAAACATCACAATCGCCAACATCCGGTCTCGAGTCTGCTTAGGGTATCTAAATATCCTTGAAAATATTAAGATCAAGAATGTAATGACCCCAAATAAAATGTAATAATTAGAAAAATCAAAATCACCAATTTTTAAGAAATTCTTATTGGCTATCGCCGACATCGGGTCATTAATAATCCAACTCACACCTATAATTACACTAATGGCGATGAGTATTTTATCGAAAGATGTAAAAGGATTTAGACGATCTTCCGGAAACTCTAATTTGGGTTCGTGCACTTCGCCTTCTTCCAGTTTTGCAGGCGCCAGACCTATTTTCCCGAAGATATTTTGAGCAAAATAAAACTGCAACATCCCCATAAACATAAATATCCCGGCCATTCCGAAGCCATAGCTCCAACCTACTTTCTCCCCCAAATAGCCACAGAGCAAAATACCCAAAAAGGCGCCGGCATTAACGCCCATATAAAAAATGGTATAGGCACCATCCTTCTTTTCGGGTGTATCCTTGTACATATGAGAAATAATGGACGTCATATTCGGCTTAAATAATCCATTACCAATAATCAACAAACCAATCCCAATATACAAAAAAATATGCGCAAATTCCATAGCCATAGACGCATGACCCATCGTCATAATAATCGCTCCAAGTATCACCGCTTTCCGATAACCAATAAAATTATCCGCTAAATAACCACCTAATATGGGCGTCAAATAAACCATCGCAGTATATGTCCCATATAACGCCAAAGCTTGCTTACTGCTCCAGTCCCAACCACCGATACCAACTGCACTCACCAAAAACAACACTAAAATGGCCCGCATTCCATAATACGAAAACCGCTCCCACATCTCGGTGAAAAATAGGATAAATAATCCAGCCGGATGACCCATCACTTTACTGTCAAACATTGATTTTGTCGAATTGTCCATTTTTTGTAGTTTTTTTCTGATTGTGTCCCTGAATAAAAGAGCACTTCAATTTTCAAAGAAGTGCTCCCAAGATTATTTTATATTGTCAATTATTTTGCCTTAGCATTTTTGGCGACCACAGCGTTATAAACCATCAAACCGACGATGGTAAGCACCCCAATTCCCGCAATAATATACCAAATATTACCCGGATGATAAGTATCCCACAAATAGGAAGTCATCTGGTCTTGTGTCATATTTAGTTTTTTGGCCGCATCCGCATAAAACTCATTTTTTGGGTAGGCCTTGGTAATTTCCGGCAACTCTAGCCCTTTCTCGGTTAACTCCTTGCGGATAATGGCTACTTTATCGGAATATTTCTCATACAGATCACCGGTTATCCATTTGGTCAATAAGTTGGCCACTGCCACCGGCAAAAAGTAAGTCCCCATATACAAGGCTTCTTTTCCTTTCGGAGAAATCTTAGCGATATAGTCAGAAAATTTAGGGTTGGATGTCATTTCCCCAATCGCAAATATCAATATACCCAAGACCGTATATAACGCATTATTGGTATAAAAAGATAAGGCAATACCAACAATAGCAATCAAGATACCGGACATCATCGCAGTAATTGGCTTCCACTTTAAGATAATCATAGAGATTAACATCTGGAAGATAATGATAAAAAAGGCATCTAAATTAACCACCATTTCCGGGTTAATCGCCCCTTCTTTATTCTTCAAAAACTCTGCAATGGGTGGCAATATCTTATGAAATAAATCATAAATCGGTGTGGTATTAATCCATTCTTCAATAAAAACTGGAAGCGTATAAAACAATTGATTAAACATCAACCAAAAACCAACCATAATCACCAATAACATAGTCAGCTTCATATCAGACAATGCTTCCAATATATTTTTAAAGGAACGGCTTATCGTCTCCCCTAAGGATTCTTCTGTTTTTTCTCGATTAGGTTCTTTAAAGAAAAAGAGCACAA
This sequence comes from Saprospiraceae bacterium, assembly GCA_024762995.1. Lineage (GTDB taxonomy): Bacteria > Bacteroidota > Bacteroidia > Chitinophagales > Saprospiraceae > HyVt-613. The sequence continues at coordinate 19,729 of JANTGI010000015.1, read as the reverse complement.
TTATCAAGTTAATAGTAATAGAGATGGTCGCCATAATGAAGACGATTTTCCAACCGTAGGTGTCTCTTAGTTTCGCCGAAAATAATGGACCGAAGAAACCTCCAATATTCACCATCATATAAAACACCCCAAAACCAAAGGAAGAATTGGTCTTGTTCGTAGATTTGGTGACTATCGCCGATGCTACCGGCTTAAACATGGCGGCCCCCAAAGCCACCACTAAAAACATCAAAAATACTGCCGAGTAGGAGGTCACTTGCCCCATAAAATAATATCCGGTACCCAACAATAAATAAGCAATTATCAGAGATAACTTATAACCGATTTTATCTGAAATTGCCCCGGTAATAATAGGCAAAAAATAAAGAATAGCCGTGACATAAGACATAATCTCCCCACGCTCAACATGAGAAAATCCTAAGGCCCCTTCATCCGTCGAGCCGGTCAAATAAATAGCCAATACCGCAAAAAGCCCGTACCAAGCCCAACGCTCAAACAATTCCATCACACTAGCCAACCAAAATGGCTTGGTAAATGATTTCAATAAAGCCCCAAATCCTAATTCTTTGTTTTCGTTACTCATTTTGTTTTATTTAGTCTTTTGCCCGAAAGGGCGAATGATTCTGTATGCTCAAAATTATCAATGCTCGTCGTCTTCGGCGCCATGCGTCAAGCGCTCTAGCGGCTTCCTAATAAGCAAAACCAATATACCCAGCGTTACGCTAAACACCGCTATACCCGTAAAAATGGCGTATTCACCCAAGCTCTCTGACCACTCTCCAAGTAGTCCGGCTAGTTTACTGCCAAAACCAGTCATCGCAAAATAAACCCCCATCATAATAGACGCATATTTCATAGGCGCTAACTTGGTTGTAAAGGATAAGGCCACCGGAGAAAGGCATAATTCACCGATAGTATGAAACAAGTAAGCCATAACTAACCACCCCATTCCTGAAGAACCTGTGGCATTATATTCCGCCGTGGCTCCTGTCATAAAAAAGAAGCCTGTCCCCATAATGATTAACCCAATTGTCATTTTAAATAAAGAAGTTGCCACCTTTCCATTGAGCTTTCGCTTGGCCCAAAAAGAAGCAACCCCTGTACCTAAGAATATGATAAACATGGCATTTAAAGACTGAAACCATGTCGCTGGAACTTCATAACCCATCAGCATCCGGTTAGTCTTTTCCTTGGTATAGATATTCATCAAGCCACCCGCTTGCTCAAATGCACCCCAAAACACAATCACCATGATAAAAGAAAGGAACAGAACTAATATACGATCCCACTCTATTTTTGTCAATGGTCGATTCATGGCGGCTTTTACTTCTGCATTTTCAGACTCTCCTAGATAGTTACCGACGTGCCGCAAATACTTCTGACCTGCCCAATATTGAATAACTCCTAGGGCCATCCCTATACCCGCTAAACCAAACCCATAATGCCAACCGTATAATTCCCCAACGGTACCAACAATTAAGCTAGACAAAAATGCTCCGACATTAATTCCTATATAAAAGATGGTAAATCCTTGATCTCGACGAATGTCTCCTTTTTTGTATAATCCACCAACCATGGTGGAAATATTGGGCTTCAACATCCCGACCCCGGATACAATAAAGGCCAAACCGGTGTAAAATGCCCACATCTGTTCCACCGCTAAGACACTATGTCCAATCACCAACAAAATCCCACCGTATAAAACTGCTTTTCGTTGACCTAGCCATTTGTCTGCTATAATCCCACCGGGTATCGCCATTACATAGACCAACATCGTGTACCAACCATACAACGCTAATGCTTCTCCTTTGCCCCAGCCTAATCCCGGGTTATCCTCGGTAGTCTTGGCCACCAAATACAACACCAAAATCGCCCGCATCCCATAATAAGAAAACCGCTCCCACATTTCTGTAAAGAACAGTATATACAATCCAATCGGATGCCCAAATAAAGTTTTCTCTGTAGATTCCGGTGCGTCGAGTATATCTTTGCTCATTGTTTTCAAGGTCTGATTAAAAAATAATGCCCACCAAAAAGCAGGCAAAAACTACGTCATCTTAGCATCTCAAAGAGACACATCTATGAAACTCGGGTTACAATGTGCTAAAATAGCCACATTTCTTGCCCCCAAGTTCGTAATAAAATCTTAAATTTCAGGTAAATTGTGTTAAAAAATATCCATTTGCCCATCAATTCGGTCAAAAAACCAAATTCTAAGCAAAAACGAAGACTTTTTATTGAATTTCTTGGGGTTTTTCCGGGGGCAAAGAAGGGGATTTTTGGGGCGGAAGCACTAATTTCCAGCCACTTAGCGAGACTAAATCTTGCATGGACATCAACAAATCCAACCCTTGCTGACGGGCTACATCCATCACTTCACCCTCCTTAGCCACCTGTCTGACGTATTCTTTGATTTGCCGATTGATTTTGTTGTAATCTTCTTCCGAAAAACTATTCCAATAGCCTTCCAAAATGTCATAGTAACTCAAATCATCGTCGATGGACATGATTTCGGGTTCCGGCAAAGAAGTAATGGTGATGGTTTTGCTTTTTTCATCCACCTTGTAAGTCATTTTTTCCAAATCATAGCCTGCCAGTACTTTGGCTTCTACTCGTATCATCGCTTTCTTTTCAGAATAGGGCCCCCACCCCATGAATGGCACCTTGTCTTTGTGGGTATAGACTTCGGAGATATTCCCTTCCACTGTCACGAGCTTAGCGACTTTTTTTATCTGATTGATGACGGTGGTAGAAGTCACTTCGGTGCGAGATGGCCTTGCGGCAAAATGGCTCAATTTCCAACCCGCATAGCCGGCTATCAATATGACCAAGAGAATAATGATGATGTTTTTCTTCATTTTTCGGTAATCTTACACTTAGAACAAGGAATTGAACAAATTGATTTGCCCCACTGAAGCCGAATATAAAAAAATGGTCACAAACCAATGTCCATGACCATTTTTAAACGAGTTTAAGCTTTCTCACAACTTGCTCGCGATAATTTAAACGGTAGATTAATACCGCAGATTTTTATAACTTTTCAAGGTCGCCTTAACGCTTCCCACGGAAACGGGAGATTTTATCATCATCGGGATTTTGTTTGCATCATCACTGACCCAAACTTTCATACCTTTTTCCCCTTTAAACACTGTACCTTTGACCACTTCCGGCTCGAAAACCATGGTTTTAAACCGACCCAACCCCGGAATCTTCTTATTTTTATTGTTGCCTTTATAGGTCATTTTCAGGTTAAACTCTTCCTTGTCAATAAACAAACTCATCGGTAATTCAGACCCTTTTTTCAACGTACCCGTGTTGGCTGTTCTTAAGACATAGAGCAACGATAGCACGTCGCTGACACATTTTTTGACATCAATGACTTCTACATCACCTAAATCCGAAGCATTTGTTCCGCGTTGCACTTTCACTCGGCCATTCTCAAAAGATGTTTCTTCATACATCGCATAATCTCCTTCCTTGATGTCTCTAATGGCATGGATAGGCTGCAAAGTTTCTTTATCCACTTCGGTTTCATAGTAATCACGTACCTTAAAAAACCATTCATATCCCTTGTAAGTCTTGCCCCTTGCGGTCAATTTGTAGGTATCCCCTTTGTCTTCAAGGCGAAACACCACTTCCCCGGCGTTCAAGTTCATGATACCTAGGCTATAAGATAATTTATAGGTCAATTCTTCACCGTGTTTAAAAGGTCTATTCAACGGAGCACACTGGCTAAACTGACTGTCACTGACAGCCACATGGCTCACCTCCTCAACAGGAACAATCGCCCCTAAAAAGAACATCATGGAAAATAGTGATACTTTAAACATCTCCTTTAGTTTTGTTGTCTAGGATTTTATCAAGAAATAACAACCCAATAAGCGAAGGCAGGACTCCGTTGATAATCCATAAAAAAAACGTGCCAGACAGGACGCTTATTTCATTGACCCCATAGGCAGACCATAAAAACAGGGCAATTTCACTCTTTATTAACAGCCCTAGTGCGGCAGGCATCGGAAAAAAGGACTGCACCCAATAGGTCACAAAAATAATTGAAAACTGAAGGGACGCATCATCAGGTAAGCCAAAAAAGCGATTGAGCAAGTATAATTGTACCGAATAGACCAAATATCTCATCGCCGTCAATCCAAGTGCCGGCCAAGTATCACGCCACTCATATTTAAAATATCCTTGATATATTTTCTTTCCCAGCCAGCTCTGCTTGCGCAAAATATGTCGTATAATCGGATCATAAAACACCAAAGCCACCAGCAATAAAACACCCACAAAGATCAAAATCGGTAAAAAATACTCCGAATCCAGGTAAGGATTTTCACTTTGCCGCAATAACTCCCCTCCAAAACCAGGTGTCACCAACACACCGACTCCTAACCAAAAAATAACCACTTTCTGCAAAAATGCACCAAAGGATAAAGCCCAAACAGATTTTGCCCGATTAGCCGGAGTCAACCCCAACATTCGGCCACCGTACTCCCCTATTCTAGCCGGAGAAACCATCCCCAAACTGATACCGGCATAGACCGCCATGATGGCCGTTTTAAAACTTATTTTCTGAAAAGGTCGGGTTAAGACCATCCACTTTAAAGTTTCCGCATGATAATTCACCCAAGTCAACATCAAAGCAAGTAAAAACAACCAAACCGGTGATTCCCCTAAGTGGTCTTTAAATTCGGCCATCATTTCCGCCCAATCTCCATGAGCATCTAACTGACGATAAAGAACCCACAGAAAAAAGATAAAAAAAAGTGCTTTTGCCGGCTTTGATCGGACAATTTTTGTCAATTTGCGGAAGCTATTCTCTTTTTTCATATCTGTCCCAAAGATAGGAAAATTGGGGAAACCTTCAACCAACTCCCTCTATCCGAAAACAGATTTGGTAATACTTGAAAAAAGGTAATTGCATCTTTTTAAGAGAAATCTTGTTAAAATACGGAGAATAAGATGCCGCTTTATGCAATCTCGGTCGATGAGCCATTTTGAAACGGGTATTATCCGCTTTCGCAAAATAAACGTGGTAGCTTGATAGAATACCCGGTGACTCTTTCTCCCAAATAAATGTGGAAGTACCTATGCCCATAAGCACAAAAGAAAAAAAACAAGTCAAAAGAATCTTAGGTATTGACCCCGGTACCAATGCCATGGGCTATGCGATTATAGACGCCAAAGGAGAAGACATCCGGCTTATTGCTATTGGAGTGCTCAAAATACCGATAGGCTATAGCCAGCCACTCAAGCTCAAAAAAATATACCACCAAGTGGCCGAATTAATTACCCAATATGGTCCGGATGACATGGCCATAGAAGCACCTTTTTTTGGAAAAAATGTCCAATCTATGCTCAAACTAGGTCGTGCCCAAGGTGTAGCCATGGTCGCCGCTGTCAACAAGGCCATTAATGTCACAGAATATTCCCCCAAATCCATCAAGCAATCCGTTACCGGAAATGGCAATGCTTCCAAAGGACAGGTGGCCGGCGTGTTGAGCCATATTCTCAAAGTGCCCATCCCTACCAAATCAGAAGATGCGACCGATGCGCTAGGCGCCGCCGTTTGCCATCATTTTAAGGGGGACAGCCGGTTTGGGGGTAAGAGTTATTCCGGTTGGAAAGATTTTGCGAAGCAGAATGTTAAACGGACCAAGGAATAAGACACATTCCCTATACTTTGTGCTGGAATTCTCACGCCCAAAATGGACATCTATCCTGATTGTTTTGCTAAATTAGTGGATTAAATTTCAAACGCCAAGCGAATCCGTGCGGCAATCCCCTTCATCTCTTGGGGAGTCAGATTCAATTTTGGATTGGTTAAGAGAATATCAGTCTCTTTTTCGAGTGGAATCAAATGGATGTGAGCATGTGGTACTTCCATACCCAAAACAAGCACACCGACTCTCCGGCAAGGTATAACTTTTTTGATGGCAACGGCCACTTTCTTGGCAAAGAGATGGAGACCGGCGATGGTTTTGTCATCCAAATCAAAGATATAATCGACTTCTTTTTTGGGAATAACCAAGGTGTGTCCCTTCTTTAGTGGATTGATATCCAAGAAAGCATAATAATCATCATCTTCGGCGATTTTGTAGGAAGGAATCTCACCGGCGATGATTTTTGAAAAGATGGAAGCCATGATACTAAATTGAAATATCCATGATTTCAAACTCTATGATACCACCGGGAGTTTGAATTTTTGCGACCTGCCCCACTTCATGCCCCAACAGTCCTTTGCCGACCGGAGAAGAAACGGAGATTTTACCATTTTTGGCATCAGAAGTTGATTCTGCGACTAGGTGCATTTTCATAATTTGACCATTTTTTATATTTTTGATGGTCACTTTAGAGAGTACGGTCACTTTCGACAAATCAAGGTCAGAAACATCAATTATTTTGGATTTGGCGATAGCCAGTTCCAATTCATTAATTTTGAGTTCGAGCATACCTTGAGCATCTTTTGCTGCGTCATATTCTGCATTTTCCGAAAGGTCACCTTTTTCTCTTGCTTCCGCAATGGCGATAGCCGCTTCTCTTCGGCCATTGGTTTTTAGCTCGCGGACTTCGGCTTGAAGCTTTTCAAAATCTTCTTTGGTAATGTAATTCACATCTGTCATAACTGCACTAATTAGATTATGGGTAACTGTATAGGTATCCCTGTTTTCGTCAGAAAATAGTCATTTTTGCGTATGTTGACCCTGCCTACCAATAAGGTAGGGCCCAATTTATTGATGAGTAGCCTAACTACGTGAGAAAAATTGGGCAAAACAAGCCTGCAAGTGCAGGCAGGCGCAAAAAGGGCATTTTATGGCAAAAACCTGCGAGTACCTAGATAGTTACGATTATGTAAAACAGGAACGTTTCTTCCAATGAAGAAACGTTCCTGTTTTAAAAAACTGTTTTTCTCTACTACAAAGATAAGTACTCTTTGCAATAGTTACAAGGGTTTAAAAGTTTAGGCGAATACCCAAGGTATGAATTCCTCCGAAAGGATTTGTTAATTTATAAGCATAATCCAAACCAAAACGCGGAGGTTCTTTCTTTTCTACTTTTACTTCCGACTTATCGCCTTCCCCTAAAATATCAGACAAATCCTTCTTTTTTAGAGGAATATCGATTGAAGCCCCAAAGCTTGGCCCATTATCAACGGAGGATTGAATTTTACTTTCACCACCACCGGTCATTTCCAATTTATAAGCTCCACGCAACATAAATTTGTTATTAAAGGAATATTCCGCACCAATACCAATTTGGTCCTGAGCAAAAGAATTTGCTGTAAAGCCACCATCAAAAGTAAGTGTATGCTTATCCGTCAAGAAGGTTTTTATGGACAACCCAATACTTAACAAAGAGGGTAACTCATAGGTAGCCCCACGAACAGAATAAGTCAAATTATATCCACCTTTCCCGGCATTTTCTGTATTTGTCGCCAAACCGGGCCCGCTAAACTTCATGGGAGTCCCGATATTTCTAATGGCAATACCAAATTTAATGTTATCGCGTTCACCGGTCACATATTGCACTCCGGCATCCAAAGCAATTCCGGATGATTTGATATCCGAAGTTGATTCATTAACAACTCTAAATAATACGCCGACATTCACTTTGTCAAAAGCGTGGGAATAACCCACCCCTAAATTAAAAAACGAAGGCGAATAGGTCACTCCTGTACCTTCGGGTTGGGCATCCGTTGTCACCTTTATCTCCCCAAAATCAATAGCCATGATGCTCACACCAAATGCTCCATGTTTGCCTATCTTCTTTGCAAATCCCATTGCATTAAGATTGATATCCGCACCCACTAAGTAACGAGTCTGCGATAAAAGTATTTCCGTACTATGGATTCGATCCAAACCCGCCGGATTAATTCTCATGGCTTCTACTCCACTCACCGATCCGATGTTGATAGAATGAAGACCTGCAGATCGAGCCCACGGATTTAGTACTAGCTCATAAGCTCCTGCTTCACCTTGTCTATCCGGATTACCCGCAAATAAACTAGGCGCAATAAATAACAACAAAATTAAGAAGCGTAAATTTCTGGTCATAATCACTTCGTTTTATACCGTTTAGGTATTTAATTTATTTCTGGCTCAAATATACAACTTTACTTGAATCAGTTTTTAATAAAGACATTTAAAATGTATTCCGGCTACAAAATTTTGTAGCCGGAATACAAATTTTTTCTACAATCCGGAAGGATCGAACTGACGGTTCATTCCAAACCATTTGATAACCCTTTCTCCTAGACCGGGCGCATCAATGTGTATCAAATACACGCCACTTGCGACAGGGATACCACTTGCGTTTTTCAAATCCCACTCAATATCAGGGGTAACCTGTCTAGTAAGTCCGGTTTCCACATCCACGGATGGTGCTTCATCACGATCAAACTTTCTAATAAACTTACCATCCAAAGAATAAATAGTCACCGTACACTTTGCAGGAAGATTAGAAATCTTCACAATGTTTGTAAATTGACTGCGCTCATAATATGAGTAACCATAATATGGGTTAGGCACCACATTTACTTCATCCAAAGCCGTTTCGACATCCGCAGCAGCAGTCACATCTTGTGCGCTTACTCCTTCTAGCTCAAACTCATAAGAAGGCAAATCTCCATAAGTAATCTGCTCATTACCAATAGAAATTGGCAAATAACTTTCTACCGTATTATAAGGATTAGATGCCCTTAGGGAAACTACTACATCATTTGGAATTAAGCCATCTTTGTAAGAAAGCATCCGCTCACCAATAGCAACCATCGGCAGACCTGCCCACTGGATATGGCTCAGTGGACGAATCCGCTTAGTGGTCTGTGGCTTAGACAACTCTTCTCTTAGGTAAGCACACTCATCATATTCATCATAGGTCACATAAACAAAATGCTGCCCACCTAAATACATGGAATTGGCATTAGGAACGAACAATGGAGTTCCTACCACACCTCCCATATTGATAAATTGTACCGCTGACGGATTAAACATCATATCTGCTCCTGTTGGCCCGGCAGGCCCAAACATCGTTGAATCCGGATAAAAGAAGGAATCCTCTCTATACGTTGAATTTTCTGAAAAGAAAATATTTAATCGTTTACCGGTTTCTACATCCACTGCATACCCCGGGAACCAACCCATTCCTTCTCCATCTCCATCCGGATCAGGCAATCCATCTCCATCGGCATCATCTTTACCAACGGATGGAGCTGCTCTTAAATAAAACTGCTTTCTATTACCTTCCGGCTTTATTTCACTTATACTTACATTCGCCAATCCATATTGCACACTCGCACCTTCTGTAATTACACATCGACTCCATTTTGACTTATCCGAAGTGAACACAATGTCCACATTATTCAAGTGATAAATACTGTCTAACTTACGCACTGAACCTACCTTGTTATCCACCCATCCAGGTGTAATAAAATAAGGATTCACCGGATCTTCTCTCTCCGTATTCAACATAAAGAAAGGATAGAACGCCACATCAGGAGTAACCGCTTCAACAAAAGACTTCGCAGGATTTAACTCTGTATTTCGTACAAAGTCAATGACCCCTTGCCCTAGTACAGAATTACCCACGCCTTGGTTATCTTTTGCAGTAATTAACCAAAACGATTTATCACCATCAGCATAAGTTACTTCTTGACCGGTGGCTCCTCTATTTTCGTCTTCAATCATTCCCGGCTCATTTACTTGCCCCAATTCAATACTAATACCGTATTCCGGCAAAACTTCCTCATTGAAGTAATCTAAATCCCTATCAGAGGTGATGGTATTAACAACGTTACCGGATGCATCTAATTTTTCAAGCACCCAATGCAATACAGAATCTTTAATACTGTGTGGTGCCGCACCGGTCGTACCATCTGAAATAGTAATTCTATATTTTCCATCTTCCACTTTCAAAGGATTAACCACTTTAACTTTAAATGGTGCATGACCAGGCAAATAAGTCACATTACCCCCTGCCGGATTGGCAATAGAATTATCTCTAGTTTCTTGCGAAATCTTCAAGAAATTACCACCGGTACCACTACCGGAGTGCCGTGTAATCAAAGTACCTTCTCCATAGCTTGAATGCAGCAAGGTATAGGTAGATGGTCTAGGAATTACTGTAATAGGCTTAATTTTCGTACCGTAAGCAGTCTTTCGACCGGCCAAATATGCCTGCGCCTGACCAACGGAAGGATTTTCCGGATCAAAAGGTCTAAAATTATTATAGGCATAAGCTATGGCAACGTAATAATACTTTCTGTGATTAATCAACCTAGCATCTCCTGAAGAGAATTGATCTTTGGTAAAATTAAAAGAATGCTTAATTCCTTCATCGTGACCAGAAACCATTTTGACCGGTCGATATAATTGAATAGGATTATCCGGATCCGGATTTTTTGCGTAAGCTTCCCAATTGTAAATCTCTGAAACTCCATTTTTGACATCCGTTTGTGCCACTATCCGAGCCAAATCGGGATTATCCAAATCGGCAAGACTTACATTCGCCGAAACTGTCTGGAAAATCTGATAACCTTCAAACTTATAAAATTCATCCGCATGTGCCAAATCTTCTCCGACATAACCCTCCTTGGCATTATTCGACAAAAGATCATTATTATTCAAGGTCATAATAATCTCCCTATCCAACTCGACGACATCCATGTCGGGAGCATCCGGGCCATCTGTAATCGTAAAACAAGCATCAAACAAGTTCTGTGCTTTGTCATCCGCTGCCAATAATTTAGAAATATCCGGAGCAGGATGGTCCACATTAGGTACCCAAGGAAGACCAATAATCAACTCATTAGTCTTACCCGGTTGTAGGGTAAATGGTCCGGATGCCTGCACGGTACGACGGTCACCCGGGATGATGCCCATTTGTGCCATTGACCATCCAGTAGGATCATCCGGTAAACCTGGAAATGCGTACTTAATCACAGGAAACTGGGTATCCTGATAGCCATCATCCCCTCCATAAAAGGGGGAACCATCTCCCCATAGTCCTGTCAGATAATTATAGTACTGAGTTGCACTACTAGGGTCTGTCGTACCTGATGGAGGTGCGGGAGTTGTCCCTTGACGATTGATGTAAGTAAAAGAAGACATCCCTAACTCATTACCAAATTCATCTAAAGGACCTCTGAAATAATCAATTCCCAATAATGGAATTCTTGTACAATAGGTCTTTGCTCCTGATTGGCAAGAGCAGTTGGGCTCTCCATCAACATCATCCGCATTATAATAGAATGCCAAAGAACGGGTGGTGTCACAACCTACATAATCGTCATTATCACACCCTAAGTCAGCATCCACCCACATTGCAAAATAACAATCAGTAATGGTATCTTGCGCTTTATTAATCAACTTATAACGCATAAAGGTCATATCATTCAATTCATCACTTGTTGCAAAAGCAAAAGCTTGAACCTGAACCTCCATACGAATAGGATTACCGTGAGACGTATTATGGGGGCCACCATTGTCGTTATATATTTGAAAGAACATCTGGTCAGCATAATTTATATCAGGACATAGTCGAATCGAAATAACCGGATAATCCCCCTTCAAAGGATCATATAACCCATCTTCATCATGATCGTGAAAACTTCCTAAGTCTTGATCTTCCAATGCGAAACCATTAGGTTGCGAAGCAAAATATGGATTACCGCGAGCAGGATAGTACTTTAAATCGTCAGGGATATCCGAAACATCCAAGGTGATTCCCGCTTGGTCTGCTTGTTTCCACTTGGCAATGAACTGGGTAATATGAGACCCTTTCACTTCAAAATGCCTGTCCCATTGTGCACAAGTAGCAGCATCGGTCTCGCCGGTTACATCATCTAGTGGTCCGGGATAGTAATCCGTATCGCCATTATTTGCATAATCTGATGCCGCCATTTTTAAGTTACCGGAAGCATCAAATCCGCCCATCCATACGGCACCTGAAAAGATAGAGGAAATCTCATCTTTGCCGGATCCGACCTCTACATTGGGAACAATGTATTTCGGGTCATTATAATCCCACCAAAAATCCCCCCGTGACAATAAACGTGCACGGACATTATTTACATTCAAGTCAACGGACGAGTTACCGGGTTGGCAATCAGCCCTAAAGTTGACAGCATTCGGTTTTGGAGGCCTTGGCCTAGAAGGCGGCTCCTTTGCAAAACCCATCTGTAATGCCCCCATTAAGATGATGAAAAATAAAATCTTCTTCATATGGCTATTTTTTCAAAAAAAGTGTTGTAGAACTTTGCAGTTCAAAATTAATTAAAAGTCAAAAATAATCCCCATGTACAATCTTCTGGGGAGTACAAAATTTCCCGGAGTTTCTAGTCCCCACTTGTAAAAGTTCAAGTAGGATTCTACATTTTGGCCGGAGTTACGTATTGTTTCCAATCCGCCTTGACCAAGATCTGTTGTCAAAAATCCATCATCATACGCAGAACCTGTAGCCGGATATACATTAATAATATTGGCGGTATTGAGCAAGTTCTCCGCTCTAAAATAGATATTCATAAACAACGGATTCTTCGCGCCCTCTTTCGTCAAGTTAAAATCTTTATCTACCCGGAGTCCAACAGAATAAGACCAAGGCTTTCTTGCTCCATTCAACGAACCTTCCGTGACAGAGCCATCATACAAGGTAGGTATGGCTTTGGCGGTATAAGGTCTTCCTGAGTAAGTACTAACCAATAGATTAGCCCCTGCATTCTCAAAAATATACTTCCCAAACAACCTTGGACCTTCATCTTTCTTATAACGATAATCCAAGATGGCTTGAAGGGTATGGCGTTGGTCAAAGTTTAATGGAGATGTCGTCCTTATCACACCACGCGTCGCCAATCCACGAGACGAATTAGCATCAGAACCGGTACCATTGACAAACTGCAAAGAGTAGGTCAAGTACAAGGAAGCGTTGCCGGTTCTTCTTAAGTCATACTCAAAGGTAAAACCTTTAGTTGTAGAGAAATCTATATTATCAAAAGTCGTATATCTACCCGCGATAGGTACATACAAAATAGTTCGTCTTTGTATCAAATTTCTCATTTCCTGATAAAAAGCAGTCAACTTAATAGAAGAGGTCTTTGATACTTTCTGTTGGAATCCAACCGCATAATCAATCGCCTTCTGGGTCTTCAAATCAGGGTTATTCCTCGCCCCTCCATCATTGAAAAAGTTGAAATAATCCAGCGGAGTCATCACCGTATTTGATGTGGGTCTCTGAGACAAAATATCATAGTGTGCAAAGAAATTGGCTTCATCAGAAATCGGGAAAGAAAAAGATAATCTAGGAGAAACATCCCACTGCGGAGAAAAATCTTTAAACGATTTTTTAGGATTAAAATCTTTTTCATGTATCTCAATAGGTTTTACGCCATCCACATAGGCCGGATTGACTACTTCACCCCCAAAAATCAAACTTCCATCTGCAGCTTCCGCCCCATTACTATAGTACCACTGATCTCCATTTCTATAGGCTTTTACGGCCACGCCGGTTGGACTATTTAGATACACCTTATAATCATCTCCGATATTGGCCGGCTTACTACTTTGAACACCGTCGTGGAAGTCTTTGGCTCCCTTGATTTCGTATAAAGAGTACTTATCCTTCATCACTTTCGTATTCGCATCATATCTATCTACTCTCAATCCAACTTTAAATATCATCTCATCATAAATGAATTTATCTTGGATGTATCCACCCATATAAATCGGCTGTGACGGCGCCACCGGATAATTTCTATTTCCATTCTTATCCGTTGAAGTAAAGAAGTCATCAAACGCAGTATTTTTATCGACTACGTTACCTAAATAATCATATCCATAATAATCCAGTGTGCGGAAGCCCTGCTCATGATTGCCAATGATTTCTGCTCCGGCAAACATATCCAAAGACAGGTCATTAGGAGAAAGGTCATAGATATTAAAATATTCCGTATAAGGAACATTAAACTTGTCTCTGACGGCTTTAAAAAACAACTTATTATCGCTAAAACTTCCATCTAACAAGGGAGCATATTGAGCCATGGAAACCGTAGCCCCATTAAATACCGTGTCGATTTGACCTATGATATTATTGGTATCAATGGATTGCAAGGCATTATTAACGGCATTACCGGCAATATTCCACAAATCTTGCGGCCGAATAGAGTAGTTCTTATCTGAGCGTTGCTCATATTGTACACCCATATTAATGGAGTGAACCCCACCTTTTTTGGGATGCAAATCAAAAGACAAGTTAGCTTGACCCGAATACAAACTTTGACTTCCATAGCTATAGCTATTATAGACTTGGTTGGCATTTTTATATAAAGGACTTCCTGACTTAGTCAACTGACCCCAAATATCATCCGTTGTATTCGTGGCGACACCATTCAAACGGGATAATTGATTGACACCGGTAATCGCATCTGAACTCGTGACATTATAAGCGGAAAGACCCGGATTATAAGTACTTGGTTTATATGATTCAAAGGTTTCTGCATATCCACTGTGGAATATATAAAATACATTACCACCGGGACCAGGCACTTGGTCCGCTCCGGGTATTGGATCCGGAGAAAGACCTATTGTAGGCAAATAAGAATATTTTATTTGACTGGCGTGCCCATATTGAAATAGGTTTTCACCAAATCTCTTATCTTGTACACCGGTCTTTCTTTGCTCAAAAGAAGCCAAAATGGTATAAGACATATTTTGAAACAACCCGGGTTCATCATCCTTTGAGCTACCACCCCACTTTCCTAAACGGTGTCTAATTCTAAAAATCCCCCGTACCCGTGAGTCATCAAAAGTAGGATTATTATGCGAATTCATAAATCTCCAACCAAACGGGGTAAATTTATCCTTACTATTGTTGTATGTTCCCGTAAGGGTCATCTGCAAATTATCCGTAATCTTCGCATCTATTTTAGACGTTAGCGCAAGTGTTTTTTCTTCTTCATCCGGACGATACTTTAGCTTCCAGATATCTACTCCGGACTCTCCGTCCTTACCGATACTGGTATATTCTTCTGCAGTCGAAAATTGAGAATGATTCCGAATAAACACCGGATTCGCTTCTGATTCTTTTTTCGCATCGTCACTAGCCACATAAATAGGTACAATGGACGGTCTGTCATCCTTGCGGTATCTATACTGTCCGGACACTCTAAATCCTAAAACGGTCTTTTTAATTCCATCTTTCTTTTTAGAAAGAATAGGTCCTGCCAAATTCAGATAGCCCAAATTATAGCCATACGGATCCAAAAATTGAGAAGATTCCACCTCTACATTTCCGGAAAAATCCCGCGATGGACCTTTAGATATAACAGAGATAATCCCCCCACCTGTATCACCATATTTAGCTTCAATACCACCGGTCATTACTTCCAACTGTTCAATTTCTGTGGCCGGTGGTAAAGGCCCCCGAATACGCACATCATCCAAATAGAAAACGGTAGAATTAGACCGTGCCCCTTTTACATTAATACCACTGCTTCCATTATCAATGGTATTTACACCCGGCACCGTACCAATAATCCCCGATAAAGTCTTTGCGGGCAAGTTCTGTATCTGTTCCGTCGTAAAAGTCTGTCCATCTTTACCATCCTTCTCAATCAAAGGAGCATCAAATCTCTTTCCCTTTACCTCTACCTCTGTGACCGTGACACCTTCCACTAGTTTTCCATCCAACTTGGTCACCCCGCCGGCCTTCACAACAACATCATAATACTTGTCATCCGTATAACCGGTATAAGAAAAGGTCACTACGTAAGTCCCGGGGTCTAGCTGGATAGAATAATGGCCATCCAAATCCGTAGTAGCTCCACTAATCGAGCCGTTTTTATCGTAAGCCACGTTAGCAAATGCCAACGGCTGACCTTTATCATCTGTCACTGTACCCCGCAAAATAGCTTGCGCAGAAAGTGAAAGACCCATGGTCAAAAAGATAAAGAAGAGGAGTATCGATCTTGTCATATCGTCCTATTTTATTTGATTACAAATTATTTCTTCAGCAATTGAAGACGCAATGTTACTTAATTGTACTTCATTAAACAAACAAACTTCAAAAAATCGTTAAAAAATCGTTAAAAAAGCCTTCTTTTGGACTTTTTTCGTCTGATTAACCGTTCTTATCAAGCCTTTTTATTTGACGCAGTAGGATTTCGGACAACTTCCTTTTTGACTCTACTGTCCATCCGGCCACGTGTGGTGATACAATGACGTTGGGCATAGCCAACAATGTCCGATACGTCTTCTTTTCATTCTCAGAGTAGGTTTTGGGTTTTTCATTTTCGAACACATCCAGACAGGCCCCTTTTATCTTACCGCTCTCCAATCCGTTTATCAAAACCGATGTCGGTATCACCAAACCACGGGAAGTATTCACTATGATGACTCCGTCTTTACATTTCTCCAGCTTCTTTTCATCAAAGAAACCAACGGTCTCCTCCGTAAGGGGTAAATGAAAACTTAACACATCGGCCCTCGACAAAAGGGTGTCCAAGTTTTTTATTCTGGTCACATAACGAAACTCATCCGGCAAACGCTGCCTGTATTTATCATATACCAAAATTTTTGTTTGGAATCCTTTCAATTTACGAGCAAATTGACTCCCCGTATGCCCAAAACCGATAATTCCTATGGTCTTCCCCTTCAATTCAAAGCCTCGATTCCCCTCACGATCCCAAACCATGGATTTTACTTCTAAGTTGCTCTTTATCAAGTTATTAGACAAGGCCAACAACATGCCCAAAGCATGCTCCCCTACCGCATTACTATTGCCGGCGGGTGCCCGAAATACCTTCACCCCTTTCTTTTTTGCGTAAGCTAAATCTATAATCTCCAATCCCGAACCTAATCTTCCGATAAATCGCAACTTGGGAGCGCCATCTAACATCGCTCGATCCATCAAGACTTTACTATTAATGATGATTCCATCATAGTTTTTTATCTTTTTCCGGACGGTTGCCAAAGGCACTTTTGGGGCATAATCTACTTCATAGCCCAATTCTTTTAGCCCTTCTATCAACAACGGGTGGACATCATCCGTTATATAAACACGCCGAATAGCTTTTTTTTGTGGCATTTTTATTTGTTTTACGTAAGTGCACTAAGTACAGGTCAAAACTTGGGGACAGTTACAGTTTTACACAAAATTACTGAGAAATTTGGTGATTCTTGATATCCTTGCGGAAAAAGCAACAATATGAAACAGATTTTCTTTTTACTTCTTTTTATCTCCTTGATGGGTTGTCAGTCAAAATCAAAAAAAACAGCTCCTGAAAAAAAACAATATCTGGCCGACCTGTATTTTAGATATGTCGCTGATATTCAAGAGTCTATGATTGAGTTTACCCCCGTGGAAAAACAAAAAGACGGGCAACAAAAACCCGCCAAATTCAATGCAGGTGTATTCTACAACGGGGGCACCATGGAAGAAAAACAACCCGGAAAAAACCTACCCCTAAAATACGTCGTCAAGAGAGAAAATGAATTTCCGACCCAAATTGAACTAAAGATTGACCATATCCTTGATTTTGCGACCGCCCCTCCGATGCTCAAAAACTTTTCGGCCAAAAAAGACGGCCAAAAAGTCACTATCAACACCCCTACCCCACTCGATGAACAAGACCAAATCATCCTCGTCTTCTTTGACAGCAATGGAAAGGACTACACCGCCAAATTAGTAGGCCGCATAGCGATGCCCCATGTCATTACCTTACCCGATCATGTCTTGACCGAACCAATGAGCCTATCGGCCATTTACCAAAAAAGGTTTCCTTATACAACTGACCAATTCACCATGAATGTACTACTGGAATACTATTCGGCCGACATAGCCTTATGATTTTTTGCTGCTCATTAAACCTTTGTTACTTCGTCTAGTCATACTCACCAAATACGCAGTTTGAATGCCGAATAGTAAAGAAAAAGAAGAAAAGATTATCAAACTTTTGCAAAATAAGGCAACTGTTGAGCTTGGATTCAAGATGCTTGTAGAAAGCTACAGCCGGCGACTTTATTGGCATATTCGAAGTATCGTCAAAAGTCACAGTGACGCAGACGATGTACTGCAAAATACATTTGTAAAAGTATTCAAAGGAATCAAGGGTTTTCAGGCAGAAGCCAAATTATATACCTGGCTTTATCGGATAGCAACCAATGAGTCTCTGACTTTTCTGAAAAGACAGAAAAAGACAGAATCAATGGAAGCAATCGGGCAATATGAAAAAAATGCGCCGGCATATCATGACGAAGAAAACACCATGCACAAGCTAAATGCAGCCATTGATTTGCTGCCGGAAAAACAAAAATTGGTCTTTAATCTCAGATACTTTGACGAGATGACGTACCAAGATATTGCGGACATAACGGGCACTTCAATCGGTGCTCTAAAAGCCAGCTACCACCACGCCGTAAAAAAGCTGGAGACTTATTTAACAACCAATAATATCCATTGAGATGGAAGACAAAAACATACAAAAAGAACTTGAGCAACTTGCCCCTTTGCTGAAAAAAATCAAGGAGCAGCGCCAACAAGATGTCCCGGATGGATACTTTCAGGATTTGCATCAAAAAGTATTTTCACAAACCATTGAAAATCAACCTGTTCAATCCAAAAAACGATCTATTTTTGTGAGCATCAAAATAGCCGCAGCCATCCTCCTTTTGATAGGGCTAGGCTTCTTAGTCAAACCTTATCTGGTCACGGTCGATGATACGAATCAAGTCGCCCAAGCGGATATTTTAGACTATATTGACAACAACATTTCTGACTTTTCGGAGATGGAACTTGGAGACCTACTGCAAGAGTCCGAGACGGCATCATCTTCCTCCTTTAGCGACGAAGACATTCTAAACGAAATTGACATTAATGACTTCAGCGAAGAATTGCTGGAAGGTCAATTATAAACCATAAACTCGTAAATATGAAACTAATAAAAAATTGGGGAATCTTCCTTTTCCTCCTTGTATCCACGGTGAGCATTGCCCAACCGCAGCCACAGCGCAAAGAAAAAATAAAAGCCTTGAAAATCGGCTTTATTACCGAACAATTGCAACTGACCGCCAAAGAATCTGAAAAGTTTTGGCCGATATACAACAAATTTGAAGCCGACAGAAAAGCTTTGGGAAAAAGAGCCCCTAGAAGCAAAGTCGATAGCATGAATGACCAAGAATTGGCTAAGTTACTGGATGACTTACTCAACCGCCAAGAGCAGCAACTTCAACTAAAACGCCAACTCATCCAAGATTTAAAAGGGGTCCTACCCTTGCGGAAAATCGTAAAGCTTGAGTTTGTCGAAAAAATGTTTAAAAGAGAATTACTACAACGCCTTCGAGAAGGTCGAAGGGGTAAAGACAAAGGGCGCGCAGGCCGCAACCGACGTCCACCTATGTCTCCACCACCGCCTCCATCACCGATGAGTGACGACTACTAATAGGCTCCCGCTTAAAAGCCTGTAAAAACAACTTGTTTTTACAGGCTTTTTGCTGTACAGCACATTTATTTATGGGTATAACATATTGCACCTTTTTCATGATTTCGGTCAATTCAAACTCCATAGGAGTGACATCTTTGTAGCCCGCAACGTAGTGGCGGGATAAAAGTATAACCCAACTGTAAGTCAAAGCAAGCTATGTTGGAAAAACCAACGCAGAGTAAGGGACACAATCAGAATAAATGTCCATAATTAGGCGAGATTATTTTGAGATTAGACAAGGCGGGAAGAGCGATGGTA
>JANTGI010000014.1 GCA_024762995.1 Saprospiraceae bacterium | reverse complement strand
AACACCAAAAGCAGCTTGCTGCGCACCAAAGACCAAAAGCAGCTTGCTGCACACCAAAGACCAAAAGCAGCTTGCTGCGCACCCAACACCAAAAGCAGCTTGCTGCGCACCAAAGACCAAAAGCAGCTTGCTGCGCACCAAAGACCAAAAGCGACCACAGGGAGCGCACCAAAGACCTCCTCTACTCCCCCACAATCTCAAACCTCTGCACCAACCGATGCCCCTCCTTATCCACCACCGTCAACACATGCTTGCCCACCGTAGGACGTAGTCCCATTTGATGAAAATGTCTGGTCTGTCCCAAAAACTGATTATCCAAATGCCAATACAACGGCTCTTCAGGATAATCATAAGCTACTTCAAATACCGTCTTCTCCTTTTCTCCTTCCAATCCTATCGGCACAAAAATCTTATTAGGTTCGCGGGGATAGATCAATTGCATCGGATTATATCCTGATGGCTCACACCCTTTCCTAAATGGCGGAAGCCCTTGATAATCAGGATGATGCAACTTATAATAATACGCTTCTATCGGTTTCAAGCTAAAAATAGAGACCGGAAGAATATCTTCTGACTTGGCGCAGTCTCGGGTCACCCGAAATCGATGACCGGCATCCAAATTAGTCCGAACATGATAACGACATACCGGTAAATCAACGACATTCGCCAAACCCTGAATGGTATCGACCGGACAACCCTCCTTAGGCAAATAACCGCTCTGTGCACATATCGGTTGAGCCACCAATTCATCATAAGGCGGATCAAACCATTGACCTTGCGGCAATTGCTTAAAAACATCAAATAATATCGGTGCGGCCATACGAACTCCTGTCAAACCCGCACGTCCTTCCCCATCCGCATTTCCGGTCCAGACCGCCACCACATAATCCCGATCCATACCTACCGCCCAAGCATCCCGAAACCCAATACTTGTCCCTGTTTTCCAAGCTATAGGTCGCCCCGTCCCAAATCGCTGCCATTCTCCTTCGATGGTCGGACGCTTCACCGCTTTCATCATCTCAAATGTCGTCCATATCGCTCCGGCAGACATGATCGGTGCTTCATTGGTGTAGGTAGATGCCTCCTTTCCTTGCGGCAAAACAAATCGAGCGGAATGAATATCTTCCAAGCGGTAAGCACCATCTTGGTCATAAAAATGACGTAGTGTCCGAGCCAAAGAAGCATACGCACCTCCTACCTGCCAAGGACTAGTTTCTGCCCCTCCTAAAACCAGCGTAAGCCCGTAATAATCCGCAGGATGTACCAAGCTTTTCAAACCCAGTGCCCACAAATTATGATGAAATTTTTCTACCCCATACGTCCGAAGTAAGCGCACAAAAGGAATATTCAAAGACCGAATCAAAGCTGTTTTAAGGGGTAAGACACCCGCATAATTCCTGTTAAAATTTTCAGGGTGATACCGTCCGTATTGCGTAGGGATATCTTGAAGCAAGCTCATGGACGTAACCAAGCCGTCATCAAGCGACAATCCCACCAAAAGCGGCTTCAATACACTGCCCGTGCTTCGATTGGCCTGAATAACATCCACTTGAGCCCCATGATTGCCTCCCGTATGAATCGCATTCCCCACATATGCCTTAGCGCATCCGGTTTCCACATCAAGAACCAAAACCGCACAGTTATTCACTTCACTAGCCTTCAAACGACGAAGTTGCAAGTCCACAATTTGATTGACTCGTATTTGCAAATTCTTATCTATAGTGGTCCGTACTCGAGAAGGCGGTCTTTTATTTTTGTGACCGGAAGTAATGACGTAATTCAACAAGTGCGGAGCCAAACTCGGCAAACGATGCGGCTTTCCCGGAAGGGGCTCCTCCTTACTCAACACACAAGAAATGGAATCAATCTTACCTTGCGCCCACATCTTATCCAACAACCTATTCCGCTTACGCAAAAGAATTTTTTCGTTTTTTCCAGGTCGTACCAAAGATGGATTATTAGGCAACACCGCTAAAACCGCCGCTTCTCCCGCAGACAAAAGCTTAGGTGATTTGCCAAAATAACGCCAAGAAGCCGCTTCCAATCCGACAATATTCCCCCCAAAAGGAGCATTGGACGCATAAAAGGCCAATATTTCATTTTTGGAATAGCGCATGTTTAACCTTACGGCCAAAATGCTTTCCACCAACTTCTGCCAAATGGTACGTTTTTTTCTTTTTCGCGCAAGCCGCATCACCTGCATATCAAGCGTACTGGCCCCACTAATCACCTTATTTGCCCGAAAATTTTGTCTAATCGCTCGAAGCAGACTCCGCACATCCACCCCGATATGATGCTCAAATCGCTTATCTTCATAGGTAATAATAGCTTGCGCAAAAGACAAAGGCACCGTATCCATTTTGGGAAACCGCCACTGCTCATCTGCCGCCAAACGCGCACCCAGCAATTGACCCGTTTCATCTTCTAGTACCACAGAAACAGGATCATCAAACAAGGGATTAGGCAAGGCCAACCAAAACCAAATACCACCAATAATCCCAATCAATCCAAATATTTTCCTTTTTTTGCCTTTCTTAAACAATTTAACGATTTTTGGTCATTATCTACACCGAATCTACCCGGACTCCCAAAGATAACTATTTTTATAGAACCCAGAAGGGGTGAAATTATTATAACCAATTAACCCAATATTTTTGCAAAAAAAAAGAAACCCAACGATATATTATCATTGTTGGATAATTTTAGATAATTTTGTACTACGAGAAGCAAATCAACATATGAAAATACAAATAAAAGAAGTCAGCTCTTCTGCTGATTTAAATGCATTCGTCCGATTTCCCTTCAAGCATTATGCAGGTAATCAGTATTGGGTGCCTCCATTAATTAGAGATGAAAAACGCTATCTTTCCAAAAATAATCCGGTACTAAAACACGCTGAGTTACAGCTTATTCTAGCTCTTTATAACGGTAAAATTGTCGGGCGCGCCGCTGCCATCATCAATCATAAGGAAAATGAAGCATCCGGAGTCAAACACGCGAGATTTGGCTGGATTGAATTTATCAACAAAATTGACGTCTCCAAAGCGCTTTTCAAATATTTAGAAGACTGGTCAAAAGCAAGGGGCATGACAGCGCTTAAAGGCCCTTTTGGATTCACCAACTTCGACAAAGCCGGAATGCTCTATGAAGGATTTGACCAATTAAGCACGATGGCTACTATTTATAATCACAGCTACTATCCCAAGCACTTGGAATCGCTAGGCTACAAAAAATTAGCCGATTGGTTTGAGTTTATTGCTCCCGTCCCCCAAGAAACACCCGAAAAAATCATCCGGCTATCCAAGACCATTTACGAAAGGTATGGCCTGCAAGACATCAATGTCAAAAAGAAAAAGGATATTCAAAAATTATTGGACCAATTTTTTCCATTGGTGGAAGCATCTTATGCGGATATTGAAGGCTTTGTCCCCTTTACCACCGAGCAAATTGAATTCTACAAAAAAAGATTCTACCCTTTTATCAACCCCGACCTAACTAAATTTGTGGCCGACAAAGATGGCCGGCTTATTGCCTTTGGGATTACCATGCCTTCCTTCTCCAAAGCCTTACAGAAAGCCAATGGCCGGCTTCTCCCTTTTGGCATTTTCTATATCAAAAAAGCTTTAAAGAAAAATGACTTAGCCGACTTATACCTTATCGGTGTGCATCCCGAATGGCAAAACAAAGGAGTGCCCGCGATCATTATGAATGCCATTATTGAAGGATTTCGCAAAAATAATATCAAATTTAGCGAAAGCAACCCCGAATTGGAAACCAACAATAAACTACACCAATTGATGGCCAATTATGACACCAAAATCCACAAAAAAAGACGTGTATTCATCAAAGAGCTTTACGAACTAGCATAAATGAAAGACAATAATCACCCTTTGAAAGAGTTGTTTGAGATGATGATCAAACAACAAAAAATGAAGCCCAAGCTTTATGAAGCCAAGCTCCGTGATTCTTGGCCCACACTAATGGGAAAACTCATTGACAGATACACTCAAGAGATTAGTCTAAGAAAAAACACGCTCTTTCTCAAGATTACTTCCGCCCCACTAAAAAATGAATTGGTAATGTCCAAAGACCGGCTTATCGCACTGATCAACAAACACTTAGGGGAAGACTTTGTAAAGGACGTGGTGATTCGTTAGCCTTTGTTAAAACACCGGTATATGGGTACTCGAAGGTTTAGGAATGGTCGCACGTCCTAGCTCCGCAACTTAACTGCCATAGGCAAAACCACTACTTCTAGGAAGCAAACAAACCGATACAACTGCCTAGCGTTTATGCTTTTGGCGGCAGTTGTACCGGAAAGTTTAGGTCACTGTTTAGTCAGCTACCTATCTACTCACGCTACCCATTGGCATAGTAGTGTTTTTACTCATTTCGTAATTAACATGATCAACTGCATCGGCAGGAATATCTCCAACCAAAGGCTTAATCGTAAAAGGAGCGGCACTATTATCCGGAAATGGCTCCACACTTATCACTGCTTTCCCTCCTGCGATATTCGTAGGAAAACTAAGCCCGGTAGGCGCCGCTTTCAAAAAATCTTCTCCGGGAAAAAAGCCATCGGAGCCATTGACCATTCCTAATGCCATAGGGCCACTATAACCATCAAACTCATCTGTTGCCTTCGTATTGGTAAACGTACCTGTTGAAACCGGAGTCCCATTAATCACGACCCACCCCTCATACTTCCAACCACTGGATAGCGTAGGCAATTTCAACCCCTCTGTGGGGGCGCCTGTGCTCAAATCCAAAAACCAAATACCACTATTTTCACTGGACATCGGGCCGTTGGTAGGAGTCGCCAATATATACTTACCGGAAACATTTGAAAAGTCTGCTACAGTAGCGGTGGTCACCATTGCTGTATTTCCCGAGAAGGAACCGGACAAAAGATGTGTGGAAGCAGGTGCCGGATCCGAATCATTTGCCGGCTCGATTGTCAACACAAAATCCGAAGCTTTCTGCAACTGGTCACTGTCTATTGGAAATTTTGTCTTGGACAATACACCACTACTATTCACACTAAAAGTACCGGTAGTGATGGGTGTGCCATCCACCACTAACCATCCTTCATAAACAAAGTTTCCACCCAAGTCTTCTAACCCCGTCAAGTCAAGAGTCAGATCTGAAAAACTGGCTTCATCTTTCTTGCAAGAAGACAAAACAGTTAAAACAACCGCTGTTAAAATTAAAAAAAGATTTTTCATTTGAGATAATATTAAAATGAGTAATTGTCAAAATGACTGTCACCTTTAATATGCTAATCTCCCAAAAACAGTTGCCTGAAAAATCTATAAGGCATACCGAAAACCCATTTCTAGCTGTAAACTATGAAGAAATGTCTTCTGCCCGACATGACTTGCAGATGGAGTCAAACCATATCTGTATTTTCCTCCCACAAATCCTGATAAATGAGTCCATATTTTTCTTTCCACACCTAAGCCTAAATGGGCGCTCCATACCGTTTTAGCCAACGGGGTCATGCGATGCAAAGTCATGGGTGTTGCTGCCATCTGATCGAGCCCATGCATCATCTTGCCTGCCGTTTGGGTTTTATCGTCAAGCAAAAAGTTCATATCTACTCCTACTGATGAATACATCAAAAAAGGAGATTGAAAAGAACGTTTATATTGCAACTCAACAGGTATATTCAAATACCTAACCAATTGATTATTAGTCAAATAGACATCAATAGTTTCGCCATTGGAAATAGGCATAGAATTGGGTCGTATCACAACCGATGACATCCGATAATCGCCTAGAGAAGTCGATGTTTGAAAAGTTAAGTCATTCGCCATGGAGCTCGATGACCACACATGCTCTGTTGTTGGATTGTACCCAATTGAATTTTTGGTCTCTGTTTTACTGCGAACAGAAATTAATCCCAATCCGGTATATACCCCCCAATGTTGACTAAAAAATTTACTCACACCTATTTCAAAATTATCGGAAAATTGAAACTGCTTACTCCCTTTTATATGACTACCATCCAAAGGTCGTATATCCATTCGGGAAAAACTCGGTGCTGCGAGAATTGAAACAAACCATTTGCGCGGTTTATTAATTTTAATATCATTTTGCAAACGACTTATTTGATAAGACGGAGTTTTTAAGGGATGATGAATTAAAGAAGGCAAATTCTCTAAGATTAGTACGGATGGGCCCCTTTTGGAAAAGGAGTCAGAAGATGTAATCGTCACACCCTTTTTTTCATCTAACACCGAAAGGTCTGTTATAGATACCAAATGCTTTACCATCGGGACATCCTTTCTTCTTAGCTTCACATTCTCTGGCCTCCTTGAAGATGGAGTCACGGATGATCCCGTATTGGGCCTTTCGGAATGCTTTCTTTGGAGACTATTGGTTGGGGTGATATTCTGCTCTATGGGTTGTTCTCTCACCGCACTAGGCTTAAGGAGAATATCCTGCTTTTCGGCAAACTGTTTATCCGGAATAACCAGGTCTTTTTCCTGATTGGTGGGAGCTTCTTTAGGAGTAAATACTTGAAATCTGACCATAACCCCCAAACACAGCAATAGCAACATCCCTAGACTAATCAACCATATCCAAAATTTTCGGTTAGTCTTCTCTTCTCGAAAATGTGGTAAAGCTTTTTCCCAAATATCATCAGAGGGCACATTCCACCCTTCCTCTTCCATAGATGTAGAGAACATACGCTTAAAAAAATCTTCTAAAGGTGTCTTCATATTTCTAGCTTTGCAGGATATTCTCCAATCTAACACGTAACATTTTCTTCGCTTTTAATAACTGTGTCTTTGAAGTATTTTCTGAAATATTCAATAACTCCGCAATTTCTCTGTGTTTGTATCCTTCAATGACATACAAATTAAAAACAATACGGTAACCGGTGGGCAATTGCTGAATAAGAAGGGTTAACTCCTTTGCACTCATCGTACTAAATACATCTTCATCCTCTATGAGAATTTGAGACATTTCTTGAAAATCATCGTTCAATTTCAATTTCTTCCATTTGCGCAAATACTGCAAGATCGCATTAACCAAGACCCGATTGGACCAAGCCCCAAAACTTCCTTTGCGCACATCAAACTGCTTCAAATCCCGAAAAATGGAAATAAGCCCTTCTTGGAGCATATCATCTGCATCCGGCTTACAATGGGCATATCTAAGGCAGACCATATACCATTTGACGCGATAATTCAGATACAAAGCACGTTGTGCACTCTGGTGACCTTTAAGGCATTTTTTGATTAATTCTCTTTCCTTTGCTCTCAAAAAGTCAAGTTTGATGATTTAATTAGACGAATCACTTCCGAACATTTCCAATCAGGTGTAACTATCTTCCATCTACCGTAGGACAACATCGCCTTATTCTTTTGAATATGTGCAACAAATGCGCGAATAGTTGCCTAAAAGACAAAAATAGAGTAACTAAATAGGTTTCGGCACTTAAAAAAGCCCGTTGTTATTGGGTTATAACCGAGTTGAGACAAAACCAAGAATAAGTCATACCGTTGTACCATTGTACCGTTGCACCGTTGCACCGTTATACCGCTATACCGTCATACCGTTGCACCGTTATACTGTTGCACCGTTGCACCGTTGCACCGTTATACCGCTGTACCGTAACACCGTCATACCGGTCACGAAGTCCCTGTCTGCCCACCGCTACAGCCTATGTGCGCCAAGAAGGCCGAAGCTTAAACCAACACTTCAAATAAAATCAATAAAAAAAGCACCACAAAATCAAAACTTTCGTTCTAAATTGTCTTTCTTTGACACTTAATCAATGGTGATTACCATTTATCCCTTTTGCGAAAGCTAATTAATCACTTCTCCATGAAGCATTTTTTACGATTTACGATACTTTCTCTATTCTTGACAATGACTTTTTTGGCGCAAGCCCAAGAAGGTCTTACCGTTACGATATATGGACAAGTCACTGATTTTTTGACGGAGCAGCCGGTAGAATTTGCCACCATTTATGTCGAAAGCACTTCGTCATCTGCCCAATCCGATATTAACGGCCACTATTCCTTGACCTTAGAAGCCGGCAAACCACACACCCTGATTATCTCTCGTGCCGGTTACAAAGGTGGACGTTTTGTGGTGGATGCCATGCGTGCCGGTGAGAAAAAGAAATTGGATTTTGAGTTGGTATTAGAGGAGTCAGATATCGAAGTCATCGTCAAAGAAAGTAAAATCGAAACACCCGGCATGGTCAGAGAAGATGCCAAAAAACTACTCCGAATGCCAAATGCTTCCGGCAATTTAGAAGCCGTTTTACCGAGTATAGGCCTAGGGGTCAGCAGTGGATCGGGGGGAGAATTAAGCTCGCAGTATAATGTTCGGGGTGGTAATTACGATGAGAATCTAGTCTATGTCAATGACTTTGAGATTTATCGCCCGCAGTTGATTCGTTCCGGGCAGCAAGAAGGGCTGACCTTTCCGAATATTGATTTGGTGAAGGATATTTATTTTTCGTCGGGTGGATTCCAACCTAGATTTGGAGACAAGATGTCCTCCGTTTTGGATATTCACTACAAGAGACCGGACTCGTTACGCGCGTCTGTCGGGATAAGTTTTTTGGGGGGCTCTGCCCACATCGAAGGCACCGGTAAAAAGAAAAAATTTCGCTACTTAATGGGCGCACGCTACAAAACCACCAAATACCTTCTTTCGACCTTAGATGTAGAAGGAGAATATCTACCCAATTTTACGGATGTACAGGCACATCTCACTTATGACTTTAATCCACATTGGCAATGGGCTGCCTTGGGCAACTACAACAAAAGCACCTACCATTTTACGCCGCAAACCCGTAGTACCAGCTTCGGCTTAGTCAACTTTGCCCTAAAACTGTATTCTGTTTTTGAAGGCGGAGAAAAAGATGATTTTACCACTGCTTTCGGGGGTACTTCACTCACCTACCTGTCCAACACCGAGCATAATCCGTACTACCTAAAATGGTTGGTTTCTTCTTACCAAAGTGATGAATATGAGCGTTTTGACATCCAAGGTCAGTACTTATTGGGGCAAGTGGACACCCAATTGGGTAGTGAAACAGAAGGGGATTTTGTCTCTATTTTGGGAGCGGGCACACAACACACCTATGCGCGCAATCACCTACAAAGCAATGTGACCAATTTTGCCCATAAGGGCGGTCTGGAAATTCAATTAGAAGACAATAGCCAAACAAAAAGAAACCATTTTTTGCAATGGGGAGCCAAAATCCAACGCGAAGACATTGCCGACAAACTGAATGAATGGGAACGCCTAGACTCCGCCTTGTACTCTCTCCCGTACAGCCCGGATTCCTTGTTTTTGAGCAGTGTTTTAAAGTCCAAAAACAAATTGGTCTCCATGCGGTATTCTGCCTACGTGCAAGATGCTTATACCGTGCAAAAAGACAGTGTCCGGGAGATAAAAATTGTCGCCGGAGTCCGAGCCGGATACTGGGATACCAATAAAGAACCTTTTGTGACGCCGCGCGCACAGTTGACTTATAAGCCCTTGCGGGGAAAACGAGACATAAGCTATCGTTTTGCTGTAGGCATGTACTACCAACCACCCTTTTATCGAGAGATGCGCAATCTAAGCGGTGTCGTGAATAAAAATGTGCTTGCGCAAAAATCCATGCACTTTGTAGGTGGGTTTACTTGGGATTTCTTTGCAGGAAAAAAGGTACCCAAGAAATTCAGGTTTACCACAGAAGCCTATTACAAACGACTGTGGGACCTTGTCTCCTACGACCAAGATAATGTCCGTATCCGTTATGCCGGAGAAAACAACGCCAAAGGCTACGTCACCGGTTTGGACTTGCGCATCAATGGCGAATTTGTACCGGATGCCGAGTCTTGGATTAACCTTTCTTTTTTACGTGCGAGAGAAGCCTTAGACGGCGTGGAACACTACAAACGAGAAATTGGCAAACCCGATTCTATTTTTGTCAAATACGTACCCCGTCCCACCGATCAATTCATGAATCTATCCATGTTTTTTCAAGATTACTTAAAAAACAATAAAAATGTAAAAAT
The DNA here is from genome assembly GCA_024762995.1 of Saprospiraceae bacterium. Lineage (GTDB taxonomy): Bacteria > Bacteroidota > Bacteroidia > Chitinophagales > Saprospiraceae > HyVt-613. The sequence goes on along the minus strand of JANTGI010000014.1, from coordinate 27,093 downwards.
GCACATGAATTTATCCATAGGCTCCGGATTGCCTTTCGGCATAAAAGACAACAATATTCGCTACCGCAATCCCTATCGGTACAAGGCCTATCATCGTGTGGACATGGGATTTGCCTTTTTACTATGGGATGAAGGACGTGCCGCCAAAAGACCGAGACATCCCTTGCGATTTACCCGGAGTACTTGGCTGAGTTTTGAAGTATTCAACATGATGAAAGTCTCCAACGTCGCTTCCTACACCTGGATAAAAACTATTTTCAAACGCCAATACGCTGTCCCCAATCACCTTTCATCACGACGGCTGAATGTACGGCTACGCATGGAGTTTTAGGTTCACGAGATTCACGAGAGATTTACAAAATAAAGATTTGTGAAATCTAATCTCTCGTGACCATCATCCCCTTTCGCGCCTTCCGTATCCGCACAGCCACCACCTTATATTCCGGGCAAAAAGCTTCGGAATCCATCACATCGGAAGTCAGGTTGTTGACCATAATGTCCGGGAAATGGAAGGTCGTGCTCAAAATGCCCAGTTTCACTCCTTCCGTAATGAAGGCCTTGATATCGACTTTGCCGCGGGGCGATTCGACACAAACCATCATGCCGTCTTTGATACCTTTGGATGCCGCATCAACGGGATTAATCCAAAGGACATCTTCGGTATTGATTTCGACATTATGGGTGCGCCGGGTCATGGCGCCGCAGTTGTAGTGCTCCAAATCTCGATTAGTGGTCAAGATAAATGGATAATCTTTGGCATTGGCTTCCAATTCTTCGGTTTCGGCGAATGGGTGAAATTCAAAATATCCTTTCCCCCGTTTGAAGGTCTCTGCATGGAGTATCTTGGTGTCTTGACCATCTTTAGTGACCGGCCATTGAAGCCCGTTTTTGCCCAATCCTTGCCATGTGATGCCCGCAAAGAAGGGGACCACTTGGGAGATTTCTTCCAACATCGTGTCCGGAGCATACGGGGCTTGGGCATAGCCCATTTTGTTCATGATGTCAACGATGATTTGGCCGTCCGGCTTGGCGTTGCCGATGGGTTCGACTACTTTTTGGACACGCTGCACCCGGCGTTCTCCATTGGTGAAAGTGCCGCTTTTCTCCAAGAAGGATACCCCCGGGAGTACGACATCCGCATATTTGGCGGTTTCCGTCAAGAATAATTCTTGGACGATGACCAAGTCGGTTTTTTCCAAAGCTTTGATGATTTTCCGGGTATTCGGGTCAGTTTGGACGACATCTTCCCCGATAATCCATAGGGCTTTTAATTTTCCCGCAAGGGCTGCGTCAAACATGTGGGGCGTTTTCAAACCTTCTTTTTTGGGCAACTCAACCCCATAGAATTTTTGATAAAGGTCTATATTTTCCGCAAGGTTGACATCCAAATAACCCGCTCCTTGATGGGGTTGAACGCCCATATCTGCCGCTCCTTGCACATTGTTTTGACCACGCAACGGATTGACGCCTACGCCCTTTCGTCCAATATTACCGGTCAGCAAAGCCAAATCGGCTATTTGCATCACCGCAAAAGTCCCTTGGCTATGTTCGGTCACTCCCAATCCATGGAAGGACATCGCATTGGGGGCGGTAGCATACGCGATGGCAGCCCGACGAACCAACATCCGATTGACACCGCTTATCGCTTCTAATTCATCCAAATCTATGGCACGTATTTCTTTGGCGAAAGCCGCAAATCCTTCCGTCCGACTGTCCACAAAAGCTTGATTTTGCAGACCTTCTTCGAGAATGTAGTACATCATCATATTGAGTACCGCTACATTAGTGCCCGGACGCAATGCTAGGTGATATTTAGCATATTTAGCGAGTTCCGTTTTGCGGGGATCAATGACGATGAGATTATTGTGCTTCATCGCAAATTGCTTAATCTTTGCGCCCGTAACCGGATGGGCAGATGTGGGATTGGCGCCCACTACCATAATACAATCTGTATGCTGAATGTCAGCCACGGAATTGGTCGCTGCCCCCGTCCCAAATGTGCGCTGCATACCCAAAGCCGTCGGCGAATGACAAACTCGGGCACATCCGTCAATGTTATTGGTTCCGATAACGGCACGCAAGAACTTTTGCATGAGATAATTCTCTTCGTTGGTGCATCTCGATGACGAAATAGCGGCGATACTGTCCGGCCCGGAAGTCACTTTAAAATGATTCAACCTTTCGGAAATGTAGTCATAGGCTTCTTCCCAAGAGACGGGTTCTAACTGCCCGTTTTTACGAATCATCGGCTCCGTCAATCGCTCCGGATGATTATAAAATCCAAAGGCATATCGCCCTTTCAGGCAGGTATGTCCTTGGTTGACTTCAGCATCATACGGAGCGGTAATACTGTTGATTTGCCCGTTAGAAACAGACACATCCAGATTGCAACCGACCCCACAATAGGTGCAAATCGTCCGAACCGTCTGCCCTACTTTCACCGACTTAGACTCAAAAATATCTGAAATGGCCGACGTCGGACAGGCTTGCACACAAGCACCACAACTCACGCAATCTGATTGCTCAAAATTCTCTTCCATCCCCTTGATAATGTGGCTGTCAAATCCACGCCCCGCTACGGCCAAGACCATTTGCCCTTGCACTTCGTCACAAGCCCGCACACACCGATAACAGTTGATGCACTTAGACATATCGCTGGTCAGGTAAGGGTGACTCAGGTCTTTTGGGCGGTCAAAATGATTTTTGCCCTGGGGATATCGGACATCTCTGATGCCCACTTGAGCCGCTACGGTTTGGAGTTCGCAGTTATTATTGACTTCACAAGTCAGGCAATCCAATGGATGATCCGTCAACACCAATTCGATAATATTTTTGCGCAAGCGAAGAATGCTATCACTGTGAGTATCAATATATTGGCCTTCGCCGACAAAGGTGTGACAAGAAGCTAAAGCCTTTGCCGGGCCATCTTTTTCGAGCTTAACATCGACCGTGCACAATCGACAAGAGCCGGACGGAAATAAATTGGGCGCATCACAAAGCGTCGGGATATAATCTTCCCCTTTGTGGCGACGGATAAAATGGAGTAAGGTCTCCCCTGCTTCCAATTCGTATGGTTCGTTGTTGATATAGGCTTTCATCGCTTAGGGTGTTTAAATTGGTTGTTGGAAGAGTTCATTGAGCACTTACGTAAAATATTGTTCCAGTTCTCCCTTGTAATAGGTCATCGCATTGCGCACCGGCAAAGGAATCCCACCACCATGGGCACATAAGGATCCGGTCTCCAAAGTAAATAGCAAATCATCAAATAACCCTTTGTCAATCAGATAGTTATCATGATTGGCTTTTTGGATTAACTCCAGGGCACGTTGAGTACCTAGGCGACAAGGGAAGCATTTGCCACAGCTTTCGTAGGCGGCAAAATCCATCAATTCTTCCAAGTACTCCATCATGGGCTTGGTCTCCGGAATGCAGACAATAGACGCATGACCCAACAAAAAACCATTGGCTTTAAAAGACTCAAAATCTATCGTCAAGTCCTTGATTTTTTCCGTCGGCACAATGCCCCCCAAAGGCCCGCCGATATGCAAACCTTTGATTTTTTCTCTAAAACCTTGACCCAATTCTTCTATCACTTGCGTCAACGGTGTCCCCATATCCACTTCATAAATCCCGGGCCGATTGAAAAAGCTGTCCAACGAAATTAATTTGGTGCCGGTGGATGCAGCCGTGCCGATTTTTGCGTAAGCGGCTCCATCTTGAAACAAACTCGGCAAAGCCGCCAAAGTCTCCACATTATTGACCGCAGTCGGTTTCCCGAATAACCCTTCCTGAGTGGGATACGGCGGGCGTGTCCGAACTTCGGGGCGTTGACCTTCAATGGAATTTATCAAGGCGGTTTCTTCTCCACAGATATAAGCACCTTGGGCTTTGATGACTTTAAAATCAAATTTAAAGTCCGGTGTAATCGCATTCCGCCCAATCAATTGCTTTTGCCGCAAGGTCTTAATGGCGCCTTCGATAATCGTCACCGCTTCCGGATACTCCGCCCGGATGTACAAAATCCCCCAATTCGCTCCACTCGCCAAACCGGCAATCATCATCCCAAATAACACCGAATAGGGCTGCTGCTCCAGCAAATATCTATCCGAATAGGCGCCCGGATCTCCTTCGTCGGCATTACATATAATGAACTTAGTCTCGCTCTGCTCAGCCGCCAATCCCGCCAATTTGATGCCGATGGGAAAGCCGGCTCCACCCCGTCCACGCAATTGAGACGCTTTGATTTCTGCCAAAACATCTGCCGGTTTTAGTCCCAGCATGTGGAGATGTGTCCACCTTTCGGCAAATTGCTCCACGCCCCCGGGAATACCTTGGGTGAGCGTGCCTTTGCCAAGGGATTCGACGTGATAATGGTCGGTTTTGGGACCTTCATTCTCGGTGATGAGCGTATGAATCTCCGCTTCCGACAGGTTGGAATAATTATGTCCTTTTAACTGGAAGGCGCCATTTTCGTGGCATCGCCCAAGGCAGGTGATGTGCCCGATTTCTGCCCCTTCAAAATGTTCTGCCAAGGCATTTTTTACCTTGCCTTGGGTGCGGGCATTTTGGCAGGCTGAGCCGTTACAAACATAGACTTTTTTGCCTTGATTATCGGGCTTTAGGAAGTCGTAAAAGGTGGTGGTTCCATAAGTTGTCGCCTTACCGAGTAGGAATTCATCGGCTAACTTAGCTAATTCTTCTTTGGAAGGCGCACCGGTTTGTTGGGCGAGCTGTCCCATTCTATCGAATAGATTATCTTGGATGCCTTTGCGACCGGAGAGTTGGGTGATATTTTTGGACATGGGCTTATAGATTAAAATGAAAGGGATCAGAATGGAAAGGGTCGTTCGCCTTCGCCAACCTATGTGGATGCGCATAGCAAGTGGCCCTATCCCCCCGACAAAATCCTAATAATGTCAGAAAATTCGATTCGGCACATTCGGCCGCCAGACTAGACACCGCAGAAACAGCTGCCAAAACGGGAATATTGGCAATAGAAGCCTTAGAAACAATCTCAAAAGACACGCGCCCACTCACCGTCAGGGCAAAGGCTTCATCTAATTTGTCACGCAACAACAAGTCACCAATGACTTTATCAACGGCATTGTGCCGACCGATGTCTTCCATGATGCTGAGTAATTGGCCACTTTCGTCAAAAGCAGCAGCGGCATGTGCGCCACCGGTTTGGATAAAGTCGGTTTGGGAAGCATTCATTTGTGCAAACCACTCTTCGACATCTTCAAAAGCAAATTGCCCGTCCTTATTCACTTTATGGGTTTCTAAACCAATGTCGCCCAAATCTTGCTTTCCACAAACTCCACAAGACGACACCGAAACCATGGATCTTTTGCTTATTTTGGGTTGAAATCCTTGCGGAAAAAGCAGATTGATGATGGTCGATTGGGTCGTGGCCGATGGATGCGCTTGTGGGATCGGGCCTTGCGGCGAAATAATGCCTTCGGAGAGTAAAAGCCCCATAGCCAATTCGGTATCCTTGCCCGGCGTTCGCATAGTTACCGTAAAAGGCTGGTTATCAATGTGTAACTCTAAGGCTTGTTCTGCCAACAAGGCTTCATTTTGTGGAATTTCTTCCCCATCATGGTAATGCGTGGACCGATGAATATTAAAGGGCATAGCTCGTGGATTAGTGATGGGTAAAGATAGGGTTTTTCCTTTGATTTAACATAAGGAAATTGTACCAAAATACGCGTAGAGACAAGGCGTGCCTTGTCTCTACGCATCCAATCACATCTTATCCGCCAATCGTGCGACAAATTTTTCTTCAACATCCAGAATTTCTGCGATCTGACGTACCGGAAATTTATAATTCAACATCCGGTTAATGACATTGACTAATTGCATTTCTTTACCATGCTCCGTACCTTGCTCAAATCCGTTTTTGACTAATCTTTGAAATGTGGTCATACTTCCTTTTTTTTAAGTGTTGAACTGCCGCTTTAATCTAGGCAGCAAGTAAAAAATGTAACTGTTTAGGTGCCCCTGTTTTTAGACGAAAAAAAAATAGGCATTTTTTTGTGTCTGTTGACCCTGTCTTTCCGGCAGGCAAAAACCTGTGGGTATCTAAATAGTTAAAAAAATAAGGGAGATTACCGGGCAAATAGAATTATTTAATACCGGTTAACAAGTGAATTACAAAAACTTTGCCCAAAATCCAAAATGTTAAATTTTAGAAATTATCTAAATTAAATCCTACATTTACACAAAAAATATCATGAAGAATATTACCCACTTAATTATCCTTTTTTTCGCCACCGTTTTTTTGGCGCAAGCCCAGCAACCTTTTTTCTTGGATGAGACGCAATTGCCGCGTTTCCAATCGACCATAGTCCTTCCGGCAGGAGTGCACGATTTGCCATCTTCCGTTCATGCGCGCGGAGATTTTTCTTCGGCCATAGCGGATAGCTTTCAAATGGCCTTGGACCAATTATTGGTTGATATCGACTCTAAAGGGCTATCTGCGGCCGTAATTGCCAATAATGGGGATGAATGGGTCGGTGCTTCCGGTATTTCCTACGTGGGTGCGGACATGACGACGGACATGTATTTGGGCATGGGCAGTCTTTCCAAATCCATCACCGCTGCCTGTATGCTCCGACTTCAAGAAGAAGGTCTAGTGAATTTAGAAGACTCCATAGGCAAATACTTGCCACCATTCCCGAATGTGATGACTACCATAACGATTCGCCAACTACTCAATCATACCAGTGGAGTATATGATTTTGTGGAGCATCCGTCAATGCTGGACAGTATGCGAGAAGATTTTTCCAGAATTTGGCAGCCCGAAGAAGTCCTTAATACTTTCGTGAAGTCGGCTTATTTTTTACCGGGGCAAGGGTGGCATTATTCAAATTCCAACTATGTTTTGGCCGGCTTAATTATCGAGCAAGTCACCGGGCAATCCTACCATGAAGTTGTCCGCCAAAAGCTACTGGCTCCCCAAGGTCTGGATAGTCTATTTTTAAATCCCTACGAGATGGCTCCCGGTGAAATTGCCCATGTGTGGTTTGATTTTCCCAGTTTAGGTAAATTTGATCTTGATGCCATCGGTCAAACGCCCATCTCAGTTTATTCTTCAGCTTGGGCGGCGGGTGGTTTCTTTTCAAGACCTATTTTGGCGGCGAAATGGATGAGCCATTTGCTAAACGGTGACGTGCTCACACCGTCCAGCATGTACCAGATGCTCGCCTTTGTCCCTGCTAACAATATTGAATACGGTCTAGGATTAATGAAAATCTCTGACGGCACTCATCAATTTATAGGACATCAGGGATACATTATTTATAGCTCCTTATGTTTTTATGACCCGTTAACCAAGCTAACCGTTGCTATCCAATCCAACGATGGTTCTTCCACGGATCTTTCTCCTTTCTTGATTAAAGCCTACGAGTTATACTTAGATTTAGTCGAGACCTATACCCCACCTACTTTTCTGGGCAAAGCCTATCCTAATCCGGCCAAAGATATCGTTCATCTGGACCTACCGCAGAACTTGAATCCCGATTATAGAATAATAGCCACCGACCTACTAGGGCATCGTCTGACGACAAAAATAACGCGCAAAGATACCCGCTCTATCCAACTGGACGTCAGTCATTGGGGAAACGGTTTATTTCACATTGAATTATGGAGCCAAAACCAACGGATGATTTATACGGTGATACGGTAGAATTTATTCATTATCCACCGCTGACTATTACTTTTTTTCAAGCTGCCTAGTGCTGGCCGCTTGTTCAATGGAATTAAGGAAAAAAATAAACCGGAGACCTCAAAAAAATCAGTGGCACAGAACGTAACCGATAAGCTCCAAAAAAACCAAATCCCTAAATATTTACCGAATCCCCAATATTTTCTTACTTTTGCAACCGCAATTTTCCTTTTTTCTTCGTTATACATGCGGATTCATTGATTTATCCAGTACGATTTGCGAAAAATACCGATTGAATGTCAGTAACAGTAAAGGGACTCACCAAGATATATGGTCATCAACATGCTGTTGATGATATTTCGTTTGATGTAAAAAGTGGTCAAATCCTAGGCTTTCTCGGACCTAACGGTGCCGGCAAATCCACGACCATGAAAATGATTACTTGCTTTATTCCACCGACCAAAGGTCAGATAGAAGTCTGTGGGATAGATACCCAAGAAAATCCGATGGCAGTCCGACAAAAAATCGGCTATTTACCGGAACACAACCCGCTTTATTTGGATATGTATGTGAAAGAATACCTGCATTTTGTAGCAGGACTCCACCATCTTTCAAAAAAATCTCAAGTCGTTGCCGAAAAAATAGAAATGGTTGGATTGACCCTGGAACAAAACAAAAAGATTGGGAATTTGTCCAAGGGTTATCGCCAGCGAGTAGGTTTGGCGCAAGCCTTAATCCATGACCCCGAAGTACTTATCTTGGATGAGCCAACTTCCGGTCTTGACCCCAATCAACTGGTCGATATTCGTAACTTAATCAAAACCGTTGGTCAAGAAAAAACAGTCATACTGTCCACCCACATCATGCAAGAAGTTCAAGCGATGTGTGACCGTGTCATCATCATCAACCAAGGTCAATTAGTGGCCGATGACCCCATCGAAAAACTGGCTTCGCGCATCGCCGGAGAATCCATCATTACTGTCGGGTTTAAGGAGCCGATATCCGTTGCGCTGCTCCAAAAGATGCCGGGTGTGCAAAAAATTGAGCCACTGGAAGGTAATAAATACCATATTTTTGGGCAATCTGCCACGGATTTAAGGGAAGCGGTATTCCACCTTGCGGTAAAAAACAATTGGGTCATCCTGGAAATGACTAAAGACAGCCATAGTGTCGAAGATGTATTCCATCAACTCACTCAAAAACAAACGACCAATGATTAGTTTATTTTTTAAGGAAATCAACTCCTTTTTTAGCTCGGTTATTGGCTATGTGGTCATGGCGGTATTTTTGTTATCCATCGGATTATTGATGTGGGTATTTCCTGATTTTAGCATTATTGGTTACAAATATGCGACCTTAGACCAGTTATTTGACGTGGCTCCGATGGTATTTTTATTTTTGATTCCGGCCATCACGATGCGCTCCATCGCCGAAGAAAGAAATCAAGGCACCATTGAGTTCTTAGAAACCAAACCCTTAACGGATCTGCAAATAATAATGGCCAAATTCCTAGCGGGCTGGGTATTGGTAGGCATTACCTTAGTTCCGACCTTACTTTTTTATTATTCGGTCTATCAATTAGGGCTCCCCAAGGGCAATTTGGACTCCGGAGCAATTGCAGGCTCTTATTTAGGGCTTTTCTTGCTAGGCGGAATATTTACGGCGATAGGGATTTTTGCTTCTTCGTTGACCAAAAACCAGATTGTCGCCTTCTTATTGGCTGCTCTTTTGTCCTTTATTTTTTATTGGGGTTTTGATTTTTTAAGTCGCCTGCCGGCATTTGTGGGTAAAGTGGACGACATCGTGCAGATGCTTGGAATTGAATATCATTATCAACAAATAAGTCGCGGAGTCATTGATAGCCGAAATATAATTTACTTTTTCTCTGTCATGGCCGCCTTCGTGGGAGCGGCGCAATTGAGTTTGGAAAAACGAAGCTGGTAATATTTTACGAAAGTAGAGAATCAAAGAAAATGAAAAAGAATAAGCGCCGATCCCTTCTAAATTATGTCCTGTTTTTGGGCGTATTGCTACTACTGAACATCATCGGTAATTACTACTACGGGCGACTTGATTTGACCGAAGAAAAACGTTTTACGCTCACCAAGGCGACCAAAAAACTACTCAAAAGCCTAGATAATGATGTCACCGTAGAAATCCTTTTGGATGGGGAGTTTCCCGCAGGTTTTAAGCGTTTGCAAAAGGCTACGAAGGAGATTTTGCAAGATTTTCGGTCTCAATCTTCCTATGTCCATTTTTATTTTAATGACCCCAATGTCGGCTCCGTCAAAGAAATTAATGAGACCAGAAAGGCCCTTGCGGAAAGGGGCATTTCCCCCGTCAGGCTAATGGTCAAAGACAAAACCGGCTCTTCTGAAAAACAAATTTATCCGGTCGCTGTGGTTCATTATGGTACCCGGGCACTGATAGTCAACCTTTTGGAAAATTCTAACCCTTCCCTAAACCCCGAAATTGCACTCAATAATTCTATCAGCCTGTTAGAATACAAACTCGCCAGTGCCATCCAAAAACTTAAATTACGATCCAAGCCAAATATCGTATTTGTCCAAGGGCACGGAGAGTTACCGCCCATTGCCTTTCAAGACTTGGAAAAATCCCTTTCGGTGAATGCAAATGTCGCCATCGCCAACCTTGACACCATGATAACCCTACCCCAACAAATTGATGTGGTCCTGATCGCCAAACCGCAGGTCGCCTTTTCTGAAAAGGAAAAATTTGTTTTAGATCAATACATCATGAATGGCGGCAAAGTCATTTGGATGATTGACAAATTAGTCGTCAGCCTGGACAGTTTGGGCCGAAATGGCAAGTATGTACCCTACGATTACCAACTCAATCTCGATGACCAACTCTTCAAGTATGGCACTAGGATAAAGCCCAATATGGTACTAGACTTGGAGTGCGCCCGTATTCCATTACGCGTCGGGCAAGTGGGTAATGCGCCCCAATTAGACCTTTTTGGGTGGTATTATTGGCCAACGATTCTTCCTGCCGGCACCCATCCGATTGTCAAAAGCCTAGACCGGGTTTGGATAAGATTTGGTTCTACCATAGACACCATTCGCACCAAGACACCCATCAAAAAGACCATTCTTCTGGCATCATCCAAATACAGTCGTACTCAATTTATCCCCACAGAGATAAGTTTTGAGATACTTCGCTATCCACCGAAACCGGAGAAATTTAATAAAGGCCCCCAACCCATGGCGGTACTGCTAGAAGGCGTATTTCCGTCACTTTATGAAGACCGAGTGAGCCAAGAAATGCAGCAAGGGCTGGATAGTTTAAAAATTAAAGTAAAATCAAGAAGCGTTTCCACTAAAATGATCGTTATATCGGACGGAGACCTTATTAGAAACGAAGCCGATTATCGCTCCAATACCAGTCTGCCACTTGGGGTCAACCGCTTTGAAAAAACCGGAATAACCTACGCCAACAAAGATTTTATACTGAATGCAGTGGAATACTTGTTAGAAGACAAAGGCATCATTTCCGCAAGGTCAAAAGATGTCAAACTTAGACTTTTGGATACCGTAAAAGCAGAAAAAGAAAAAACCAAATGGCAATTATTTAATATTGTCTTGCCGTTAGTCCTTCTTTTGATAGGTGGATTTTTATTTAATTATTTGCGCAAGCGTCGATATGCCAGATAGGTCGTTTCGCTTGTTACGATGACTCTATTGGTACTCGAATCATCACCTTGCCCATGGATTTAGCCCTAGTCGCTCTCCCACGACAAGCCAATCATACGGCAAACACCCTTTTGGAAAAGACTCAAAAAAGAAAAAATGAAGAAAACAATAGGCCTAACACTTTTATTAATCGCTCTAGCCGGAGCGGTATGGTATCTCACCCATTCCAACCAAAATGATGAAATGCCGGCAAGTACGTCATTATATGCCATCGATGATATTTCGCGCGTATATAAAGTCGGCCTAATCTATCCGGATGGAGTCAAAGTCCGATTGGAAAGAACAAAAGACGGTTGGCTTTACAATGGAGAAAAAGGCAATGAAAGTGTCATCAATACCCTACTCAATACGGTACGCAAACAGCGCATACTCTACGCAACTCCCGCTTCACTAAAGCCAACTATGCTCAAAAGTTTGGCGACAAAAAAAGTAAAAGTGGAGATGTATGACAAAAATGACAAATTGCTGCAATTGTTCTATGTCGGTGCTCCGAGCAATGACGGCAATAGTACCTACTTTATCAAAGAAAATTCAAACGAACCGCATCTGGTTGGTATTCCAGGATTTGTGGGCACGATAAACATTAATTATTACCGGCCGACATCTGATTGGGTCAATAAAATCATATTCAAGTACTCACCCGACGACATTAAAGCAGTCAGTATGGAATATCCCAATCACAAAAATTGGTCGTTTAAGTTTTCTCATAAAGGCGATCAATTTGATGTTCGACCTTTCTACGACATCACCCCTCCCATCACCAAGCCGCTAAAACTAGGTGCAGGCAATACCTATCTAAGTTTTTATGAGAAAATAGGCGCAGAAGCATACGAGCCCAATATCTCCCTGCGGGATTCGTTAAATAGACTCGTGCCATTTGCCACTCTGACGCTGACCGACAAGGATAATATGGAGCATCAAACTAAGTTTTATCCATTTATCCCCCCCGGAGCAGGTGGGATTGAATATCTATTGGCAAAAGACCGCGACCCGAATAGCCCGATAGGAGTCAACAGATATTTTGTCATCAATGAAGATAACCATTGCTACATGACCCAGCATCGTGTGATAGGCAAGGTCTTGTGGCAATACGCAGATTTTTTTGACCAATAAATTACCTAAAAACAGACATCATGCCCCCACGATTTCGTTTTTCTTCCTTCGCCTATTTCTTACTCTTTGTCCTAGGCGTGGCTTTGATTACCCCTTCATGTAATGCCACCCGCCAAAGTCGGAAATCCACCTACAAAAAGAGTCCAAAAAATTCATCCGAAGATAGATTTAGGCATCAATTAGTGCATACGGCCAAAAAAAACCTGGGAGTTAGATACAAATATGCCGGCAACACCCCCAAAACCGGTTTTGACTGCTCCGGCTTTACCAAATACGTTTTCCGAAAGGAAGGAATCAATCTGCCCCGCACTTCCAGAGACCAAGCCAAAGTAGGTAAAAGGATAAATTTAAGGTATGTCCACAAAGGAGATTTAATATTTTTTGGAAAAAGGGGCAAAGTCAATCACGTTGCGATCGTTTCCGAAAACAAAAAGGGAGACATTTATGTTATCCACAGTACGTCATCGAAAGGCGTAAAAATCGACAATATATCTACATCAAAATACTGGAAACCCCGTATAATGTTTGCCCGAAATATATTGGGCAGAGATGTTCTCGCCAGAAAAAGATAAAATGTTTGCTCAACTACTCCGTTTTTGGAGAAAAATAACTAAAACGAACACATCAACTATGTTGAATTTGATTCTATTTGGCCCTCCCGGGTCAGGTAAAGGTACCCAAGCAAAAAAATTAGAAAAAAAGTTTAATTTGGTGCATATCTCTACGGGAGATTTGTTCCGCCATGAGATTGGCAACAAGACACCTTTGGGCATGAAAGCCAAAGAATTTATGGATAAAGGTCACTTGGTCCCGGACGAAATTACCATTGGAATGCTCCAAAACAAAGTAGAAAAGCACCCCGATGCGGCCGGTTTTATTTTTGATGGCTTCCCAAGGACGGTGCCCCAAGCAGAGTCTTTGGATGCGTTCCTTGCGGACAAAGACACCACTATCGCCGGACTACTCATGCTGGATGTAGATGATGATGAAGTCGTCGCACGTATCCTCAACCGCGGCAAGGATTCCGGTCGGTCAGATGACAATGACGAGTCCATTATCCGTAATCGAATCAAAGTGTTTAACGCGCAAACAGCGCCTATCTTTGAGCACTACGATAAATTTGGGAAATCTCAAAAAATCAACGGTGTCGGCTCCATTGATGAGATTACCGAACGACTTTCTGATGCCATCAATAACTTGATGTAATTTCAACCAAGTTCATCCTATCCAAGATAGAATGAGCCCTAGAATTTTGTTGACATCTTGAAAATTTACCCCCATTGGTGGGGTTACAACACCCTTAAACAATGGCAGGTCAAAACTTTGTGGACTACGTAAAAGTATTTTTTGAATCTGGGCGTGGCGGTGCAGGCAGCGTACACTTTCGGAGAGAGAAGTACGTCCCCAACGGTGGCCCGGATGGTGGAGACGGGGGTAAAGGGGGAAGCATCATCCTACGTGGCAACGCACAGTTATGGACTTTGCTTTCGCTAAAATGGACCAAACATGTCAAAGCGGAATCCGGTGGCAATGGAGCCGGAAATAACTGTTTTGGCACCGATGGCAAAGACATTTACATAGACGTCCCCTTAGGCACCGTCGCCAAAGACTTTGAAACCGGTGAGATTTTGTTTGAAATTGTAGAAGACCAAGAGACCAAAGTCCTTTTCAAAGGGGGACGCGGCGGCAAAGGCAATTCTTTCTTTAAATCGGCCACCAACCAAGTCCCGCGTTATGCCCAACCCGGAGAAGACAATGAAGAAGGATGGATTATTTTAGAACTAAAAGTATTGGCGGACGTGGGTCTGGTGGGTTTCCCCAATGCCGGCAAATCCACCTTGCTTTCGGTGCTTTCGGCGGCAAAACCAAAAATTGCCAATTATCCGTTTACGACCTTAACGCCCAACTTAGGCATGGTCCCATATCGAGACAGTCGCTCATTTATTATTGCCGATATTCCGGGAATTATTGAAAAAGCCCATGAAGGAAAAGGGCTTGGCGCTCGATTTTTAAAGCATATCGAACGTAATGCCGTCCTACTCTTCATGATACCGGCTGATTCTGAAAATATAAAAAAGGATTACCAAATCCTATTGAATGAGCTTAAAATGTTTAATCCGGAACTCATGGACAAACCCAGGCTCTTAGCCATTACCAAGTCTGACCTGATTGACGCCGAATTGCAAGATATGCTCCAAGAAGAGCTACCCAAAGACATTGAATCCATGTTTATCTCCTCCGTCGCCCACCAGGGTTTGGATGCCTTAAAAGATCGACTTTGGTCGGCGATAAATCAATAATTTAAGTAACGGTGTAGAACGGTGTAACGGTGTAACGGTGTAACGGTGTAACGGTGTAACGGTGTAACGGTGTAACGGTTTATCGGTGTAGCGGTGCGCTACGACTGATTTTTATCTACCCGAGCAATCAAACTTCCCCGTAGCAGGCGGACGCCGAAGGCAACTAAACCTGCCCGATGCAGGCGGGCGCCAAAGGCATCTGAACCTGCCCGATGCAGGCGGGCGCCGAAGCCCCCTCTATCACCCACTCCATCAAATCTTTTCAAAATATCCGGTTTTGGTATTCTTTCTAACTTCATCCCATCGAAAATACCGTCCGTTCATCGCCACATAGACCCCGGGTTCAAGCACTTGCGCAAAGGCAATAGCTGCCCCTAGGTTAAAAAAACCATCCGAAGAAGACCCGAAAGCAAATGGAATCATCGCCCCCATTAAGACAATGGTTTTGTCCTTAATCTTTTTTTTATGCAAGTATTTGGCAGTTTCGACCATACGGTCTGTTCCGTGGGTGATAATGATGTCCTTATATTGGGTTCGCCGACAATTATGAGCAATAATCTCCCGATCATCATCTGTCATGTCCAAGCTATCGATCATCATTAAAGTTTTGACATCAAAAGGGATGTTGGAACGCCCTACCAGCATCATTTCACGCAAGTGCGTATCCTTAAAAAACAAATCCCCGGTCAAAAAATTATACTCCTTGTCGAAAGTCCCCCCGGTCACAAAAATCTGAATCATAACTTAATGTTTTGAACCGCCAAGGTAGCAGATTTTTCGGACTGGTGGTAGTCCCAAATGCCCTGATTTTTTATTCTAGAGAAATATAATGATTTTGGTCTCTTTTTAAGCATCTTTTTACTAAAAAATAGTACCTTTACGACTCGATTATTCGACCTTTTTGGCGCAAGCTGAAATTAACCTAACCAAAAAAATTATAACATGAACCTTCATGAATATCAAGGGAAGAAATTACTCTCTAAATATGGAGTAAAAACACCAAAGGGCATCGTCGCTAAAACCCCCGAAGAAGCCGTTGCTGCCGCTAAAGAACTATTTGCGGAAGGCTCCAAAGGATGTGCTGTAAAAGCCCAAATCCATGCCGGCGGACGTGGAAAAGGTGGAGGCGTCAAAATAGCCAAAAACTTAGAAGAAGTAAAAGCTCATGCTTCCAGCATCCTTGGAATGCACTTAGTCACTCCTCAAACTTCTAAGGAGGGCAAACTGGTCCGCCAAGTCTTGATTGAAGAAAATGTCTTTGTCGATGGGCCTTCCGAGCCACTTGAATTTTATGTGAGCGTCTTAATGGACCGGGAAAAGCACCAAAATGTGATTATTTATTCACCAAAAGGTGGGATGAATATCGAGCAGGTAGCGGAAGAAACACCGGAGCTTGTTTTTAAGGAATATATACATCCGGCCATCGGTCTTAGACCTTTCCAAGCATCCAAAATAGCCTTCAACCTAGGTCTCTCCGGCAAGGCGCTGAAAGAAATGGTCGTTTTTGTCAAGTCCTTATATGCGGCATTTTTGGGCAGTGATGCCAGTTTGTTTGAAATAAACCCCTGTTTTAAGTCTGCCAACGACGAAATCATGGCTATTGACTGTAAAGTAGCGCTAGATGATAGTGCCCTTTATCGTCACCCTGATTTGGAAGCTTTGCATGACCCATTTGAAGATGACCCGACCGAGTTAGAAGCCAAAAAATATGACCTAAACTATGTCAATTTAGATGGCAATATCGGTTGTATGGTAAATGGTGCAGGTCTTGCCATGGCCACGATGGACATGATTAAGCTTTCCGGTGGAGAACCGGCCAACTTTTTGGATGTCGGGGGTACTGCGGATGCCGAACGTGTGGAAAATGCGTTTCGTATCATCTTAAAAGATCCTAAAGTCGAAGCCATTTTGGTGAATATTTTCGGGGGTATTGTGCGCTGTGACCGCGTAGCAAATGGTATCGTGGATGCCTACAATAATATCGGGGACATTAAAGTACCTATTATCGTTAGATTGCAGGGAACCAATGCGGATATTGCCAAAAAAATTATTGACAATTCCGGTCTTAATGTAATTTCGGCCATTTCCTTACAGGATGCTGCCAATGCGGTTGCTCAGGTGGTAAAATAGAAATTGATGGGGTTGCTTTTAGTCCGGATATTTTAGTCTAAAGGCAACCCTTTTTTGTTGGAGGGTGTCAATATTTAGAATATGAGACACCAAATATTAATTTTTTGTATCTTATCTGTCTCCCTGTCTATTAATTGTAGATGGGATAGACTAGTTTCTCGTACCAGGATACCCAAAGAATCGTACCCTGAGACCGGTTTTCTGTGGGGTTTTATGAATCAATCCGGCGAGGTAGTTATTCCGGCCAAGTATCAAGAAGTAAGAGATTTTCATGAAGGTCTTGCTGCTTTTCGTCAAGGTTATCTATGGGGTTACCTCAACCAATCCGGCCAAGAAGTCATCAAACCCGGATATTTGCAAGCACATTCATTTTCGAATCACTTAGCCAAAGTAATTACTCCTGACGGGCGTAGCTTATATATTCGACCTTCCGGAAAATCTGCTTTTGACTTGCACTGCTCCAAAGCCGGTAACTTTCACAATAACAGGGCACCTATCTGGATAAAAAATAAGGCCGGATATATTGACTCTACCGGCCGGATAGTCATCCCACCACGCTTTGAAGATGCCTATGAATTTTATTTGAGCACCGCCATTGTTCAATATCAGGGTAAATTCGGGTTAATTGATCCTTTTGGAAAATATATTTTAAAACCGGAGTATGATTTGATATATTTTGACAAAAAATCCAATGATAACTGGTGTCTGCTCGAAAAGGACGGCATCACCAGCTATTACAATCTGAGTTCCAATCAGTTTTTAGAGCAAAAAATAGCTGAAGGTCAACCCTTTTTTAACCATAGTGCAGTAGTCCGTAAGGATAGTTTGTATGGAGTCATCAATTCCCAAGGAGATTGGGTTTTAATGCCGATTTTTTCAAATCTAATCAACCTGGGCAGCCACCGATGGGCACTTAAAGATGAAGCCAATTATTTTATGATTGATCATTCCGGTCTCCAATATGGAGAAGGCTTCAACCAAATCTACCGCTTTTCAGAAGGTTTAGCCACCGCAAAAATCGATCAAAAGTGGGGCTTTGTGGATACTAGTGGCGAATTTATCATCTCGCCCGTATATGATCTCGTTTGGCCATTCAAAAACGGCATCGCCAGAGTGGTGACCGAAGCCGGAGTCGGATTTATTGATAAAGAAGGGCATGATGTCATTCCCCCGCAGTACGCTGATATTCGTGATTTTCAGGAGGGTTTGGCCCGCTTTAGTGTGCCCGCATCTGATTACTAGAATGCCCTATTTTTACATATTCCAATCCGCTGCATCCAAATTATAGAGCATCAAATCAACATCATCATTGGGAATACGGATTATTTTTTCATACTCCATCCCTAACTTGGTCAATAGCCGCTGAGAACGAAAATTGTCTTCCGTAGTAATCGCACAAACCCGATCAATACCGAAATCACTAAATCCCATTTCCAATACACGACGGGCACTTTCATAGGCATACCCCTGCTGTTCAAAGCCAGGCAAAAAAGCGAATCCAATATCCATATAATCTAATCCTTCTCGTCTATAAAGCCCACAGGAACCTATTTTTGCGCCATTTTCCTTTAAGCGCACTGTAAAATTTACTCCGACCTTATCCGGTTTTGGGAGCACTTTTTCTTGGATATACTTCTTAGCGGATTCCATGTCAGTGATATGACGCTCCCCAATATATTGAATCCATTTTGGCGTGTTCAATAGCTCAAAGAAAAATTCGGCATCATCTATTGCCGTTGGACGTAAGAAAAGTCGTTCGGTCTCTAATTCAGAATATTTACGCATCTTTTTAAGTTTTGCAATGCCTAACAAGCAAAATTATTTCGGTAACAAGACACTTAACCAACTCCACTACCTAAACCGAATGGCCTTAATCGGGGATATTTTGTTTACTAAATAGGACGGCAAAATCAAACTAATCAAAATAACCAACACCACAACCACATTTAGCAACAAAATAAACGGATAGTTCAAATCAATCGGCGCAGAGGACAGATAGTAATACTCTTCATCCAACTTGAGCACATGAAAATACTTTTGGATATAAGCCAACCCCAATCCGAGTACATTGCCAATCATTAAACCATAAACAATGATATAGGCCGCCTGATAAATAAATACTTTCCGCAAGGACCAACGCTGCGCACCCAAAGCCGAAAGAATACCTATCATATTGGTTCGTTCCAAAATCAAAATCAACAGAGACGTAATCATGTTAACGATAGAAACCACCAAAAGCAAAATCATGATTACTCGTTCATTGACATTTTGCAACTGCAACCACTCAAATATAGCCGAAAACTTATGCTCGATAGTCTGTGCGTAAAGATTATTTGGTAAGACTTCATAATACAAGTACTCTTGTAAAATATCCAAATCATCCAAATCATCCACATATACTTCCAAGGTACTGACTTCATCCCTATCCCAGTGCAAAATATCCTGGAGACGTCGGATATCCACCACCGCCAGTTTTTTGTCAAATTCTTCTAAACCGGTTTTATATAATCCACAAACCTGAAACCGCTTACGAATCTGCTTACCCGCTTTCACAAAATAGATAATCATCTTGTCGCCTACCTTCAAGTTGATGCGATTAGAAGTCTGGACAGACAACAAAATATCTTCCGAAACAGAATCTCTTATATTCGGCAATCGCCCTTCTTTTAGGTACGGAAGCAGATATTCCCAATCATAATCTGCCCCAACCCCTTTGAGCACAATCCCTTCAATAGCCTTCTTCGTGCGGATAATGCCCGGCTTATAAATTGTACCGTAAACACCAACAACGCCTCCTTTGGAGTGCAATTCTCGGTCTTCAGCCGACATCAAAGAAACCGAGTGAATACCACGAATTTCGTCCATTAAAGAATCCGTCATATGCATCGGTACTTCATCCAAAAATCGTCTGGCTCCAATATCCGTCACATGCAAATGCCCCCAAAAATCAAACATGCGATGAGAAATTTCTCGCTTAAATCCACTAATCATCGCCGACGCCAAAATCATCACCGTCATACTCAAAGCAACGGTAAAAATGGCAATCCGCACGATAATTCGTGAAAACGAAGACTTATCGGCGAAGGCAATACGTTTAGCAATAAAATGTGAAAAATTCATATTTTTGCGCAAGCATTTTTTGTCTATCGGGCACAAAGCTAATAGAACTTATAGAATTGTGGAGAAATCCTATCCAAAATCCTACGAATAAGAGATATTTTCGGGAAAATAAAGTACTTTTGCAGACAATTTTCCAAGAATAAAACAAAATATGGATTTTTTAGAAGAATTAACTTGGCGCGGACTGATACATGATAAGACACCTGGCATTGATGAAGAATTGGCCGGCGGCATGAAATTGGGCTATATTGGCTTTGACCCGACGGCCCCGTCCATGACGATTGGTAATTATGTACAGATCATGTTGCTCAAGTTTTTTCAGTTATCCGGTCACAAGCCGGTAGTCCTAATGGGAGGAGCAACCGGACGTATCGGTGACCCTTCCGGAAAAGACAAAGAACGTACACTAAAATCTTATGAAGAATTAGATAATAATTTGGCGCACCAACAGCGACAATTGATGAAATTTCTTGAGTTTGAAAAAGGAGAAAACAAGGCCGTTGTGGTCAATAATTTGGATTTTTATAACCAAATGAATGTTCTCGATTTTTTAAGAGACGTAGGCAAAAACTTAACCATCAACTACATGATGTCTAAGGATTCTGTCAAAAATAGAATTGAGCGCGGATTGTCTTTTACTGAATTTAGCTATCAATTGCTGCAAGGCTATGACTTTGCCAAAATGAATAAGGAGATGGGCGTAACCGTAGAGATGGGTGGCTCTGACCAATATGGCAACATTACGGCGGGTATCGAGATGTCTCGCAAGCTCAACGGAACCAAAGTTTTTGCGGTCACCACGCCCCTACTCACCAAAGCGGACGGGTCTAAATTTGGCAAGTCCGAAGGGGGAAATATCTGGCTAGACCCAAAACTAACTTCTCCATACCGGTTTTATCAATTTTGGTTAAATGCCAATGATGCGGATTTGGCCACTTATTACAGATATTTCAGCTTGCGCAAAAAAGAAGAAATTCTTGAATTGGAAGCCAACTATAAAGATGACCCGCAAAGCTTAAAAAGACTATTGGCAGAAGAATTGACCGTTAGAATCCATTCTCAAGAAGACTTTGACGCAGTGCTTCGAGTGACGAAGATTTTATTTGACAGAAAGGCTTCTAAGGAGCAGTTAAGGCTTTTGGATGCCGCAGAATTGGCATTGATAGGACAAGAAATTCCTAGTTTTGAAGTATCCTTGGAAGAGCTAAAAGCCGGAATGAGTATTGTGACGCTTTTGTCCACAAAAACCAATATTCTTTCTTCCAATAGCGAAGTACGAAAAGCCCTGAAAAACCGAGCAATCTCAGTCAATAAAGAAAAAATAACCAGCCATGAAACCATAATAAATGCCGAGCATCTGCTTCATGACCAATATATGATGATAGAAAATGGCAAAAAGAACAAATTCATGATAATAGCCAAATAACCCACTATGACCAAATTTTATCAAAAAAACAACTTACAGCTAGGTATTGGCATTGGCTTATTACTCCCGCTTCTCGTTTATTTTTTGTTACATGGCATATATGCTATTTTGGAGCAAAACGGACATCTCGCCAATAGTATCAGTGTAGAATTTAGACAACGAACCATCGCCTTACTAGCGATTGCCATTGACGTGATACCCATGCGCTACTATCAAAAAAATAGATTTTGGGTGGACACGATGCGCGGAGTCACCATTGCCATGGCAGTTTTAGCTTTTACTTGGATGATTTATTTCGTTCCCGGAATTTTTGGTCACTAGGCGAATTATCGTTAAAAGATTCATAGTCGCTTCACGGTGATGATCTTCACGGGGCAATTCTTTTGCGCTTCCGCATTGTCTTCATACTCCCAATCTTCGGCTTCCACGATAAAGTATTTTCCTTTTTCCCGGCTCTTGCGAAGATAACTTTTGCCGTCTTTTTTCGACATCACCCATTGATTGGGGGCAGACTCGATGCAGGCATTACAGCCGATGCACTTATGTCGTAAATGAATAATCTGAATCACGACTCCGCAATTTCATGAAGCTCAATAATCCTAAAAACCTTGTCCGAAGCACGGACTTTTTCAGGAGTAGCCATCGAAAAAGACACATTGGGCCCGACAGATTCCACTACCCGGTCATCAACTCGCATCTCTCCAACTTCCATCTCAAAAATACCCGTAGTAGGCCCGGTAATCATGATTTTGTCCCCTTTGGTTAATTTGCCGGTACGTAGCCGAAATTCTCCGATACCTATTTTGGGGAAATATTTTACACCATTACCCACAAATTCGCGCCGTCTTTTGGCTTTGGACCCATCGGAATCAGTCCATTCCCCCAGTTCTTTACCCAAAAAATAACCTCCCCAAAAACCACGGTTATAGACCTTATCCAACTCCTCCATCAACTCTTTACCAAGTTGGGGAGTAAATGTTCCCGCAAGGGCAGCGTCACGAGCTTTTGCGTAAGCAGACACCGTCGCATATACATAGTCCGGACCTTTGCTTCGACCTTCAATTTTCAAAACAGAAACGCCGGTTTCAATTATCTTATCCAAAAAATTAACCGTACAAAGGTCTTTCGGGGACATAATATACTCATTTTCAATAAGTAACTCGTTACCTTGATCATCTTTTACTTCATAAGACCGGCGACAGTTTTGCTTACACGCCCCCCGATTCGCCGATGAATTATGGGTATGCAAACTCAAGTAACATTTGCCGGAAACGGCCATACAAAGCGCCCCATGCACAAAAACTTCAATTCGCATCAACTCCCCGTTGGGGCCTTTGACTTGTTGTTTCTCCACCTCCTCACAAATCGTCTTCACCTGCTTCAATGTCAATTCTCTGGAAAGCACGGCGACATCCGCAAAATGAGCATAGAATTTTAGGGCTTCAACATTCGTAATATTTATTTGGGTAGAAAGATGGACGGTCAACCCGACTTCTTTAGCATACATAATCGCAGCTTGGTCCATCGCAATAATCGCATCTACATCCGCATCTTTGGCCGCTTTAATGATGGATTTCATCAAATTTATATCGTGGTCATAAAGAATCGTATTCAAGGTCAAATAGGTCTTAATGCCATGTGCCGCACACCGCGTTTTTATCTCTCTTAAATCTTCCAAAGAAAAATTAATGGACGACCTAGCCCGCATATTTAATTGCTCAATACCAAAATATACCGAATCTGCCCCCGCTTGGATGGCTGCCTGCAAAGATTCAAATGACCCCACCGGAGCCATAATTTCTACCTTTCTCATGGATTTTCTTTAGACTTTCGTAAAATATACGGACAATTAAAGGCCTAAGTTGTTCATTTTTTTGTTGGTTCTTCTATTATGCTGGTGATGGTTCAATTTGTCCTGCGGACGCCCGCCTGCATCGGGCAGGTTCAGGTGTCCTGCGGACGTTTGCCTTCGGCGACTTAAACACATTAACCCCCAAGAACAATAATAGCTAAATCCGAGAAAACCTACCTTCCTTCGGGCAGTAGGCAGGTCTGCGGGATTAAAAGTCCAGCTTACCAATCTCTCCGCAAGCCTACCTGATCGGTAGGCAGGCTACGAGCTTAGCAATCTGGAGCCGTCAACCTGCCTGACACCTAAAAAGCGAAGCGGTAGGTAGGCAGGCTCCTATACTCACAAAGCGTTCCACCAAAGTCCTAGCCTCACAAAATATAGGCAATACTCAATTGCAAATACTGGTTAAAATCTCTAATCTGACCAACAGTATTTCCATTGGCATTGGTAAAATGAAACTTAAAAGAAGGCGTCACCCCATGGCCATACCGCAAACCCAAATCAAAATGCTCTGATAGTTTATACTTACAACCTATGAGCGCTGAAAGCTCAAAATTTTCATAGAAATCATTGGATAAATGATTCACGAAAATACCCAAATCCATTCCGGCTGACACCGCAAACTTATCACTCATATAATAATCCATGAGCACAGGTACCTGAATGTATGACAGATAGACCTTGTGGATACCTTCACTACTAAAATTAGGAAAACCATATCCTTTCCTTATGAATCCAGGCTCCACTGTAAATCCAATTTTACCTACTCCATGATACTCCATCACGAAATTGGCATTATACGAAAGAATTGGGCTTTGGTCATGTCCTAATTCAAAAGAAATGTTGTTGGATGCCTTACTGTAAGCAGTCACCAAATCAACACCTCCCTTCAAGCCAAAATGAAAACTCTGTGCTTGACCGGAACGACTCATAAAGAAAAAGATGACGACTAAGAAAAAATACTTAACTTGCACGATAAATTGTTTTTTTTTCAAGAATGCCTAAAAAACGATTTATCTATGCTCAAATTTTTCCTTAACACTTAATTTAACTTTTGGCAACATGCCTAGCCGCAGACTCTAATCAGCGGATAACTCAAATCGATTGACACTCCTTAAACACCCGTACTTCGCAGCTTGCGCAAATATCCTTATCCAATCGCTTAAAAATGGAAGAAATCGCTTCCCTTTTGTCTGTAAAAAAGTATTCAGGTCCGATTTTATCATAAAATCCACCTTTACGCAAGACATCTTGGGACACCAACTTGAGATTAGCAAAATACAAACCCCCACCCTTTTCTTTCCATTTTTCGGCTTCATAGCTCAACCACTCCGCTGCCGCCAAATCTATAAAATTAATTCCCCGACAAATGATGAGTACATGTTTATACTCCGTCTTGCCCAAGTCTGCAAAATATTCTGCAACAGATTCCACCGAGCCATAATACATGGAGCCATCTATACGAATAATTTTCAACTGCGGACATTCTGCCAAACTTGTATCCCGCTTAATATTGACAAAATTACCGGTAGGTGCTACAGCCATCGTAGCGATATGCGGACTTGATGTCCTTTCCAAATAAAAGACAAAGGATGTTAATACACCCAATAAAATCGCAAACTCCAATCGCGGGATAAACATCGTCCCCAATGCCGTCACCGCCAAGACGATTAATTCTCGCTTACTACTCCGAATCACTTGCTTGATATGGTGGAAGTCGATCAAATTATAGCCCACCAATAAAATAATGCCACCCATCGCCGGCTTAGGCAAATAAGCCGCATAAGATTTAAAAAACACCAAGACAATCACCAAAAACGTCGCCGCAAAAACTGCCGCCATTGGCGTCTTAGCTCCGGCCTGCTGATTGACTCCGGAACGCGTAAACGAACCCGAACCCACATAGCCTTTAAAAAAACTAACCACTAAATTGGCCAATCCTTGACCTATAAATTCCTGATTACTATCAATTGTCTGACGAGTCCGCAAAGCTATCGCACGTGCTATCGCCACTGCCTCCACCAAGCCCAAAATAGCGATGGCCAAAGCACTTGGTGCTAATTTGCGCATATTCTCCCAAGTAATATTGGGCACTTCAAAAGGCGGCAAAGCTTTCTTTATCTCCCCAACGGTCTCTATCCCGTGGGCTTCGGCCCCAATAAAAATAGCAATTAAACTCCCTATAATCATCGCCAATAGCATATAAAACTTCGGCAATACCAATCGAATCAATATCGCTGAAATCAACGTCCCCATCGCCACCGCAAAAACATACCAATTGGCTTCCGAAATATGAGTCGCAATATATTTTACGATACCGATCAGTGGCGTCCCTTGCGGAACATGTATCCCAAAAACATGCTTCAACTGCTTAAAAGCAATCAATATCCCCGCTCCCGCCGTAAATCCTATCACCACCGAATGCGAGACAAAATTGACCAACTTGCCCATCTTAGCGAATCCCATCACCAACTGAATCACCCCCACCATAAATGCCATCAGTATCGACAACATCACGAAGTCATCCAATTGACTCGTTGGATCCGCAAAGTTCTTAATTGCCGCAAAAGACATAATAGAAATAGCTGTCGTTGGTCCGGAAATCATCTGATTGGACGAACCGAATAGAGCCGCTATCGGGGGCGCAATCATCGACGCATAAAATCCATAAACGGGTGGCAATCCGGCAATCATCGCAAAGGCAACCGACTGCGGAATAGATATAATGGTTCCTGTGATACCTGCAATTAAGTCAGATGTCAAGGTCTCCTTGGTCATTTTGGGCATCCATTCCAGAAATGGAAAGATGCGGTGTAGTGTATTTCCTTTCAAGTCTTCATTCGTTTAGACTCAACTCTTACGATTCGCAAACCGCTTAAGTTGTATAAAAAAAGCAAACGAATCAGACTCAACATCCATTCAATTTGCAGATTGTTTGATTTTTTTGCTTGCGCTAAAATAGTAACTGAGTCCTATTCTGGTACTTACAGGTTTAAAAGGGTCTTTAGCAAAATTTCCGGAAGGACTAATAAATACTCCTTGCATACTTTTTTCCATAAGGAGACTCAATTCTAGTTTTGGGTTTATGTCATAGGATACGCCCCCCAAAAGAGACCACCGCATTTGCCTAAACCCCTTACCTGTATGATCCCGATAGCTTTCGTATGTAGAAACACAAATGGTCTTATCCCCTTCTACATGCTTGTTAGTCACCGTTTTAGTCCCCTTCTGTCCGGAATAAATGGGCGTAACCAATACCCCGCCTACATTCACCTTAAATCCATCAAATAACTCATACTTCAGCTTCAGCGGTATCCGTAAATCAACCAAGGAAAATTCCGGTTGTCCTTGATTTCCTCCCAGCGGCAAATAAACACTTGAGTCACATTCGGGATTCTGATGAAAAACATACAAATCAGTGATGGGTATCGTATCCGTAACGACTTTCGTCAAAACCTTCCCGGTACTCCTATAAGTGGAATTAAAAGCAAAACGGGATAGCTCCAGACCAGAACTTAACTCCATTTTACGCCCCAACCTAAAATCAACAGTCCCAAAAATAGAAAACTGCATTTTGGATTTATATTCGGTTGTTATATGCATCGCTTGTTTTACTTCCGAAACTTCAAGCATCGAGTCAGACACCGGAAGATACGAAGTCCCTTCAATAATCTCATCACGTTCCCCTAAGTAATCCGGAACAGACCCAATCCCCACACCCATCGAAAATCTCACATTCTGAGCCGCCAAATCATAAGACGTAAGAACAAATA
>JANTGI010000013.1 GCA_024762995.1 Saprospiraceae bacterium | reverse complement strand
GGTGGTTAGTAATATGTATTGAAAAATTCCTTTTCTTTGTTGGACTTTAACAAAATGAATATACTGTGAAATTGATTCCATTTTTCCTTTTAATCGGGTGGCTTTTCATTGGCTGCGATTCGAAGAAAGATTCTGATTTGACCATTGTGTCTCCAAATGGGGAAATCAGCTTGGTCGTTGGCTTGCATAATGGTCAGCCTACTTACGCGATAAGTCGTCATGGTGAAAGCATCATTTTGCCTTCCAAATTGGGATTCAATTTTCAAAATCAGCCCCAACCGGCTAATCATTTTATCATTAATTCTACGCATAAAAATTCTTTTTCAGAAACCTACACATTGCCCTATGGCGAGCAAAAGGAATATGATAACTCTTATAATGAGTTGGTAATCAATCTTTTGGAAGATAACGAACCTTTTCGTCGCTTGCAATTAATTTTTCGGGCCTTTGATGATGGGGTTGGTTTTCGATATCATTTTCCTGAAAAGGAAGGGATGGATAGTTTATTGATTGTTGAAGAATTGACGGAATTTAATTTAGCGCAAGACTTGGAAAGTTGGTGGATTCCGGGGGACTGGGATAGTTATGAACATTTGTACAATCACACCCGGCTTTCGCAAATTGATGCCACTAAGAAACGGAATCATCCCAATCTTGGAACTACTTTTATCCCTGAAAATGCGGTCAATACCCCGATTACCATGATTTCTTCGGATGGAGTCCATATCAGTATTCATGAAGCGGCTCTGACGGACTATCCGGATATGACTTTGGGGGTGGATACGGCCCGGTTGAAATTGCAAGCAAAACTGGTGGGACATCAACAAAATAAGAATAAAGCGGTGATTCCCCTTCCCTTTAGTACGCCTTGGCGCACCATCATAATCGCAGAAGATGCCAAAAAAATAATGACTTCTAACTTAATACTAAACCTAAATGAACCTTCTAAAATTAAAAATACCGATTGGATTAAACCCATGAAATATACCGGCATCTGGCTGCAAATGCACATCGGTACGATGAGTTGGGATTATGGCACCGGAAAACACGGAGCGACGACCGAAAATGCAAAAAAGTTTATAGATTTTGCCGCAGATAACGGTATTGGGGGATTGCTCATAGAAGGTTGGAATACGGGTTGGAAAGATTGGTTTACAGGAGTAGCGAAGGATTCAATTTTTGATTTTGTGACCGCCACACCGGATTATAATCTTCCTGAAGTAGCGGCTTACGCAAAATCCAAGGGAGTGGAGTTGATTATGCACCATGAAACGGCGGGGGCTGCCTTGGCTTACGAGCAACATTTAGATTCTGCTTTTGCTTTGATGAATGCGCTTGGTATTTCTTACGTTAAAACGGGCTATGTCGGTGAGATTTTACCGAAAGGAGAACACCACCATAGTCAATGGATGGTCAAGCATTATCAAAAGGTAATAGAAAAGGCCGCTCAGCATCATATAGCTGTCATCGCTCATGAGCCGATTAAGGCGACCGGTGTGCGACGCACCTACCCTAATATGATTTCAAGAGAAGGATTACGTGGTCAAGAATTTAATGTGTGGGGAAAAGATGGAGGTAATCCACCCGAGCATTTGACAGTAATTCCATTTACTAGGATGCTCGGCGGGCCGGTTGATTATACGCCCGGTATTTTTAATACTCAGCTGGAACCTTGGCGCAAAGATAATCAGGTAAATACGACTTTGGCCTATCAACTCGCTTTATATGTAGTCTTGTATAGCCCTGTTCAAATGGTCACTGATTTTCCGGAAAATTATCAAGGGCATCCGGCATTTCAGTTTATTAAAGATGTCGGAGTGGATTGGGATAAAACCATTGTACTAGATGCACAAGTCGGTGATTATGTGGTTGTTGCGCGTAAAGAAAAGGGGACTAGTTCTTGGTTTTTAGGCGGTATTACGGATGAGCACGAACGGAAATTAGGCGTTCGTTTTGATTTTTTAGATGCAGATAAAACCTATCAAGCGACTATTTATCAAGATGCTCCGAATGCAGATTTTAGGGATCATTCCAATGCTTATGAGATAAAGAACTATGCCGTGAAAAAGGGAGATGAAAAACAATTTTATTGTGCGCCGGGCGGTGGTTTTGCTATGAGTATTAAGGAAGTGACGCAATAAAATTGGATATGATTTTTGCACTGTTGAAATGAATCATAAAAAGTGAAAGCAAGCATTAAATATTATTTTTTACTTTGTCTGATTTTTCTGTCAGGACATTTCTTGCGTGCGCAGTTAGTGCCTTATACCAAAATTTTTTCGGAAGATATTCATGGCGGATACAACCAAACTTGGCAGTCTGTCCAAGCGCCTAATCATAAAATGTATTTTGCCAATACAGGTGGTCTTTTGGAATACAACGGGACTAGATGGAATAAGTACCCGTTGCCTAATAATCGAATTCCAAGGAGTATTTATGCGGATTCTCTAGGTAGGATTTTTGCCGGTGGATATAAAGAAATGGGATTTTGGGAGAAAAATGACGTGGACTCCATGGTGTTTCACTCACTGGTTTCACTTTTGAATGCCTCTGTGCTGGGGCAGGAAGAAATATGGCATATCACCCCTTTCGGGAAAAAGATTATCTTTCAGTCCTTTTCAAAATTATTTATTTATGATGGAGATACCATCATTTCGCTTTTGCCGCCGGGTAATATCATGTATGCCGTAGAGATTGATAATCAGTTGATTGTGCCTGTCATTGATAGCGGCTTGTTTGTCTTGAGTAGGGATTTGACATTTTCATTTTTAACAGGTACGGAAAGATTGTCCGATAAAAAGGTAACGACCATTCTTCCTTTCGGGAAAAAAGAATTGTTAATAGGAACAGCGCATCAGGGCTTGTTTATTTGGAAAGACGGTCGCTTAGTTTCTTGGCAAACACCTATCATTGAGCAACTGCAAAGACATCAGATTAATACCGGAGTCATCTTAAAAAATGACCTTCTAGCTTTTGGTACTATTCAAAATGGTATTTATGTATTAGATAAACTTGGTCAACTCGTCTATCAACTCAACCAAAAAAATGCGCTCTCTAATAACACCGTACTCCATCTTTATGAAGATAAAACGGGATTGCTTTGGGCCGGTTTGGATAATGGTATCTCACTCACGGAGATACAATCACCGGTTATTTCTTATCAAGACAAAATCGGCTCCATAGGTACCACTTATGCCGGAGTTGTGTTTGATAATAAATTATACATCGGTACGAATCAAGGTGTTTTTTACAGTCGCTTGCAGCCTTCTTTTTTTGGACTTCAAATCTTGGATTTTCCACTAAATAAGGTGGAAGGTACTCAAGGTCAAGTGTGGGACTTAGAAGTGGCCGGCAATCAATTGCTTTGTGCGCATAATGAAGGCAGCTTTGTCATTCATGAAAATGGCGCACAAAAAATAGCCAATATCGGTGCGTGGAAATGGGTGCGAAATCCTTATGATAGTCTAATGCTGTTTCAAGCTAATTATAATGGAATCGCCATTTTCAAACAGAATAAGCAACACCACTGGCAATACAAAGAATCCATTAAAGGGCTTTCTACGTCGATTAATGAGTTGATATTTGTCGCAAGAAATCAGGCACTTATTTCTTCACCATATCAGGGTGTTAAAAAAATAATTTTAAATGATAAATTAAACCAAGTTGTTGATATTCACGATATTACGATGCTGGGAGACAATGTCGGTATTTCCGAATGGCAGGGTAAAATTATTGTCCATACAGCTCATAGCAATACTGTTTTTGACCCCTTTTCGATGCGTGTTCGCCCTTTTTCAGATGTAAGCACGGGACAGGAAGGAAGGATCATTGACGGGCAATCTAATAATTGGTTTTCGGTGACTCCGGAGTCCATGACCATTCACAAAGCCACTAAATCCAGAACCATTCCCTTGCGATTGCACAATGAATTTGAATGCATTACTCCTTTGCAGGATAATTTGTTTTTAGTCGGATTGGATAACGGGTTTTCTATTTTAAATTTAAATCGAGTCCACCAGCGCAATAGAAGTACACCGCCATCTATTGATTATGTGGAAATTCAGCGTCCGAAACAAAAATTAAAAATGGGCGCAGAGATGACTCGTAAAGGGCTTACCTTGCCGGCCAATACCCAACAAATTACCATCTATTATTCAAATCCTAATTATTTGCATCAGGAACCTGTGACCTATGCTTTAGACGGGTTGGGTATTGGATGGCAGCCTGCGCAAAATGGTAAGGTCGTTTTGCAGAATATTCCTTCCGGAAAATTTTTATTTAGATTGAAGTCTGAACACGCTGAGTTGACATTTCCAATCACTGTGCAGCCGAAATGGTATGTCACCGGTTGGGCATATTTGGTTTACGGCTTGATTTTATTTGGAATTCTATTTCTGTTATACCGATGGCATTTATTGCGTTTGCGAAAGCAAGAGTATGAACTCGAACAAAAAAGACTAGAGCAACAAAAAGAAATTGAAGCAAAACAGAGAGAAAAAGAACGCCAACTGCAAGAACAACTTATTAAATCTGAAAATGAGCGCCTGCAATTTGACATTAAGTCAAAGTCCAAAGAACTCGCTAACGCAGCCATTTCCTTAGCAAAGTATAACGAAGCACTCATCGAAATTAAGGAAGAGTTAAAACGCATTAAAGATGCAGTGCCCACCAAGGATTTTGGTATCCAAAAAACCATTAAATTATTAGAATCTAATCTCTCTGACCAGTCTGAATGGCAGGTCTTCAAAACTAATTTTAATCAGATTCATGAAAAATTCATGAAAAACTTGCAAGCTGCTTATCCCAATCTCAATCAAAGCGATTTGCAATTGGCAGCCTATCTGCGGATGGGACTTTCGTCCAAAGAGATAGCCCCGATTCTTAGCATTTCCGTCAGAGGACTGGAAAACAAACGCTATCGACTACGCAAAAAAATGGGACTAACTCGCGAGGATAATTTGGTGACTTTATTGGAGGGGTTTTGAGGGGTTGGTATTTGGTGGGTGGCATGCTCTGTTTTTAGTGGATTCGGTAGAAGTATAGGTCAAAAGTTGGTTTTCACATCGTGCTAAAGACTTAGTCTTCTTTCCATTGGATCCAATGCACGCAAAATGCAAGCTGCAAGCTGCAAGCTGTCCATTAGCACCACTCAAATAACACAGCTCCATCCATTTGAAGACCATCCGTATGAATCAACCCACTTTTTAGACTGAAAAGTCCCATTTCTCCCTATAAAATTACCCAAAAATACACACTTGGCGTATTTTAAGTGAGTTTTATTTCTTGGTTTTATGGTGGTCTAAGGTTAATTTTACATTAATTTTTAATGTGTTTTAGTTGACAAACTACCCTGACTGATGAATAAGATTTTATGGTTTTTGTGGGCAAGTATGTTGTCCGGCTTTTCCATCTATGCGCAGCCGGCTACGCCCTTAGGATTTGCATCAAAAGGCTATGATAGCCATATTGAGCTTTCTTGGACAAAATCCACCGATCCTACCGTCACGGCCTACCGCATTTATCGCTCTGATGCCAATCAAAATGACTTTCAACTCATCAAATCTCTAGGGTATTTGAATGACGCTTACATTGATTTTGTCGGCGACCAAAATGCTCACTATGATTATAAAATCTCTGCCGTCAATCAGTCTCAGCAAGAAAGCCCGCTTTCTGACCTTCAGAATGCGTCCACACAGCCTTTTTCGGATGACGAACTGCTTGATATGGTGCAAGCCTATACGTTTAGGTATTTTTGGGACTTTGCGCATCCGGTATCCGGGATGGCTAGAGAGCGAAATACGACTTCTACGGTGACTTCCGGGGGCAGTGGATTTGGGGTGATGGCCATTTTGGTGGGTATCGAACGGGGTTTTATTACTCGTGAAGAAGGATTGCAGCGATTGCTCAAAATGACTAATTTTCTCTTGAATGCCGACCGATTTCATGGCGTTTTCCCCCATTGGATGAACGGAGCCACGGGGGCCGTCATTCCTTTTAGTCAGTATGATGATGGGGGCGATTTGGTGGAAACCGCTTTTTTACTTGAAGGACTTTTGACCGCAAGGGAATATTTTGACGGAAGTGTATCGGAAGAAGTGGATTTGCGTCAAAAAATTACCCAAATATGGGAAGAAGTGGATTGGAATTGGTATCGCAAACAAACCCAAAAAGTACTATTTTGGCACTGGTCTCCGAACTATGGGTGGCAACTCAATCACGAAATCCGCGGATTTAATGAAGCGCACATTGTCTATATTTTGGCTGCTTCTTCGCCGACCCATCCCATTCCGGCCAATGTATATCACCAAGGGTGGGTGACCAACAACTATACGACGAATGCTTCTTATTACGGCTATCCGCTCGAAGTGGGTGGTTTTCGGGGTGGTCCGCTTTTCTTTTCCCACTATTCCTATTTGGGTTTTGATCCAAGGGGTATTCGGGATGATTATACCAATTATTTTATTCGGAATACTCGACACAGCTTAATTAATCGAGCTTATTGTATCGAAAATCCCAAGAATTATGAAGGATATTCGGAGCAAAGTTGGGGATTGACGGCCAGTGATGATCCCTTCGGTTACTTGGCGCATGAGCCAACCGGCAATCGAGACAATGGAACGATTACTCCGACAGCGGCCTTGTCGTCTTTTCCTTATACGCCCGAAGCATCCATGCCGGCTCTAAAATATTTTTATCGAGAATTGGGCGATAAGATATGGGGCAAGTATGGGTTTACCGATGCCTTTAATGTGCATGAAAACTGGTATGCCACTTCTTACTTAGCGATAGATCAAGGGCCTATAATCGGTATGATCGAAAATTATCGGACGGGTTTGCTTTGGCAATACTTTATGAAAAATCCGGAAATTCAGACGGGCTTAGACAAATTAGGATTTGTACCCGATTCAACAGTAAGTATTTTTAATATTAAGCCTTTAGATGTTGATGTGGTTCTATTTCCTAATCCGGTCGCAGACCATTTACAATTGAATATTCAGTTAGATACATCTTTATCCCTTTCGGGAAAAATGACGAATGGTTCAGGAAAGACGATACAGCAAATATTTACAAATAGGGACTTTGTGCCCGGAACGCACCACTTGGAAATAGATTTGACGGGCATCCCCACCGGCAGCTATTTTTTGACAATTTACTCCAAAGATCAAATGAAGACGACTCATTTTTTAATTGACTAAACAGGCTCTTTAGAGTCTATTAAAATTTAATTTCACAAACCTTTTCAAAAACGCCTAAACATGAAAAAAGTAATTTTTACAATTTCATCACTTTTCATTTTCGTGGCCTTTGCTTTTACGCAAGTGACTATCGAAGATTTTGAAGGAACCCCCTTGACCTGGTCTGGGGATGGAACTTTTGCTGTAGTGGATAATCCAACTACTGATGGATTAAATGCCAGTGCAAAATGCGGTTCTTACACCAAGTCCGGTTCTCATGCTTATAGCTTATTATTGGGCACCTTGAGCGGACCGTTAGACTTGAGCACGAATAACGAATTACACATGATGATTAATGCACCCGTTGACACTAAAGTAATATTCAAATTAGAAGGTGGAGGGGATGCCCTGGAAGTCACCAAAACCATTGCCTCCACTAACGTATGGAAGGATTATGTCTTTGATATGAGTGGTGCTAAAAACTTCACCGGGATTGATAAAATTGTCATCTTTTTTGATCCCGGAGTAGAAACTAGTGACGATACATATTTATTTGATAATATTATTGCTTATCCGGAAGGACCATGTGCCGGTACCACTCCTGTAGATGGTATAGTAGATGATTTTGAATGCCAGCGCAATGTGGAGTATGGTGCAGGTTGGGATGCCTTGACAGCGATTGCCAATCCCCATAGCGGAGGCATCAATACCAGTGCCATGGTCGGTCAATATAATGACCCTGAAGGAGAGCCTTGGTTGCCGTTGGTGGCTGATTTTGGTGGTCCAATGGATCTTTCCACTCGCAATATTTTGAAGGTTAAATTATGGTCTTCCATGGCCGTGCCGATGCTCTTTAAATTAGAAGGAGGCGTCTCTCCGGCGAAGGAGGTTTGGCAAGACATCACGACCACCGGTGAATGGGTAGAATACACCATTGACTTTAGTGATCAAGCTGCCGCCAATCACGAAAAACTTTCCATCTTCTTCAATGGAGGTGTTGACGCCGGGCCTAATGATGTGTATTATATTGATGATATAGTTTTTGAAGAAGCACCCGCTGCTCCTGCTTTAGAAGATTTTGAGCCGCAGAAAATGGGCTGGGGACCTGCCGGTGGAAATGCCACAGAACATGGTAGCTTTGCGGTTGTTGCGAATCCTGACATGACCGGTGTAAACACCAGCGCAAATGTCGGCGAATATACCAAAGGTACTGCCGAATATAGCACTCTGGCTGCTGTTTTTCCTGCCGGCTTAGACTTATCGACTAAACCCCAGTTGAATTTACAGGTTTGGGCACCTGCCGGGGCGACGAGTGTGATTATGAAATTATCCAGTCCGTTGCAAGGATTTAAGGAAGTCACTCAAGATATTTCGGCAACGGAAACATGGGTGGATATGGGCTTTAACTTTGAAGCATTTAGTGATATTACGGACTTTGAAAGTGTAAATTTGATTTTTAATCCGGGCACGGCTGAAGCCGGCGTGAAATTTTTATTTGATAATTTAACACAAAGCGAAAGTACCGTTGATCCTTGTATGGGGGTTGCTCCTATACCTAATATTATTAATGATTTTGAATGTCAGGTTAATTATAGCATTGGTGCCGGTAATGATAGGTTGACCACCGTAAACAATCCACACGTTACTGCTGAAAATAATAGCACCAAAGTTGGGGAATACTTAGATCCAAATGACGAATGGTCTGCACTTGGATTTGAAAGCGGAAGTTCTTGGGACTTGAGTGTTTACAACCAATTTAAAATAAAAATTTATTCTTCGGCAATTGTTCCTTTGCTTTTCAAATTAGAAGGAGGTACTTCTCCTGCAAAAGAAGTATCCATGCAAGTTACGGAAGTGGATAAGTGGGTCGAATACACCGTGGACTTTAGTGACCAAGCCATGGAAGATCATGCCAGAATAGTGGTATTCTTTAATGCAGGAGTCAATCCGGGTCAAGAAGATACTTACTATATTGATGATGTCTTATGGCAAAGGGCTAATTACAGCGGGTGCGTTGGAGACTATGAATCCCCCAATACGACCTTCATGCACCAGTACTTTGCAAACGGTCACATCGAGCAAGAAGACAATAAGATTCATACGGTTGACAATCCCGCTCCGGGTGGAATTAATACCAGCACGACGGTGGCCAAATTTGTGAGAGCTAGTGATTGCGACCCTTGGGCAGGTGCTTTTTCACCTTTGGGCGCTCCGATTGAGTTTGGTGCAAATAAGACCATCAGAGTGAAGGTTTATATGGATCACATCGGTAATTTTGGTATGAAAACGGAAGCTTCCGCAACGGGTGCTGCTAATATTGAACTATCAGTTCCGAATACAAAAGTGAATGAATGGGAAGAATTGACGTTTGATTTTTCTGCGGCACCGGATGATGCTCAATTTATGACTTTGACCGTTTTTGTAGATTTGGGAATAGATGCTACAGGGGTTGATGTAACTTCTTACTTTGATGATATTATTATTGGAGATGGTTCTTGTTTGCCGGATGGATTGTTTACGCCGACAGATGTAGCTAGTTTTGAGCTTTCGCCAAATCCGGTATCTACTGAATTAAGAATTGATAATTTGGAAGACCTCCGCCAACTATCCATTACCAACCTACTAGGTCAAGTTGTGTCCACTATCAAAACATCAAATAACACGACGGCCAGCTTTGATGTTAGCCAGTTGAAAAGTGGTATTTATTTCCTTACGGGATATGACAATAACGGTCAATTGATAGCAAACGCAAAATTTGTGAAAGAGTAGAACTGAAGGGTTTTGAATGCTCGGAGTGTTATGTTTAATGCTCCGAGCTTCTTTGTGTAATCGCATTTTGTTGATTATCAATTACTTAAGAGTTTTCTCGAAAAACCAAATCATCAAATGAAACAGGCCATATTTTTTTTATTCTTCTTTTTTTTGGGGTGTGCATCTACGGATAGTCATCGCACCGTACCGACTTTTTCCCTTGAAGAATTAGAAAAAAGAACCTTTGATTATTTTATGGCTACGATGGATACGGTGCATTATCAAGTATTAGATCGCTATCCGACTAGGACGTTTTATAGTATTGCGGCTACGGGTTTTGGGTATGCAGCCCTACCCATCGGTGTAGAAAAAAAATATATCACAAGAGACAGAGCAGCCCATATTGCCTTACATGCGCTTCGACAGTTGGCAGCGCTTCCGCAAAATGCTACTTCTGATGCGTCCGGCTACAAAGGATTTTATTATCATTTTTTGGACTTAAAACAAGCCAAGCGTTACAAAGATGTAGAATTGTCTTCTATTGATACCGGTTTGCTAATGGCCGGTGTATTAACACTTCAAAGTTACTTTGACCGAGATAATCCCCAAGAAAAAGAAATACGAAATCTAGCGGACGCCATTTACCGAAAGGTGGAATGGGACTGGATGCTCAATGATAAGGGCTTGCTCTCTCATGGCTGGAAGCCGGAATCCGGATTTATCAAACATGATTGGGAAGGCTACAATGAAGCCATGATATTGTTAATATTAGCGATGGGGAGTCCTACTCATCCTATTCCCGACACTTGTTGGGCCAATTGGACACAAACCTATGAATGGTTAAATTTTCAAGGAGAAAAGCACTTGAATTTTGCACCTTTGTTTGGGCATCAATATAGCCAAGCGTTTATTGATTTTAGGGGGATTCAAGATGATTTTATGCGCAAGCACTCGTCTGATTATTTTATTAATTCCCGAAAAGCCACATATGCAAATAGAGCCTATTGCATCCAAAATCCTAAAAACTTTAAGGGGTACAGTGAAAACATTTGGGGGCTGACGGCTTGCGATGGACCTGGCCATAAACGTCTGACAATAAATGATTTAGAATACCAATTTGATGGTTATTCCGCAAGGGGTGCTTCCGCAAAATATGTCAATGACGATGGTACCATTGCTCCAACGGCCGCCGGAGGCTCTTTGCCTTTTGCTCCGGAAATATGTGAGCCGGCATTACAAACCATGTGGACTAATTACTATGATCAGTTAGTCGGTGAATATGGATTTAAGGACGCTTTTAACTTGACATTTTCACCGAAAGGTGACGATACTTCAGGATGGTTTGATCCGGACTATATTGGCATCGACCAAGGCGTGTTATTATTACAATTAGAAAACCATCGAACAGAACTAATTTGGACCATTTTGAAAAAAAATAAGTACCTTCAAGACGGGTTAAAAAAAGCAGGCTTCTTACCTACTAAAAATAAAAACAAACTTGACCATGAAGAATAAATTAATTTTCCTTTTTGTGCTATCAATAATTGGGTGTACTACCGCACAAAAAACCACAAAATCGGCTATTACTATTAAAAATATACATCCCGTGGATTCGCTTCTTGCGCTGATGACTACAGAAGAGAAGATAGGACAGATGACTTTATTTACTAGCGACTGGGAATCCACCGGCCCAACTATGCGCGATACCTATAAGGCGGACATACGTGCAGGAAAAGTTGGCGCTATCTTTAATGCGCATACAGCGGCTTATACCCGTTCCTTGCAAAAAATGGCGGTCGAAGAAACTCGATTGGGCATCCCCCTTTTATTTGGATACGATGTCATTCATGGGTATAGAACTATCTTTCCAATCTCTTTGGGTGAAGCGGCTTCTTGGGATTTGGCAGCGATACAACAAGCCGCCCGTATTGGAGCCATCGAAGCTTCAGCAGCCGGTTTGCACTGGACTTTCGCACCAATGGTGGACATCGCCCGCGACCCGAGATGGGGGCGAATTTCGGAAGGAGCAGGAGAAGATACTTACTTGGGTAATGCCGTAGCCGGGGCTAGAGTCAAAGGTTTTCAAGGGGCAAATTTGACAGATAATAATACGATATTAGCTTGCGCCAAACACTTTGCCGCTTATGGTGCCGCTCAAGCAGGGAGAGATTATAATACGGTGGATATATCAGATCGAACGTTGAGAGAGATTTACTTGCCGCCCTTCAAAGCGGCGATTGATGCAGGCGTTCGAACCTTTATGACTTCTTTCAATGAGTTAAATGGCATTCCGGCAACGGGCAATAAATACTTACTTAAAGACATCTTACGAGATGAATGGAAATTCGACGGAATGGTGGTCACCGATTACACATCCATCAACGAAATGGTCGAACATGGTAATGTTGCGAATGAAAAAGAAGCCGGCGAGCTTGCACTAAAATCTGGTGTCGATATGGACATGCAAGGAGCTGTCTATTACAAATACCTTAAAAAATCCTTAGCTGAAGGCAAGGTAACGATTCAAGAAATCAACCAAGCGGCTCGTAATGTGCTGATGATGAAATATGAATTGGGTCTTTTTGATGATCCTTACAAGTACAGTAATGTAACAAGAGAAAAAGAATTGGTTTTTGCGGAAGCACATCGAAAATTTGCCCGCCGGCTTGCGCAAAAATCCATTGTATTATTAAAAAATAAAAAAGGAATTCTCCCGCTTCCGCAAAAGTCCAAAAAGAAAGTGGCAGTCATCGGCCCTTTAGCCGATAGTCAAAAAGATATGCTTGGCTCTTGGAGTGCGTCCGGTCATGCGGAAGATTGTGTTACTTTAAAAAAAGGCTTGCAGGAAGCAGGTTCCGATTTAATTTTTTCTTTTGCAAAAGGATGCAATATCTATGATGGCGACCAATCCGGTTTTGCGGAAGCTAAAAAAATGGCTAATGACGCAGACTATATTATTTTATCTTTGGGTGAGAATAGGGGTATGAGTGGAGAAGCGGCATCGCGTTCTAATATCGGCTTGCCGGGACATCAATTGGAATTAGCCAAAATGTGCAAAAAAACGGGCAAGCCGATGATTGTCGTTTTATCCAATGGGCGGCCCTTGGCCATTCCGTGGATTGCTGAAAATGCGGACGCCATTGTGGAAACTTGGTTTTTAGGCACAGAAGCCGGTCATGCGATGGCGGATGTGCTCTTAGGTAAGTATAACCCTTCCGGGAAATTGCCGGTCACCTTTCCCAGAAATGTCGGTCAAGTACCTATATTTTACAATGCGAAGCATACGGGAAGGCCTTTTGATGCCAAAAACAAATATACCAGCAAGTATTTGGATGTACCGAACACTCCACTGTATCCATTTGGTTATGGATTGAGTTATACGAGTTTTGATTACGGCAAAATCACCACGGATAAACGCCGATTTACCCAATCCGACTCCATTAATATATCAGTTATTATTAAAAATACAGGAGATTATGACGGAACGGAAACCGTCCAATTATATATTCATGATTTAGTCGGAAGTGTGACTCGTCCTGTGAAAGAATTAAAAGGTTTTCAACAAGTCAAGATTAAAAAAGGAGCGTATAAAACGGTTACTTTTACACTAACCAAAGAGGACTTTATGTTTTATGATAAAAATATGAAGTGGACGATTGAGCCTGGAAAATTTGATATTTATGTAGGCACCAACTCATCAGCAAAGGATAAAGTTACAATCACCTATTTTTAATTTTATCTTTTGTGTTGTCCTATGTTTTAACTGACAAAAACAAAAAAAAATGAAAATATTAAGCCACAAATTTACTCAGCTGCTACTCTTTAGCATGTTGCCTATTTCTTTTCTTTTTGCGCAAGCCAAAGTGTCAGGTACAATTTATGAACCGGATGGTTTGCCTGCCATCGGTGCAGTTGTGATGATTAAGAATACATCAACAGGGACAACCACCGACTATGATGGGAAGTATGAATTATCTGTCCAATCCCCAAAGGACAGCTTGGTAATATCCTATGTTGGATTTAAAGAAGAAATCCTGCCTATTGATGGGCGGGCAGTGATTGATGTGACCTTGGATATTGATGCCCAAGTGCTAACAGATGTGGTTGTCGTGGGATATGGTGTTCAAAAGAAAAGTGATGTGACCGGTGCTGTTTCTCACGTGGAGTCCAAGGAAATTGCCAAAATTCCTACTTCCAATGTCGAGCAAGCTTTGCAGGGGAAGGTGACGGGCGTGCAAGTATCTGCACCGTCAGGTCAGCCGGGTAGTAGTCCGGTTATTCGGATTCGTGGGGTAGGTACTTTTGGGGATGCTCGTCCGATTTATGTAGTCGATGGAGTCATTATGGAAAGTATTAACCACTTGAGTACCAATGATATAGAAGCGATTGACGTGCTCAAAGATGCTTCTGCCACAGCGATTTACGGGTCGCGCGGTGCTAATGGAGTCATCATTGTCACCACCAAAAAAGGACAATTAGACCAGAAGACTACTTTTGGTTTTTCGACCTATTATGGCACACAAAAAGTGGTCAAGAAAATTGATTTGGCGAATGGAACTGAATTTGCGACTTTGGCCAATGAAGCTGCGGTCAACGAAAATCGTTCGCCCCTTTACAGTGATGTCGAGCAGTATGGGGAAGGATTTGATTGGCAGGATTATATTTTCCAAACGGCACCGATTTTTAATGCCAACTTGAGTGCTTCCGGTGGGGGAGAAAAAATGACATTTAATTTAAGTGGTAATTATTTTTCGCAAGAAGGAATCATTAAGCAATCAGATTTTAATCGGATTACTTTTCGGATGAATAATGAATATCATTTAACGAAACAAGTGAAATTTGGACACAACCTGTCTTTTATCAATACCCATTCTGTCAATGCGCCCGGTGTGTTGATGAATGCCTATCGGGTTTATCCTATTTTTGCTCCAAGAGATTCAACCGGTCATTTTTGGGATACTTCACCTGTCGGAAATCCCGCCGCTCAATTTGAGTTTAATCATAATTTTAATAAATCAAATCAGCTGAATGGTAATGTTTATGCACAGGTCAATTTTTTAAAATACTTCACCTTTAAAAGTAGTCTGGGCTTGAATATGGCATATGGCGAAGGAAAGGTTTTTGTTCCTGTTTTCTTTGTGTCTCCAAGTTCGCAAAATCAAGAAAACTCCATCTCCGTCAATACGAATAAAAATCAAAATAAAGTGTTTGATAATTTATTGACTTTTAGTAAGAAGATGGGAGACCATGACTTGACCATATTGGGAGGTGTGGTGGCCCAGACCAATGACAGCGAATGGTTTGGTGGTACTCGGAAGAATGTGCTGGGAGAGACGGAAGAATTTTATTATTTAGATGCAGGGCCGGCTGATTTTCAGACCAATTATAATAGCGCTGATGATTGGTCCATTTTTTCCTATTTATTTAGGACTCAATACAGTTATCAGAGTAAGTATTTGGCGACAGTTAGCTATCGTGTTGACGGCTCTTCAAAATTTGGTAAAAATAATCGCTATGCCCAATTCCCATCTTTTTCACTAGGTTGGGTCGCTTCACAAGAGCCATTTTTGGTCAAAAATAATATTATTTCCAGGTTGAAGTTTAGAGCCGGTTGGGGCGTTACGGGAAGTGAAAAAATTAGTTCTTACCCAAGTGTCGCCATCGTATCCGGTGGCTTAGATGCCATCTTTGGCGTCAACGAAACCATACATTACGGCTATGCGCCCATTAATTTGTCGAATGATGATTTGAAATGGGAAGAGTCCAAGCAAACCAATATCGGAATGGAAATTTCCTTCTTAAAAAACCAACTTACGGCGGAGTTTGATTATTACCGAAAGGTCACAACAGGCATCTTGTTGCGTCCAAATATTCCGGATTTGGTGGGGGCGGCTAATCCGCCTTTTCAGAATGCGGCGGATATTCTCAATCGTGGAATTGAAGCAAGTATTAACTGGCGACAAGCCGGAAAATTTTCCTACTCTCTCGGTGCGCAATTTACGACCGTACATAATGAAGTATTGTCGTTGGGACAAGGACGTGATTTTTTAGAAGGTGGTGACTTAGGTGTTGGCGGTAAGCGAATTACATATACAGTTCCCGGTCATCCGATTGGTGCTTTTTACGGCTATGAGACCAATGGTATTTTTCAAAATCAAGCTGAAATTGACCAAGGGGCGACCATCGGAGATGAGCAACCCGGTGATTTGAGATTTGTTGATCAAAATGGGGATGGGAAGATTACTTCAGAAGAAGATCGTGTCTATCTGGGTAGTTCCATACCAACTTTGATATATGGTTTTAATTTGGGTGCTTCCTATTTAGGTTTTGATGTAGGCATTGATTTTACGGGGCAGACTGGCAATAAAGTGGCCAATGCCAAGAAGGTTGCCCGCTTCGGTACCTATAATTTTGAATCGTCTTATTTAGACCGTTGGACCGGTGAAGGGACGAGCACCACTGAGCCGCGCGTGACCAATGGTGGACACAATTATTTAGTTTCTGACTGGATGTTGGAAGATGGTTCCTATTTAAAATTAAGAAGTGTTCAATTCGGTTATACTCTACCGGCATCGCTTACGCAAAAATGGAAATTTACTTCAGTTAGGTTTTATGTAAGTGGGACGGATTTATGGAATAATTCATCTTATAGTGGTTATTCACCGGAGATTGCCTCCGAACAACCTTTGAATAATGGAGTGGATCGGGGGATATTCCCGCCGGCAAAAACGGTCACATTTGGCTTGACTACTAATTTTTAATATTAGGAATCCATTTTTTCTATCGACCTGAAAAATAAAAAAAAATGAAAAATAATTCAACTCAACTCATCATGCTTACATTGGCCCTTTTCTTTTTATCGGGTTGTGTAAAGGAATCTTTTTTTGATAAAAAACCAAAGGGGCAGCTTTCGACCGACAATTTTTACAAGACGGAGCAACACGCTGTTTGGGCGACCAATGCGATTTACAATCAATTAAGAAGCTGGGATGTCCATGTCTTTAGTTACATTGGATTGACGGACATTATTTCAGATGATTCTGACAAAGGGAGTTTGCCCAATGATGCCAATTTTTTAAGAGAATTGGATGATTTTACTTTTGATCCGTCT
Source organism: Saprospiraceae bacterium (assembly GCA_024762995.1). GTDB lineage: Bacteria > Bacteroidota > Bacteroidia > Chitinophagales > Saprospiraceae > HyVt-613. The sequence continues at coordinate 20,125 of JANTGI010000013.1, read as the reverse complement.
AATATTGCTTTTCTATCTGTTTGGAAGGGTTATTATCATGGGATTTATCGGGCCAATTCGGTATTAGATAATGTGCCGGGTATCGACATGGATGAAGAATTGAAGGCGCGTCTTTTGGCGGAAGCTCATTTTTTGCGCGCTTATTATTATTTTAATTTGGTACGATGGTTTGGGGATTTGCCTTTGGTGGATCACATTTTGACACAAGATGAATACGAGCAGCCCCGTGTGTCGAAAGATCGGATTTATGAGTTTATAATTAATGATTTAAAAGCAGCCGCCGAAGTCCTTCCGGAAAAATCTGCTTATGCGCCGGCAGACCTAGGACGTGTCACCAAAGGAGCAGCTAACGGCCTTTTGGCGAAAGTATATTTGACTATGGAAGATTTTGCTCAAGCGGAAATCTATGCTCAAAAAGTCATTGATTCGCAAGAATATGGCCTGTATCCTAATTACACAAAACTGTTTCAGCAAGAAGGAGAAAATAGTAATGAATCTATTTTTGAAGTACAAGCTGCCTCATACGAAGAAGGTAATTTTGGCTCACAATACAATGAAGTTCAGGGAGTTAGGGGCACCCCTAATCTTGGATGGGGATTCAATCGCCCATCGGATGATTTTGTCACTTCTTTTGAGCCGGGTGACCCGCGACGGGATGCGACTATTTTATATGTGGGAGAGACCTTGCCGGATGGTTCGACGGTGGTGGAAGACAATCCCAATATTTTTAATGAGCGATATAATCAAAAAGCATGGGTGGCCAATCACCCCGGTGGCAATGGCAACGGCCCCGGTAATATTCGTATTTTGCGTTATGCCGATATCTTGTTGATAGCTGCGGAAGCCATGAATGAAAATAATAAACCTAATGACGCTTTGGTACTTCTAGAAGTAGTAAGAGCACGTGCTCGCCAAGGAAATAATTTTATCCTTCCGGAAATCACCACGACTGACAAAGATGTCTTGCGTCAAAAAATTTGGCATGAACGAAGAGCGGAGTTAGGGATGGAGCAACATCGTTGGTTTGACTTAGTTCGTCAAAAAAGAGCAGCGACAACGCTCCAAGCACTCGGAAAAGATTTTGTAGAAAACAAACATGAACTATTACCAATTCCGCAGTCAGAAATTGATTTGTTAGGTGGGGTGATGACTCAGAATATGGGGTATTGATGGTGGATTTTTTTGGTTTTCTAAATTCTTAGACATGTTTTAGGGTTCTTGACCCTGGTTGTTGATATTAAAAAAAATATTGTGAAATTTAATTTTAATTTTATCTTGATAATAATACTATTGACGGGTTTGTCCTGCCAGTCATTATCAACGATTAGGAAGGAGCAGGCTATGGATGTTGGTCAAACCGGTCCCATTGTCGTATTAGGCTCTTCGACTGCGGCCGGATGGGGTGTGTCAACCCCAGATAGTTCGTGGGTGAAAAGATACCAAAAGTATCTAAACAAGACGTCAAAACTTGCCTTAATCAATCTGGCCAAGGGAGGATATACGACTTATCAAATTTTGCCGACGGGGATGTCTGTTCCAGCCGGATTGGATATACGTATAGATTCGAGTAGAAATGTAACCAAGGCGTTGACTTACCATCCTTATGCGATTATTATCAATATGCCCTCCAATGATGCCGCGCATAACTTTCCCGTCAGTATTCAATTGACTAATTTTGATACCATTATTAAAAATGCTGCCACGCAAGGAGTAAAAACATGGATTTGTACGCCTCAACCAAGAAATTTTTCTAAACGCTCCCAAGTTAATTTGCAATTTGAATTATTAGATTCCATAGAGCATCGTTATGGGGATTCGGTGATAGATTTTTGGCATGGATTTGCTATGGAAAATGGATTTATCCGATCCGAGTTTGACTCGGGTGATGGTATTCATATGAATGACTTGGGGCATCGTTTGCTTGTTGAGCGAGTGAGGGCGACCCGACTGGAGAGTTTGGCTACGCCCTGATGTTAGGCAGCTAGATTTTTACCAATTTTAGCAAATTAGCATCTATCCCCAAAAAACCGTTACTTTGCAACCGAATGAACGTTCACTACAATGACAAAAAAAGAAAAAATAACCCAGACGGCTCTGCAACTCATTGTTAATCAAGGGATTCAAGAGACTCCGATGTCTCAGATATCTAAAGTGTCCGGAGTGGCCATGGGGACAATTTACCACCATTTTAAGAGCAAAAATGAAATAATCAATCAGATTTACTTAGATGTCAAGAAGGAATTTGGCGCAAGCATCATGAAAGATGTGGATAAAAAAATGGAGTATAAAGCACGTTTTTACCAAATTTGGAAGAATATTTTTAACTTTTTTTATCAGCACGAATTGATGTTCAGATTCTCACAGCATTTTGGGCATTTGCCAATTATTACGGAGACGACCAGACAGGAAGGATTGGTTTTTTATGAGCCGGTTATTGATTTTTTGGCGGAAGGCATCCAATTAAAAATACTAAAAAATATTGACCTTCAGTTAATGACCGAAACCATCTATGGCAACGTGGTCGCTCTCACGCAATTGGCTCATTCAAAAACCTTAAAAATTACAAATACACTTCTGGAACAAGCCATTGCCATTTCATGGGATGGTGTCCATAACTCAAAAAATCTAGAACAATGAAACAAACTACCTTAGTGACTGGCGGAACAGGATATTTAGGGTCTTGGGTAACTAAAGACCTTTTGGAAAAAGGACATACTGTTCGATTAACCGTCCGAGACAAATCAAAAAAAGAGAAATACCAACACCTGTTGGATATTGAAAAAGAAACTCCTGGTTCTCTCGAATTTTGGGAAGCCAATTTGCTTACAGACGGAGCTTTTGATGCCGCCGCCGAAGGTTGCCAAGCCATTATTCACATGGCTTCTCCTTTTAGCTTTCGAATAAAAGATGCCCAAAAGGAGTTGATTGATCCGGCACTCAAAGGTACGGAAAATGTCCTTAATGCCGCCACAAAATCATCTACGGTAAAAAAAGTTGTACTTACTTCAAGTGTGGCTGCTGTCCACGGAGACAATGTGGATATGAAGGAGCAAGGCCTATCAGAATTTACGGAAGCGCATTTTAATACATCCAGTTCATTGACGCATCAACCCTATTCTTATTCCAAGGTCCTTGCGGAAAAAAAGGCTTGGGAAATCTACGAAAATCAAGACCAATGGGATTTGGTGGTGATCAATCCGTCCTTTGTGATGGGCCCTTCCTTGACGACGACTTCTAACTCGGAAAGTTTGAATTTTATGAAGGAAATGTTGACCGGAAAATATTACATGGGCGCTCCGAACTTGGTCTTTGGATTTGTCGATGTGAGAGACGTGGCGAAGGCACACATTCTGGCTTTGGAAAAAGACGATGCAGCAGGTCGCCATATCCTTGCGGAAAGGACATTGAGTGTCTATGACTTCTCCCAACTGATTAATGGAATTTATAGTAATAAATATAAATTGCCGATGATGCAATCTCCCAAATTTATGCTCTATCTGGTTGGAAGGATGTTTGGTCTTACGACAAAATTTATAAGCCGGAATGTAGGACACGACATTCAACTTAATGCGACTAAAAGCAAAGAAGAATTAGGTTTGACTTATTTGCCTTTGGAGAAAACCATTGAGGATATGGTTAGTCAGATGCAGGATGCCAAAATCGTTAAAAAATAGGTAGATAACCGGAACCGAAACCCAATTAATATGAAAAAGAATATTTTTTTAGTGTTTGTCATTTCTTTTATTTTGATTTGCCAAGATTATGCTCAACAACCGATTATTCCGGTGCCGGTTAGTTATGTTCTAAGTCATGAAATCTTTGCCCTTGAGAATAATATCACAGTGTTGAATGAGACTCGTAATCCATTGATTGATAAGTACATACAAGATTTTTACCATAATGTAGGGATGTTTGGATTGACACCTACTGCCCAAGCTGATTTTGAAAAAGTCGTTCGGATTAAGTTGAATGTAAGTCCTTTCGGAAAAATTGGGAAAGAAGGGTATCAAATAGCCATTCATGAAAAAGAAATTTTAGTTACGGCCAATGAACCTGCGGGTATTTTTTATGCTTTTCAGACATTAAAGCAGTTAATGGCGGCACCAAGAGAAGACGGTTTAATAAAAATTTCGGGTGGCACTATTCTAGATTACCCAAGGTTTAAATGGCGGGGTTTGATGTTAGATGTTAGTAGGCATTTCTTTACAGTTGATGAAGTGAAAGCCTATATCAATCAAATGGCTACCTATAAGTTCAATGTGTTTCACTGGCATTTGACAGATGATCATGGTTGGAGAATTGAAATAAAATCTCTTCCGAAATTAACCGAAATCGGCGCTTGGCGAGTCAAACGATATGGATTCTTCGGTGGCCCAGATCCAAAACCAAATGAAAAAGCAACGGATGGTGGGTTTTATACGCAGGAGCAAATTAGAGACGTCATACAATATGCGGCGGATCGAAATATAACGATTGTGCCCGAGATTGATATGCCGGGGCATAGTATGGCAGCATTAGCGGCCTATCCGGAGTTTTCTACTAAGAAAGAACCAAAATTTGTCAACCCCGGCACACGCTTTTCAGAATGGTACGGGAATGGAAAATTTAAGATGCTTATTGAAAATATGCTCAATCCTGCTGATGAAAAGACCTATGAATTTGTCGATAAAATTTTTACGGAAGTGGCAGAGCTATTCCCCGGGGAGTATATCCATGCCGGTGGAGATGAATGCTATCATGGCTACTGGGAAGCAGATCCGCAGGTTCAAAAATTCATGAGTTTGAATAATATTAAGAATACCGACGAGTTGCAAAATTACTTTGTGAATCGTGTGGCTAAAATCATAAGCAGTAAGGGAAAAAAGATGATTGGTTGGGATGAAATATTGGCAGAAGGCTTGTCCGATGATGCGGCAATTATGAGTTGGCGTGGGATGAAAGGGGGCATGAAGGCGGTGCGTCAAAAGCGCCAAGTGGTGATGTCGCCTACGACTTATGCCTATTTGGATTATACTCAAGGAGATAAAAGTGTGGAGAATAGCGTCTATGCCAGTTTGAGTTTGGAGAAGGTATACGAATTTAATCCGGCACCGGATAGTATTGATAGTGAGTATGTTATGGGTGGTCAAGGTAATTTGTGGACGGAGAAAGTAGCGACCTTGCCCTTTGCTTTTTATATGACCTATCCAAGAGCCTTTGCCTTGTCAGAGTCATTATGGAGTCCTTTGGAAAATAAAAAATGGAACAACTTTATTAGACGGGTGGAGTATCATTTTCGATTGTTTGATCAGGCAAATACTAATATTTGTAAAGCTGTTTACGAGCCAATTATACGGGTCTATAAAGAAGATGATTCGTTGATGTGTGCGCTAAAATGTGCTATTCCAAATGCCGAAATATTTTATACAATTGATAATACTTATCCGCCAAAATTTGGCCATAAGTACAAGAATCCTTTTCTAATTCCGGAAGGTAATTTAAAATTAAGGACACAAAGTTATAGAGACGGCCAAGCTTTGGGACGAGAGATTATTGTGGATAGGGAGGTGTTGGTTGAGCGGGTGAAAAAGAAAAGATGACTTTTCGTTTTTGGGAGGGTGGGTTAATTAATTAGATGCGATTGTCCGGAATTCAAGGAATGAGTTAGGTTTTGGTTTTTGAATCGAATCCGAATATGTATTGGGAGTTGATGATTCCAAAGTTATAAATTTTACCGTGATGATTTGTTTTACTTAGGTTAATTAGATTTGAAAACTCGCTATAATTGACGAAGAACGAAAAAATCCTTAAATCAAGGACTCACTAACAAGGCAGCCTTCATACCCAATGAAAACAAAAACAAGCGTAACCATGACGAATAAATTATTTTTTCTTTTCCTTGTTGCGCTATCAACAATAGATTCAAAAGTTTGTGCCATTCTACGGTATATCCATCAAAAAGGCAACCAAGTTATCCTCTCCACTTAACCCAAATTTTTTGCGTAAGCGGTATCTAGCCCCTTCGACACCACGAGTCGTAATATTCGATAGTGTAGATATTTCTTTGGTGGAAAGGTTCATTCTTAGGTAGGCACACATTTTCAAATCTTTTGGCGAAAGCTCGGGATAGTTAGATTTTAACTTATCGAAGAAGCCGGTGTGTAGTTTGTTAAAATGGGCGACAAACTCTTCCCAACCTGCTTCGGCATCTTCTTCTGTAGAGAGAATTTTGATAATGGCTTTTAGGTTGGCTTTGGTGTCTAAATCAGTGCATGTCTTGGCTAGCTTGTCGATGTCTGATTTTACTCGCTTAAATACTTCATTTTTGTGGGCAAGATGAAGGGTGGTGGAGATTAACTCTCTGTTTTTGTGTCGAATGTCTGCTTCTAGTTTTTCATGTTTTAGTTGGTCGATAATCTTTTCGGATCTTTGGACGATTTCTTTTTGTTGGTCATATTTTTTGATGTAAATGCGGTAAACCAAAGCTAATAATCCCACAAAGGACAAGAAATACAAGATGTAGGCAAGTGTGGAAGCATACCATGCAGGTCTGATTCTAAATTGATAGGTAATTGGTTGGGTGGGAGTGCCAAACTCATCCATTGCTTGTACAGAAAATACATATTTTCCCCCTTTTAGGTTGTTGTATTCTTTTTCGGATTTGGTTGCCCAAATGGACCATTTGCTGTCTAATCCTTCTAATTTGTAACGATATTTTATTTTTTCCGGGCGAATGAATTTGGTGGTAGAAAAATTGAATTGAATGCCATTTTCCCGAAAGGGAAATCTCAAAATAGCAGAATCAGGCTGCTCCCAAAAAACTTGTTTTCCATCCGAATAATTACCATAAAAAATGGTGCTGTCACCATGATTGGTTAGGGAGATGTCAGAAAAAACAAGCCCAAAACTGGGCTGATTAGTCCATTTTTTCCGGCTGTCATAATAGATAAAACCCTGTTCTGCCGGCAGGATGGCATCGTCTCCAATAGGATAAATGCATTCAAAACCATCGACTAATTGGTCGGAGATTTGCGGGAATTGTAAGATGTCGATTTTTTTCGAAATACTTTTTTCTTGGACCATTAGCTTTCCGATTTCGGTGGAGCTGATGTACCATATATCACCGGAATCGGCTTTTGTTAGGCGTCTAATGCGGCGTTGATTGGAAAGCAAGCGGTTATACTCTTGGTTTGGGGTGAAATGATTGGTTTTTGGGTCGTAAGAATAGATGCCATTAATAGTTGGGAAGAGTAATTCATTGCTGATAGAAAAAACATGATTGAGTAAGTTAGACGGTAAGCCGTCTTTTTGGCCATATTTGGTGACTTTTACTTGGTTTTTGGTGTTGTTCAGTGTTAATTTGAAAATACCTTTATTGGGATGTGCGACCCAGATGTTGCCCTGTTTGTCTTGTTCCAAAAATCGACTAGATTCATCAAACCCTTTTATTTTGTGTAAAAAATTTAGATTTTTGTCGAATAAGCTAAGACCATGGTAGGTGCCGGCAATGACAAAATTGGTGTCTTGTTTTAGTCGCTGAAATAACCAATATCCATTTTCCAAAGAAATAGGGTAAGCCATTCCATTTATTATTTTTAGTGGACGTTTATGGTGGCTTACTACGAGGGTATTGTTGATGATATTGAAGTTTCTGACTTGTCCATCGGAGCCTTGTATCTTTTTAAATACTTGTTGCTCAGTTGTTTTTGCGTTCTTGGGTAAAGAGTAAACACCGGTGGATGTACCGAAGTAGATATAATCGTCCTTGATGATGGTCGCATAGCCTGTGGACTCAATGTTGGCATCAGGAAAAAATCGACTGAAAGGAGAGTTGTATTCAATGTGGCTAATGCCATTATCCAGACCAAGCCATATATTTTGGTTGTTGTCTTCGAGAATACTCAGGACGGTATTATTCAATAGGCCATTATTTCGTTGAATGTGTAGTAATATTTTTCCGGAAGGGGACAATACCACAAATCCGGCGAGCGATGTGCCAACAGCAATATTGCCATCTGATAAAAGCTTAGCGGTGAAAACCCCGTTTTTTTGAAAGAAATGGTCATCTTCGGTAATCCATGGCTGAATATGGTCTCCTGATTGGATAAAAAAACCATTGTTTAGCGTTGTAATTAAGTTTTTATCCTTTTTCAAAGAGACTATAGATGAAATCTCGGCGGATTGTGGCATGGAGAAGATCTTTTTTTTAGACCTTCCTGAGATGGAAAAAAGGTCTTGGTAAGATAGGTATTTTACTTTGTGCTGTCAATGAAAAATAGGGCAGGGGAAATCAATCTTGGGCACAATCAGAACAAACTTCAATAAATAGACGAGATTATTTTCCCCAAATTCATCTACTCCACCACCTCCCAAAAAACTCGATCCCCACTCCGTAGCATATAAATACCCGGTTTTAGGGGAGACAAATCAAGCTGTATTTGATGGTAGTTGGTATCGGTACGAGTTATTTTTTCCGAAAGGTCATTACCTAGTAAATCAAATAATTGGAGCTTGCCGATATTAGAGTAATCTGATGTAATCGTCACGTCGCCATGACTGGGATTTGGGAAAATCGTCCAAGAATCCGGATGAATTTCTACACTCACCGATGAAGAGAAAGATGAAAGCCCGTCATAGGTCGTTTCCTTGAGACGATAGTAAGAAATTCCGGTGAATGGACGGGAATCAATATAAGAATAATTTTTCGATGAAATGGGCCGGGTTTGATAAATGTCTTCCCAAGTCCGGCCATCTTCGGAACGTTGAATATTAAAATAATCGGTGTTGTATTCGGCATTGGTTTGCCAATTGATGACGACCTGTTGCCGGTGGTTAGGGTAGGCATAAAAATCCGTTAATTCTATCGCTAAAGGAGCGCTTGGGTCATATCCTTTAATTAATCCGTTTCCCCCACTACCGGCATAAAGAATGGTTGGATCGTTTGGGTCAATGGTTATTGCTTCGAGATAGTGAATGCCTAAGCCATCATTCATCGCTGACCATGTAGCTCCACCATCTGTACTCTTGAAAATTCCGCGACCGGCACAAATGTCATGGTATTGATCGTCAGACGTGGTGGCATAAAGCGTTTGACTGTCGAAAGGGTTGATGGCGATGGCGGTCACATGAAGATTGTCGCTGTTCCCAAATCCATTGTTTGCGGTGGCCCAAGTCGCTCCGCCATCGGTGCTTTTATAGACTCCTCCCTCGTAAGTTGTTGCTTGAGTGTGGTCGTATTCACCCCGAACACCCGTGTAGATGGTCTGTGAATTATTAGGGTCAAATTGAATGTCATAAACCGTAATTTGCGGAAGCGCTGCATCAATACGAGTCCAAGACGCACCTGCATCTGTTGATTTGAAAAGACCGCCTTGTGTGGTCGAATTCGTGCCATTGGTCTCCGTTTGGATAGCTTCCATGCCGACATATAAGATCTGGTGATTATTAGGGTCGATGGTGATTTTTCTAGCTTGGAGATTGCCGTTGACACCAAGACCGTTGTTGATGGAAGCCCAATTTTGGCCACCATCTGTCGATTTGTAAACCCCATGAGCAAAGCTGGTCGCATATAACATTCGAGCATTGGCAGGACTGGTGGTGTCCAAAGCTATTGACCAAATTTGGGCATTTGGGAGTCCATTGTTTAGGACTGTCCAAGTCTCTCCGTAGTCGTTGCTGACCGCTACATCTCCTTCGTTCGTTTCCCACCATCCGGTGGCTGCATAGATGGTGTTTGTTTGGGCCGGATCGACAATGATGTCAAAGGTATTACCCGTAAAATTCATCCCTTGAAAAGTTCTTTTGAAAGACGTGCCCCCATCCGTACTTTTCAGAAAACCCATATCCCAATAGCCCACATAGATATTGTTGGAATTGGTCGGATCAACGGCAATTTTTTGGACGACAGTCGTTTCAAACCCATTTCCTTGCCAATGGCCGGGGGAAATTTCCTTTGTATATTTTTGATTCCAAGTGTCGCCACCGTCTTCTGTATTGAATAGATGAGTCGATGAGCCAAAATATAAACGATTAGAATTATTGGGATCTATCGCCAAGCAAACCCCGCTAATGCTATGTTCAGTTATCCAGCCAATATCGATATTTTGGTTGGCGCCATCTTCGACGGTGCTCCAAGCCCAATGCGCTCCGCCGTCAACGGTCTTGAATATTCCAGGCTCGGGTGTCCATGGAATATTGCCGATGTAAAGGGTTTGGGAATCGTTGGGGTCAATGACCAAATCAGGATAGTTGGTTGTCAGTCCACTAACGTTGCCAACCACTTGAGGAAGTCCGGTATTCATAGCAGTCCAATTTTGACCACCATCAGTAGTTTTATAGACCCCGCCTTGCCATGTGGCACTTCCCGGCTCTGCCCAAAGGGTTACATACAGAGTATTGGCATCGGCTTGGACTAAAGACATTGTTAGGTGGTGGGGGAGTCCTGTATTCATGGCGGTCCAATTGGCGCCGGCATCAATACTTTTGTAAACACCGGCGCTGGTGGCTGTATAAATGATGTCTGAGTCATAAGGACTGACAATAATCGAAAAAATCATGGCATCGGACGGGATGCCCGTATTTTGGATTAAAGTCCAAGTATCTGCCCCATCGGTACTTTTGTAAATGGCCCCATTGATGGTCGTTGATTGCCAATGATAGCTATTTAGGTCATAACCCGTATTCGGCACGCCAATTCCGGCATAGATGATGTTGTGATGATTCGGGTCGATGGCGATGTCGCTGACAGGAGCACTAAAAGTAAAGTCGCTGATTGGCGGAAAATTATTCCGTTTGGGTATCCAATGGTCACCGCCATCTGTGGTTTTATAGACGCCACCCCTTGAAGCGAGATATAAGGTGGTAGGCGTAGTTGGGTCGGCTTCGATATCATGCATGAAATAAATATCGAGTCCATTATCTTTTATTTGCCAAGAATTTCCGTTGTCTGTACTCTTGTAGATTCCGCCAACATCGCACCCCACATAGACGGTATGCTGCGCATCATTAACGATGGTAACAGTTGTAATCCATCCGCCACCCCCGGGACCTATTGGAGCAGACCATGTTTGCGCTTGCGCTAAAAAAGAAAAAATAGTCAATACAGCAGAAAGCAGATAGCATAATCTCATCGTCGTTTTTTTTTGATGGGGAATATGTAGTAGCAAATATAACTATTCTAAGGACACAATTTGAATAAATGTCCATAAATCGACCTGTAATTCTTTTTTGACTCAAAAGCCCAAAGAAAAAACCCGGTAACCATGACTTTGGAACTTTGAAGCAAAAAAAAGAGTTGGAATCTAGTATTTTTCAACTAGAATTTTTTTTATTTCCCCAAAACAACTATTTCCATATTTTGGCGTTCTCAAAACCTAGAATTTAAAAAAAGTAGAATATGTCCACATCCTACGAGCAAATCAATGAGCTCAACGAAGAAATAACACGAGAATATCACTACATTGATGCCATCAATGCCGAAACTCGAAAGGTGATTGTCGGCCAAGAAAAAATGATGGAACGCCTACTCATTGGGCTTTTGACGAAAGGTCATATCCTGCTGGAAGGTTTGCCCGGGTTGGCTAAAACCTTGGCAGTCAGCACCTTATCTAGGGTGATTCATGCGAAGTTTCAAAGAATTCAATTTACACCGGACTTGTTGCCGTCGGATGTGACGGGGACAATGATTTACAATCCCGGTGAGCGAACTTTTGAAATCAGCAAGGGGCCGATATTTGCCAATTTTGTCCTTGCGGACGAAATAAATAGAGCGCCGGCCAAGGTGCAAAGTGCCCTTTTGGAAGCCATGCAGGAGCGTCAGGTGACCATAGGGGGACAGACCTTTAAGCTGGAAGAGCCGTTTTTGGTGATGGCCACACAAAACCCTATTGACCAAGAAGGTACTTATCCGTTGCCGGAAGCACAGAAGGATCGTTTTATGTTGCATTTGACGATAGATTATCCAAGTCGGGAAGATGAGCAAGAAATTATGCGTCGGAGCCTTTCGGAAAATGGTTTCCCAAAAGTTAAACCTGTCGCATCAATCGAGGATATTTTGAAATTGCGCAAGCTGGTCCGAAAAGTCTATCTTGATGAGCAAATCGAAAATTATATCCTGGATATTGTGAAGGCTTCTAGAGATCCGAAGTCGGCGAGATTAGGGGAATTGGCTCCTTTTATTAGCTATGGTGCTTCGCCGAGAGCGAGTATCAGTATGGCGATTGCGGCTAAAGCTGTGGCTTTTTTGAATCGACGCGGCTTTGTGATTCCGGAAGATGTGAGAAATATTGCACCGGATATTATGCGTCATCGGATTGGGACTACGTTTGAAGCCGAAGCAGAATTGGTCACCAAGGACGATATTGTCAATAAGATTTTGGACAAAATAATGGTGCCTTGATGTTAAAGAAAATACTCAATTTTAGGGCCGGCAGTGTAAAGGAGAGTGGGGCTTTGGCAATAGCCAATAAAGTGCTTTTGGCGAAAGCTAAAGGGCCGGATACTTGCTTCCTAAATTGGCGTATAACAGTTTTCCTATTTTTTATTTTTTCTTGGAATATGGGGCAGGCTCAAACCGTAGCCCTAGACAAAGTGTGTCTCAAACACTTGGGGGAAAGAGCCAATAGCCTAAAAGTCAAAACCTATGCAACCCGAATTGATGAGATGGAAGGTGGGGTGGTTGTGCTTAAAGAAAATGGTGGCTCGATGAAGGGTGTTTTGTTTTTCCCGAATGGAAAAGAAGCCTTGTTGATGAGTGGGACTTCTTCTATTTTGTATTTGCGTGATGAGCAAGGTGTTGATCAAGGAAAGATGAGTTATTCTATTGATAATCAAGAATTTAGGGGTGAGTTGTTGAGTGCTTTGGAGCAAAAAGTATCGACGGTGAATGGGCGTTATACCCAAGACGTGCCCGTGGTTCCGCCGGCTTGTTTTGTGGACAAATGGTTGGTGTATCATCAAGGGCATTTGGTCGATGGGGAGAATGTCTATCTGTATTTGCAGCGCATCGGAAATGGGGATTTGCAGGGGACGATATATTTTGCCGAAAGGAAGATGACTGCTCTCTTGACAGGTATGATGGTCGGGAGTAAGGTGGATTTAGTGGTCATAGGAAATGACGGGCGAAGAATTGGAGATATTTATGGAGAGCTTGGGCAAGACGGAGAATTGGAAGGGCATTTTCAGACCGGGTCTTCCGACCAAATAATACATACGATGCCGATGGTTTCGGATGGGCAGAGTTGTTTTTCGGAGATTTCAAAAGACTTTCGATACAGTATTATTTATCCAAAATTAAATATCCAAGCCTTTGATGATGTGATGGAAGAGCAAGCGGCGGATTGGGTTAAATATTGTAAGAAACAAAAGTCCCTTTCGGTCAAAAAATATTCATCTATTTTGAATGCGCCGGCGGCTTATAGCTATGTGGATGTGCATTGTCGGGACGAATATGTGTTTAGCGGATTTCAGATTTTTTACGATCCCGGTAAAGATAAATATTCAGTGAAGTCCTTGAATTTTGATGTCAAGAAAAAGAAGTTTTTGAGTTTTGATGATTTGTTTGAAGATAAGGTACAACTGAAGCGGATGGTTCAGAATCGTGCCCGCAAAAATCTCGGTCAACATCAGTTGAAAAATAATAAGGATTTTTTAGCTTGGGCCGGTCAGGACGCTTTCGAGAACTTCGTTTTGCAGCCGGATGGTGTCCTTTTTAGCAGTGCGTTTCATCCTGTATTCGGGCAGTATCATGTGTTGTTTTCTTACCCTGAATTAAAGGGTTATATTAAAAATAAAAAAATCGTCAAACACTTCCGTAAATTGCATTAATGGCCAAACGTGAAAATATAACTCCGGCGGAATTGCTCCGTCAAGTTCGACTGCTAGAAATTAAAACTAGGCAGAAAACAAAGGATATGTTTTCGGGAGGCTACCATAGTAATTTTAAAGGAATGGGCATCACTTTTAGTGAAGTGCGTCCTTATCAATATGGGGATGACATCCGGAGTATTGATTGGAATGTAACCGCCAAGACCGGCTCTCCACACATCAAAATATTTGAAGAAGAGCGGGAGTTGTCAGTTTTGCTGGCAGTGGATATTAGTCAATCCACCTTGTTTGGGGCGCATGGAAAAACCATTTCCAGGCAGATTACCGAATTGTGCGCATCCTTGTCTGTGACGGCTGAGCGGAATGGAGATAAGGTGGGTTTGATGCTGTTTTCTGCTGATAATGAGTCATTTGTGCCGCCGAAGAAGGGTAAGGCACAGTTGCTAAAGATTTTGAGAGACTTGGTTTTGTTAGAAGCCAAGGACACCCGGACGAATATCGGTGCGTCGCTCAAGTTTTTGAGAAGAGTGCTAAAAAAACATCATTTGATTTTTGTTATTTCGGATTTTTTGGATACCGGTTATACCAAGGAGCTGTCTTTGCTTGCGCAAAAGCATGAGGTGATTGGGATTAGAATTTGGGATCAGTTTTATGATCATCTTCCGACGACGGGCTTGGTGAAAACTGTTGATCCGGAAAGTGGGCAAGATGTTTTGGTTGATTTTGGGTCGGATGATCGACAAGTATTATTAAATTATTATCGGAATCAAACGGCCTTTTTTGAAGATGCTTTTATTCGTGCTCGGGCCAGCAATCTGACCATCAAAACAGATGAATCTGTTCATAAATCAATGTTGGCATTTTTTAATAAAAGAAATTCAAATTTGGGAAGATGAGCAGGATGAATTTCAAATTTGTCATTTTATTTTTGCTGACTCCGGTCTTGCTTTTTGCGCAAGCTGAACAAGCACAAGTCTCTTTGAAAGTGGATAGGGATACGGTGATTATCGGAGATATGATTCATCTTCAAGCTCGGGTAGAATATGACCGCCATCTGAAGATAACCGGGCCGGGACTTAACGGGTTGCCCCAAAATGAATATTTGGAATATCAAGGGAGACCAAATGTGACAAAGGAGTCTTCCGAAGACGGAAAGAAGCAAATTTTGGTAGAGGATATGGATGCGATGGTGTTTTTGGATTCCGGTTGGATAGACCTACCACCTGTAATCTATGAAGCACCGATGCCGGATACGACCTATGTTTTTTCTTCCAATCCGGTGCGGGTGTTTGTGAAGCCCATTGTGAAAGTGACAGATTTGCCGCAAGGCTTGCGTACCATCATCAAAGAGCCCAAAAAACTAAGTGATTATTATGCGTGGATCGCAGGGGCTTTGGCAGTGCTTTTGGGTATTTTGCTGTTTTTGTTTTTGCGCAATCGTAAGCCGAAGGAGATGGCCCCCCAAAAACCGAAAATTCCGGTGAAACCGCCACTCCAAGAAGCGGTCGAAAGCCTGGAAGCATTGCAAAAACAACGCTTATGGGAGTCTGCGCCAAAAGAAACACAAGTCAAGCTTTCGCAAATATTGAGAAGATACTTGGAACGAGCGCATCGCATACATGCCTTAGAGGAGTCCACGCAAGAGATTGAAAGAGACTTAAAACGAATTAGTCCTAGTCAGAAAGCGCAGTTAATCAGGCTGTTAAACGACTCGGATTTGGTAAAATTTGCCAAAATGACCATGCCTAATGAACGGCAAGAGCAGAGCATTTTGGAAGCTATTCAGTGGGTAAAAAGGAATGTAACCGAATGATTTTAGGAATCGTATTTGGAGGGTCTAATCTGGAGTGGACGCAACCTTACTGGTTGTTTTTGATTCCTGTTTTGGCCATTTTGTTTTGGCGTTATAGTCGTTCAAAAGGGCAAGGGGAGCGATTGGCATTACCGGAAGTCGGTCAGGTAAAAATGGGCCTTTCTCCAAAGAAATGGGCGTATCGGTATGCCAATTGGTTGCCGTTTTTGGGTTTGATAAGTTTAGTGTTGGCTATGGCGAAGCCCCAAGAAATTGTGCACCATCAAGAGTTTAAAGGAGAAGGTATAGAGATCATGTTGGCCATGGATGTGAGTCCGAGTATGCTGTCTTTGGATTTTGATCCTAATCGCTTGGAAGTGGCTAAGGAACTGGCGGTAGAATTTGTGAAAGAAAGGCAGGGGGATAAGATAGGCTTGACGGTGTTTTCGGGAGAAGCTTATACCAAATGTCCGCTGACCACGGACTACGGCACCTTGTCCAAGTTGATTAAAGAGTTGTCCCCGAAGAACCTTGAAATGGGCACCGCTATCGGAATGGGACTCGCCACTTCGGTCAATCAACTTAAAGATAGTAAGGCAAAAAGTAAAATCGTCGTTTTATTGACCGATGGCTCTAATAATAGGGGAGACATTGATCCAATGGAAGCGGCAGAATTGGCCAAAACCTTCGGGGTCAAGGTCTATACGATTGGGATGGGTACGGAAGGGATGGTCAATATGCCTATCCGTAAAAAGCTTAATGGCGACTACTTATTTGCGCCGGTTCCTTCGGATTTTGACGAAAGTCTCTTGATGCAAATTGCTAACTATACCCATGGAAAGTACTATCGTGCACGTTCCAAAGAAGAGCTAAAAGAAATTTATAAAGAGATTAATCAGCTAGAACGCTCTAAGATTGATGTCATTACACATATGACCAAGATAGAGCGTTTTCGCCCCTTTTTGTTGGTTGGTCTGAGTCTTTTTGTTCTTTATTGGGTGTTGATGTTGGGTTGGGTGAAGCCGCTGCCTTAGGATGAGTAGGTTGTTTCAAAATGTTTTCAGCTGGAGAGCCGACGATTGGGATATGCGGAAGCCTAGCCAATTCTAACCCAAATCTAATCTAACCTATCTCATAATCACCATTCTCTCCACTGTAAATTTCCGCTTGTCATCAACTAGAAAGTAAATTCCGGATGGAAGGTTTGAGACATCAACACCTTGATTTGTTTGCCCCTTGGGCATTGAAATCCTATCTACAACTTTACCCATAATATCTCGAATCTCCAATACTCTATCATCATAAAATAGTGGAAAAGAAACAGTTAGGTGGTCAGTGGCTGGATTGGGATAAACAGATATCCTTATTTTTTGTAGGGGCATCTCTTTGATACCAACAGGTAGCCAAGCGATGGTACTATCACAGTCCGGAAATACCGGTAGATTCGGTATTATGCTATTCAATCTTGTTGGTGTTTCAATAGCAAAAGGCTGAAATCCGCAAGCAGGTCCTTTCAAGTTCGGGTGATGGATGACATGTAAAAAATTATTTGTGGCTCCTGGTCCCACATAAATTCTACAGTCGGGACCGATAGACATCTCCCCAATACCTACTATCCAATTATTCTTTATCTCATGTACATAGCCTAGCACTACAATTTCGGGCTCACTTTGATTAAAATCCACCTGAAGTAGTGTTCGTGCAGTTGAGACATATAATAACTCTGAATCAGGTGAAAAACTAAGCCCTACAGCAGAGCCAATACTATCCACATGATATGTAATCCAGCGTTGATTGGAGAATTCTCCAGTGGTATTATTAAAATCAAATAATGCAATAAACTTGGTCAGGGAATAGGTTGATAAACTATCATACTGCATGGCAAAGTGACTACCATCTGGTGAAAAGGTAGCAGAATAAGGTTGATCTAAATATTGGAACATTTGATCGCCTATTGCTTGAGTATAAGGGCCATTCAAGCCCCCATCTGGTTCTAGTAAAAAAGAATGAAAATTATTCCCTTTAAATTCATGTGTGGTAATCCACCAGCTTTGACCATCACTATGTTGGCAGGAACTAAGGTCATCAACATATAACCAAGATTCAGAAAGAACAAGCTTGTTTTTATCAATTACCCTATATCTTCCACTACTGTCCAATTCAATTGTGCTTTTAAATAAATTTTGGCTTACCACAGTTTGAAGCTGACTATTAAGATGGCTATCTTTATGAAATAAATAGTACTTATTACTATCCAATAAGTCTGGAAAAAACAATGTAGATTGTTTTGCTGGAAAACCAGACCCAGTTTGGTGACAATAGTATTGATATAATTCACCTTGATTTAAACTATCTCCATTTAATATAATATTCATAGAGCTATCTCGGATTGAGCAGCCATCTGTATATAGAATCACCTTATCGGACTTATCACAAACAAAGCTTCCTGACTCAATGCCAAGAGCAAAGTCAGGGGAGCCATTCTTGGAAGATACCTTAACTTGGTTATTAGAAAAATCCATTTTTGTTACTCCAAAATTATTAGAAAGATGCTGACCATAGCCAAACATCCACTCTTTGTCAAATCTTTCTTGTGCATTCAAAATGTTTGACAATATTAAAAGATAAAGGAGTATTGTTGTTCTTTTATTCATAAGAAGTGTATTTGTTAAAAAGGAGCAGCAGAAAAGATAAATCCTTCATGCTGCTCCATTTAATGTTACTGTTTAATTTCTTTATACAGGACAAAATCTTGGAACTTAGGCAAACCAAGTATAAATCCCCATTCCGCAAGGGGGATATTTGGGGGTTAAAATAGAAAAATCAAAAAATACTTGGTTTTCTTCGATCTAACCAGCGTTTGTCCTGCACTTAGGCTTAACTTATTCATAATCAATGGGCCAATCGTCAGCTTTCCCTATCCAGGATACAATATATGAAATAAACTAGAAAGAAAGTAATTTTTAGCGTAAGCAGATGAAAAAAATTACACTCTTGTACTTAAGAGAGACAAATTATCCACTGCCTTCCGCCATAGTCTATGCTCCGCAGGGCAACTGAAATTTTAGCTACTTTCATTTTTGTCTGTGTAGGTAAAAAAAAGTGCTCATTGATGTTTTAATTACATCGATACAAAAAGAAATCCCACTTTTGATTTTCCTTACTTAGAACGTATTCATAGCAAGATTCTCCGTGACTTATCAAGAATGCAATTATTTTTTCTAATCCAACCTTTAGATCAGTTTGTTGAGATTTGTAAATTTCATCCGCAAACATAAAGCTTACTACTTTTTTATCAGTACTGGCTTCAATGGACCATCCATCATTTGATTTTGAAACTTTGCCAAAAACAACTGATTCATCTTTGACCATATCTGTAATGAATGAAATTGTTTCTGGGGACTGTAGTTCTTTGTCAGTGACTTGGCTTGTAGCTACATGTGAATGTAGAACAAAAAGAAAAACTAATAATTTAATTGATTTCATAATTTCAGGTTTAAGAAAGTGAATGCCATCTGGCATCCACCAATATTAACAATTATGGGCAATCTGATGACACATATTCGTCACCGTCTTTCGTAATCTGCTGGCATCCATACTTGTCCACAGCTTTTTTGACACATCGTACAAAGCTAACACCAGAACCTTTGCATCTTACCTAACGAAATGATATTTGGTCTTGAGCTATCTTTTTGTCAATTATTTTATACTTAATAATACCCTTCTCTCCAACTGAAACTTGGAGTTTATCACCCTTTTCAAGAATACTCAAGGCAACAGCCAGGTCATCCGAAAATGCTCGTTCTGCTGAAGATATATCTTCAATATTTGAAGAAGGCGCCTTAACCTCTTGTTTGTCCCAAGAAGTGAGAAAAGCCATGATGCCAAAAATAAGAAAAAAATACTTCATATCATAAACATTTTGGTGAGATGTTTAACTTCCTATCACCATGAAGATTGGTAAGGATTTACCAACAGCTCTAATCAACAACTAAAACGGCCTGACTTTCTTCTTGAGCACTTTTTTTATTTATAAGGGCAGATATACTACTTGCCCCAAGGTTTTTGCTCTTTTGAGTCCGACGGATTTACTTATTAGTTTTCGCTAACTCATTTAGCCAAATTCGTAGTGGACTGGCTCTATTTCTTGCTTACAAGATACTAACTTTTTAGATTTACTCTCTATAGAATTTCTGTTTATTTGCCATTATCGATGCCTTTTTTAATTTTGGATGAAGTTCATTTTTGTAAAAATGAATTTCATTCTGCAACTTAAATGTTATAACCTTATTGCACAAGGCGACTTTGTTTAGGAAATTACCGGTAGAATTCACGGCTTTTTTTTTATTATTAATTGATTGATTGATAATCAGTTATTTATATTTTGTAAATGATGCGAAAAAGGTGTCAATTATCCCTTAAAAAAAGGTGAAAAAAATGAGTTTTACAGCTAGTGAAGCAAGATTGTTGTTGTTGCAAGGTAAAAACAGAGCATTTTGTATTTGGTGTTGGATGTTTTAAAAGCAGGTT
>JANTGI010000012.1 GCA_024762995.1 Saprospiraceae bacterium | reverse complement strand
AACCATTGAGAGAGTAACCGCTCAAAAGGCACTTGCCGCGTAGTAAATACCCCTAGGTTACGGTGCATCGGAAAGATAAAATCGTCTTCCGCCAAAGCCGCTGTGATACCAACCGGGATGGCCTCTTGCCCAATACCCGAGAACCACTTACTAATCTGTCCCTGCCGGAGTAGATTAATCATTTTTTCTTCGATAAGCCTAGGCCATAGCATCTTATGGTACAAGTCCTTCAATAAGGCTTTAGAAAGCCGACCTTTACGAAAAACAATAGCTGATTTATTCTTGACTGCCATCTGCGCAATATTTAAGGGCGTAAAGTTAGGTGGAATGATTTGTTTTAGCTAGTAAAAACAACAAAATCCCTATAAATTTTCATTTATAGGGATTTAATTTTCTTACGAAAAAAAGCGCTACTTGTTCCGCCGCACATAATTAGTCAATAACGGAGCATGCTCTTTTAGTTTTTGTGCAATCGTTGGGTGGTCAACACCTTTCCGTTTCTATCAGACAAACGTACAAAGTACAAGCCGGGCTTCAAGGTAGTGACATCCACATATCTCTGCGGGGTTGATTGCAGCACCTTCACTCCTAAAAGGTCGAAAACTTCTATCAAATCGACCTTTTCCCCATTTTCTATTTGGAAAAAAGAAGTCGCCGGATTCGGATAAATCTCGATAGGCGCCACCGCCAAATCATCCGTCGCAGTCACCTGCCCAAAGGTATATTCTCCAATAATCGAATCATTAGGATGCTTCTTGTCATAAAATTTTATGCTAAGGATGGCATAATCGACATTGGTCGGATTAACATGCATAGAAAAAGTGCCTGAACTATTACCTACCAACGAAAACACTTTCGAGGAGACATTAGGGCCAAGACAAAAGAGCGGGTCACAAATATAACTTGTCCAACCCTCCGGCATTCTGACCTCTGTTCTTTCCCAAGCAATGAATATCGTATCCGAAGTCAAATTAGACACCTCTAAATCAATCTCCATTCCATTGGTCCCATCTAAAGGAACCTGATCAGACAAAAGACTCACACTAAAAGTCTGCGCCAATCCCAAAGTCATGGACACAACAACAAAAAATAAAGTAAAAAATGGCTTCATATGGTTGGTTTATGATTTAACTCAATTCAGGTACACAATGCGAAGATAGGCTTTTTTTTTGGTGTCCGCAAAAATTTAGACCTTAAACTTAGGATATGTCGGTTGGCATACTTTAGAAGATACAGGCCAAGCCTTGGTATTTTTTACGTAAAAAACCGGGCGAAAATTTGCGAGAACCTAAATCGTTACGAATAATTTAAGCCTCATCTTGACCGGACATGACATAATACCTAGGGTCATCAACAGCATCAACAATAACTTCTTCAAATTTTGAGGAAGCTTTCCGCAACAGACGCTTACAATCTTCGCTCAAATGCTTCAAATGGACTGTTTTTCCTGCATTTTCATACTTATTTACCAGGTTAAATAAGGCTTCTAAGCCGGAGTGATCTGACACCCTGGATTCCATAAAGTCAATCTCTACAACATCCGGGTCTCCTGACACGTCAAATTTGCTATTAAACATTTGAATACTTCCAAAAAACAAGGGGCCATATATTTCATACCTTTTCACTCCATTCACTATGGATTTTCTGGCCCTGATTCTCTTGGCATTTTCCCAAGAAAAAACCAATGCACTTACAATCACTCCGGCTATGACCGCTATCGCCAAATCAAACATCACCGTCAACGCCGAAACCAAAATCAACACAAAAGCATCCATCTTGGGTATTTTAGGCAATATCCTAAAACTCGACCACGCAAACGTGCCTATCACAACCATAAACATCACCCCCACCAAGGCCGCAATCGGCACCTGCTCTATCCATCCGGAAGCAAATAAAATAAAAACAAGTAACATCAGTGCAGCCACTATGCCGGAAATTCGTGTCCGACCACCACTTTTGATATTAATCAGCGACTGCCCAATCATGGCACACCCACCCATTCCGCCAAACAATCCCGTAATGATATTAGCGCCTCCCTGTGCGACACACTCCCGATTAGAATGTCCGCGAGTCTCGGTAATTTCGTCAATTAAATTCAAGGTCATCAAGGATTCAATCAAACCGATAGCCGCTAAAATTAACGCATATGGCCCTATAAAGACCAAGGTCTCCCAAGTCATTGGTACTTTCGTAAAAATATCCTTCTGAAAAACCGGCAAAGAACCTTTTAGACCTTCTCCCCCACCGTCACGAATAAAAGAACCGACGGTCGCTACATCCAAGTGACCCAAAATAACAATAACTGAAACGATAACAATCGCCACCAACGCTTCAGGTATTTTTGGCGAAAGCAAAGGTAAGACCCACATCATCAACATCGTCAACAAGACCAAACCAATCATCCATAGTAACTGAGACCTAGGCAGAAAAATCTTTGCTTTCCCTTTTTTTTCTATACTATAAATCCCACCATCTTCAATATTGAACTTAACTTGATGCGTCTTAGCATCATAGACTTGCCCATCATTAATTTCATAAAGCGCTTGTCCTGTCGTAGGATAAATAAGCCGGTTGCCTTCTTTTCGGAATAAAACAACCCCGGAATCCGTATCTAAAACAGTATCGCCTTTGATTGTATATTTTTGAGCAACAGACTCTGTTATATATTTAAAATTCCCGTAAGGGTCTTTCTCTGTATGTTTAAACATTCCTATTTGCGACAGAAAAATAACGACAGCCAGCCCATTGACAAATCCCATCATCACCGGATGCGGAATCAAGCGAACAAACTTGCCCAATTTTAAAAAACCGGCAGCCATCTGAATAAAACCCATGAGTATGACCGTTGCAAACAGATAATACAGCCCCAATTGCTCCTCTTCTGCCCCCATGGCATTCCCTTTTGCCACCAAAGCCACCATCACTACGGCCAATGCACCTGTTGCACCGGATATCATCCCCGGGCGACCTCCAAAAATAGAGGTTATCCCCCCAATCATAAACGCCGCATAAAGCCCAACCAATGGATCAACTCCGGCCACAAAGGCAAAAGCCACCGCCTCCGGAACCAAAGCTAAGGCAACAGTCAAACCCGACAAAACATCATTTTTGATGTTTGCCATTCTCTTTCTTACAAACTCCATATTCGATTTTTCAAAAGCAAGCGGCAAAAGTACAGGAATTTTTGTTATAAAGTGAGCGTTGACCAATACACAAAAAACCAACAATAGCAGGTGATGAACGCCTCGATATCCTTTGACCCTGCCTGCAGCAGCGATACCGTTGTATCGGTACATCGTTAGACCGAAGCACCTTTCTGCCTACCGCCAAGCCGTGACGTAAACTGCGCTAGGCAGGCCGAAAGTTAAATAACTCAGGTTTAGGCACTTAAAATAGCCTGTGGTTATTGGGTTTATAACCGAGAAAAGCATAAAAGCTTATCAAAGCATCTCTAAAAAATCTTGCCTTCTAATCTAACAGAGTCCAAATATTAAGGAAACAGACCGAAATCAAATCTTATAACCCTTTGACCCTTAACCTTTTACCATTCACCAATGCCACACAACCAAGAATGAGCGATACCGTTAAATTGCTATACCATCAGACCGAAGAAGTATCGACAGGTAAGACAATAATTCGTCTGCCTTACAATTTGGGAACCAAAAAGACCAAAGAAGTTCTTTTTTTGTACCTTTGTCCCTTCACCATAACAGAATCTATGAGTCAAAAACTTTCCATTGTCATTCCGGCTTATAATGAAGAAAAAACTATTCATCTTATTTTGGATAAAGTGAATGAGGTAGAGTTAATCAATGGGTTAACCAAAGAATTAATCATTGTCAATGACTGCTCATCTGATAATACCCGCCAAGCGGTCTTGAATTATCAAAAAAATCATCCCCATTTGGATATAGCCTACTTTGACCACCTCATTAATCAAGGCAAAGGCGCTGCATTACATACCGGCATTGCTAAAGCCACGGGAGATTATATCATCATTCAAGATGCGGATTTAGAATATGATCCACAGGAGTACAATATACTTTTGAAGCCTATTTTAGATGGATTTGCGGATGTGGTCTATGGCTCCCGATTTATTGGTGGCAAACCCCACCGTATTTTATTCTTTTGGCATTCTATCGGCAATCGTTTTTTGACTCGACTATCCAATATGTTTACGAATCTAAATTTAACGGACATGGAAACCTGCTACAAGTTATTTCGTGCAGACATCATCAAGTCCTTGAATTTAAAAGAGAAGCGATTTGGATTTGAACCGGAAGTCACTGCCAAAATTGCCCGCCATCCAAATGCCCGAATTTATGAAGTAGGCATCTCCTACTATGGTCGAACCTACGAAGAAGGCAAAAAAATAGGCTGGCGTGATGGTTTGCGGGCGATTTATGCGATTTTGAAGTATTATTTTGTACGCAAGTAACTCCACCCCTAATTTATCCATACTTTTACTAGTTTTGTGACAGGATAATCCTTATATTTGCGAAGTAACTATTTTACATACTGAAATTATTTTTTCAGTACTTTAACCGGTGATTATCCTGTAGTATTGGATGCTGAAATATTTTTTTCTTCGTTTGTTTGTTGATAAGTATTTCTTCTTGGAGAGTAGAAATATTTATGACTAGAGTAGGAATACCTTTCGAGTGGGCAGATGTTTCTATTTTTGGAGAAAACGATACTTAGGGACACAATCAGAATAAATGTACTTAGTTAGGTGAGATTATTTTGGGATTAGGCAAGGCGGTAAGAGCGATGGTAGCAGGGCTACCAGAGTGATGAGCAACGCAGAATAATCACAAAAGAAGCCACATAAAAAGTACATTTATTTGGGGTGTGTTCCTTATGGTTTTGATGGTACAAGATAAGAGCCATAAAACTAAACAATATGGAAATTTTTGAAACGCTGAAGGCCACTTTCTTGGAAAAACTAGGCGGCTCTCTTGGAGAATGGGGCCCCAAATTAGTCATGGCCATCGTGACCTTACTGATAGGTCTTTGGATTATCAAAGCCATTATGCGTGCCGTCGGACGCCTGATGGAAACTCGTCACATTGATGCAACACTGCGTCCGTTTATTTTAACATTGATTGGATTTTTGCTCAAAGTCATGCTATTTATAGCGGTAGCTGGGCAAGTCGGAGTAGAGACGACTTCCTTTATAGCCGTACTTGGCATGCTTGGATTAGCGATTGGCATGGCACTTCAGGGAGCCTTGGGCAATTTTGCCGCCGGAGTATTGTTGCTGATTTTCAGACCCTACAAAGTTGGGGACCTGATTGAGGTACAGGGTCAACTTGGATTTGTCAAAGAGCTTTCTGTTCTTGTGACCGTTTTAGAGACTTTTCAGAACAAAACCGCCATCATCCCCAACGGACCACTATTTGCCGGTAATATTGTGAATTACTCCAAAAAAGGCAGTGTGCGTTCGGATATCCCTTTCGCCATTCGTTATGGAGCAGACATCGAAAAGGCCAAATCCATCGTCATGGATGTGCTGACTTCTTCCGACAAAGTACTAAAAGACCCGGCACCATCTGTTTATGTCACAGAATTAACCAATAACAACATCCAATTAACCGCACTTCCTTTTTCTACGGTAGAAGATTACTGGGATGTATTTTGGGGATTACGTGGTGAAATCGCTAAAAAATTGGGCGAAGCCGGATACGAAGCTCCATTTGAACAACGGGTGGTACATATGAAGAACTAACCGGCTTGATTTTTCTAACATTATTTTGAGTAGGCAATTTGTACTTTTGTACAAATTGCCTACTTTTTTTGGAATGTAGAGGACGAAAACTTGTTAAATATCGTTATTTTATATTCCGGCTCATTAAAATATGCCTAAATTGCAGCTAAAAAACAAAAAAAAAATGATGACTCAAAGATTATCCCTACTTGCTTTGCTTTTGATTGTAAACGTAATGGCCTTTGGCCAAGCTGAATTTTGGACTCCTTTGTCGCAAGACAAACTTTCCAAAGCAGAAGGAGAAAGCAGGTACCACCCGGATGTGGCCCAAACCTATCGTCTGGATTTTAATGCCTTAAAAAAGGCATTGTCTGCTTGCCCACCGGAAGGCAGTAAGCAAGGCACCCTACTAACACTGCCCATGGCAGATGGAGAAATGATGGATTTTGAATTTTTTGATTCTCCTGTGATGGCTCCGGGCCTTGCGGCAAAATATCCGGACATAAAAACCTTTTATGGTCGCTCAGTTAGCAATCCACTTATTCATGGGCGATTTGACTTTTCGAATGTCGGCTTTCATGGCTATTTGTTAGGGGTAGGCAATCCGGTAATTATTGAGCCGTTTAAGCAAAACAATACACTTTATCAAGTTTTTTTCCGCAAGGATTTACATGATCGAAAGAACCCCGAGTCCTCCTTCATCTGTGATGTCGCTACCGAAAATCAAGGAATATCCCTGGATGACACCCCTATCAAAAACAAAGAAATAACTTTGACTCATCCTGAAACAGAGGAAGTCCAATTGAGAAAATATCGTTTAGCTGTAGCGACCACCGGAGAGTATTCTGCTCGATTTGGCTCCACCAAGCCTACCGTCTTAGCAGAGGTTGTCAACGTCGTTAATCGTGTTAATTCCATTATCGGACGGGACTTTGCCATACGATTTGAGCTAATAGATAATACAGACACCCTATTTAATTTCGATGCCCAGACTGACCCTTATACCAATGGCAATACCAGCGCGATGATTAACGAAAATCCGACCGCTTTAAATAATAAAATCCCGTTTAGCAGTTACGACATCGGCCACGTACTAGGGACAAATGCCGGCGGCTTGGCGCAAATACAAAGTATCTGTGGCGGCAACAAAGCACGTGGTGTAACCAGTGCCGGTGGTATCGACGGAGACGAATTTTATGTGGACTATGTAGCTCATGAAATGGGTCACCAATTGGGCTCCAATCATACTTTTAATAATTGTAGTGGATTTGCCGGAGGCAATGAGAATCCCGGGACAGCCTATGAACCCGGAAGTGGTTCTACCATTATGTCGTATTCTGGCATTTGCGGACCCAATAATATTTTGTTTGATTCCGACCCATACTATCAGGTATCTTCCCTTCAAGAAATTACTCACTACATGTTTGAAGGAATTGGGAATACCTGTGCGCAAAAAACCAATACAGGCAATCATTTTCCGGTCGCTCACACGACCTTAGAAGACGGATTTTACATCCCTATTAAGACCGCTTTTCTTTTGAATGGAGAAGCAACAGACGAAGACGGAGACCCATTGACCTATAGCTGGGAAGAGTATGACCTAGGCCCTTTGTCTGATATTGGCTCTCCTTCCGGAAATGCACCCATTTTTAGAGTACTTCCCGCAAAGGATGTAACATATCGCTTTTTCCCAAAATTAACGACGATTTTTTCGGGAAGTATTGACAATACGGAGCTCTTGCCTACTTATTCAAGAGATTTGACTTTTCAATTTGTCGTCAGAGACAACCATGAAGGTGGAGGAGCCGCAACATGGGACAAGGTGAAGTTTAAGGCTACCGCCGATGCCGGCCCCTTTGTAGTCGTATTGCCCGGCCTAAATGATAAAATATGGGAAGTCGGAGAATATGCCAAGGTAAAATGGTTGGTAGCGAATACAGACAAGGCACCCGTTAATTGTCACCTGGTAAATATTCGACTGATTCATGGCACAGATTATGAAAATAGTATTCTCCTTGCGGAAAATGTCGGAAATACCGGAGAAGCATACGTCCTAGTACCGGACATGGTCGCATCCAACTATCGAGTAATTGTAGAAGCCGCCGACAATGTTTTCTTGGACGCATCGGGAGCCAGCCACGAAATAAAACAACCCACTGCACCAAAATTATCCGCAGGCTTGTCCGCCACGGGTCTGCAAATATGTGCACCCGCCACGGAACAGGTGGTCGTTAATACTGCCGGTTTGGGAGGCTACTCCGATGTTGCCAATCTTTCGTTTGTGGGTAACTTGCCCGCAGGTGCTAACGTTTATTTTGACTCTCCGACCATTAATGCCGGAGCTTCCACTAATTTGGTATTGGACTTTGAGAATGTGACAGATTATCAACCCATTGACCTACAAATCATCGCCAAAGGGGTGGGTGTGGATTCTACTGTAATGAATTTACACCTGGATGTCGTTGACTTTAATTTTTCTAACCTACAATTGTCTAGCCCCGCAAATGGTTCAACCGGCGTTGGCGGCTTTCCGGTGTTAGATTGGACACCACTAGGCAATGCCACCAAATATGATGTACAAATTGCCAGTTCTCCTACTTTTGATGCCAATAGCATACATATGGAAAAACTAGGCACGACAGGGCACACTTTCTTAGTCTCTAATGAATTAAACATCGCCAGTGTCTATTATTGGCGAGTTCGAGCATATAACGAATGCGGTGTTGGTGATTGGACGATTCCGGCGGCATTTACGACCATCAATGTTACTTGTGCTTCGACGGATGCAACCGATACCCCTATCTCCATTTCAGGCAACACGCCCGGCACCAAAACATCCACCATACACATCGGGGGGGCAGCGACCGTCAGCGACTTAAATGTAAAGCACCTTAAGGGAAAGCACGATTACCTTGGTGAACTATTAATCAAATTAACCGCTCCGTCAGGGGAATCTGCTATTTTAATGAGTCATAAATGCGCCAATACTTCAGTGGCATTTGACCTAAGTTTTGATGACGAAGCCGCTAACGCTAATCCTTGTATTTTAACCGGTAAAACTAAGCCGGAAGAACCATTTAGCGTATTTCAGGGTATAGGCACGCAAGGAGATTGGACACTGTCTGTTACAGATGATACGCCCGGCTCCGGTGGAAAGATTAATGGCTGGAGTATTGAATTGTGTGCCGATGCCACTTTTAACGCACCGGTCCTAGTTCACAACGAAACCCTAAATATTGACAACGGCGTCCACCAAGTAATTCCCAATAGTCTGCTTTTGGTCGAAGATACAGACAATACCCCTGAAGAATTAATCTATACCATTGTGACGACTCCTAAGCATGGAATTTTAAAACTAGGTGACACAGACTTAAATGTCGGCAGCCAATTCTCCCAAGCAGATGTCTCTGCAGGACTTTTGAAGTATTATAACTATGGAGGCAGCTTTGTGGAAGACAATTTTAACTTTTCGGTATTTGACGGAAATGGAGGCTTTATACCTGTGACAACATTCAACATTGTAGTTGACCCCACCGGCACTCAACTCGTACTAAACCAAGACTTTAGCATCTATCCAAATCCGGTGAAGAATCAAGTAAACATTGATTTTATTGACCAGATGACCGGTTTCGTAAAAATTAGCTTGGTGGATGTTACCGGAAAAGTGGTCCATCAATTTGTCCGCAAAAATCCCAAGAATGTCCAATTCTCTACGAGCGAAATCAGTTCAGGAGTCTATTTTGTACACATAGAAAATGCAGGTACAACGGCTGTCGCCAAAATAGTCGTCTTGAAATAGTATAATTGCCTATCACAGACCAATCGAATCATCGGTAAGGAATCAATAAAAAATCGAGTTGACACTATGTGTGCCAACTCGATTTTTAATGTTGTAGGGGATAGATTGTTGATTGGTATAAAAAATGGGATAAACTAATTAGGCTACAGCTTTAGCTAGTTTTTTACTTTTTGTTTTCTTGTTATCCAGGTCAAAATAAGCCTGCGCACCCGGTGCATTCAACAGGCTGTAAAGCATTTCTTTAGCTCTAAAAAGCTGCGCCTTTACGGTACCCAAGGGTATTTCCAGTTCATCGGCTATTTCATTGTAGCTTAACTCTTCAAAATATCTCATCTCTATCATGGTGCGATATTTTGGGCTAAGCATACCAACTGCTTCGCGCATCAAATCAATTTTTTGGGTGCGGATGATATCTTCTTCCGGATTTCTTTTCGTATCCTTGATATTGCGGGCAAAACTGGCATCCGAATCAGGCAAAATAGTGTCGTCAATAGACAGTGTCACTAGACGTTTCTTTCTGATGTGGTCGATGCAGTTGTTGATAGCAATCTTAAACAGCCAAGTACTAAACGCAAATCTAGGCTCGTAACTGGATAATTTGTTAAATGCTTTGCCAAAGGCTTCTAAGGTCAGATCTTCGGCATCATTGCGATCTTTTACCATGCCATACAACTGATGATAAACAGAGTAGCGATAGCGATTCATTAATGTGGCGTAAGCGGATTGATTGCCATTAATGGCTTCAATAACCAATTCGTAGTCCTTAGCCGCTTTCTTGGAAAGATTGTGTGTTGTTGCTGTTACTTCCATGATTTCGTTTTGGTACTGATTAAATAGCGAGCCAGAGCCATGTAGTAAAACGGATAAAGAAAATCCAAAAGTGGTATCCAATACCAGTCGTTTACTTCACGGAACTTTTTCCTAAATGCTGTACACATTAGAACAATAATTAATGTCCTGAGTACACTTCCAACAATAGCAACTACCGTGCCAAAGTTGAAAATCAGTAACAAAACAAGAAAAAACACATGAAAAAAATGGGTAATACTAAATAATCCGAGCAAAATCTGTATTTTTGGACGATAATGCTTCCCGGTACTCAAATGCCTTCGTTTTTGCGCAAGCCAAGAAGACCAGGTCTTTTTTGGCTCCGAATACACCACGGCATCAGGTGTATCCACTATAAAGGTATTGTTTCCGGTCGCAACTTCAGAGATAAATAAATCATCATCTCCTGAAGCCACTTCAAGATGGCTCTCAAACCCACCGGCTTGATAAAATAGATCCTTGCGGTATAATAGGTTCCTGCCAACGCCCATGTAGGGCTGCTTTATCAAAGCCATATTTATATACTGAAAAGCCGTCAGTAAAGTTTCATATCTCACAAAGGCATTGAGTAGTCCTTTTTCGTAAATATAGGGCGAATAACCCAGCCCAATTTCCTTATCTTTATGGATAGTTGTCGCCATCATTTCCCTAATCCATTGATTAGAAACCGGTTGGCAATCGGCATCGGTCAATAGCAGCCATTCATGAGTCGCTTGCGCAATGCCCGTACTCAATGCCATTTTTTTGCCGATATAATCCGCATTTTTTTCCGAAAGGTCGATGATTCTTAGGTATGAATATTGGTCACTCATTTTCGAAAGGACAGCCATGCTATCATCTGCACTATGATCATTTACCACAATTACTTCATACTTCGGATAGTCTTGCGACAAAATACTAGGTAGATACTTGCGTAAATTAGCAGCTTCATTTTTGGCACAGATAATCACCGAAACCGGAATATCTATCTTTATTTTTTCCTGCAAGGGGCGATGCACGATGACCTTACGGAAAATAATGCCCCAATAGATTAGTTGTATCACCGTGCTGATGATAAAACCGATTAGAATAAATTGTAGTAATATGGGCATGGGCATGTAACGCATTCGAGTCGTTAATGGTTGACTGTTTGAATGAGATCTTGTCTTTAGGGACAGTTAATTTTGGGCATCTCCCTTGTAGATGGACGAAAGTAGATTATTATGCGTTATGTTTTTATATCTTAGGGGCATTTTGTCCCTTAACAGTAGGAACAAGGTAATATGCTCTATTCAATACGCTCTTTTGTAAAGGCAAATCTAATAATAGTTCCGCTATTGTTGGCAGTATTAGGTTATGCGCAGACAGATTCTTTGTCTAATCCATTCTGGGAAAAGGAAACAAATCTACCTTTTTGGGCTAGGATGTGTGGGACCGGCGAGCCACAGCGCCTTACGGCAAATGATGCTATGGGCGCATTGGATAGTGTTTTTATCAGTGAAGGATTGGATATTGTAAAAGATAGATTTATAGAAAGGGGCGAAGCCAAATATACAGCAACCACCTTCAATGAAAAATACAAAATAGGGTACATTTGGATAGAAAGAAACTTAGGAGCAGGGATGGCTAAGGTAATAGGGAAGCCTTGGTTGGGGAATCCCCCCAAAAGTTTTTCTGATAGAAAAAAAGATTTTCAAAATACGGTGAAGTTTGATTATAAGCGTTTGATGAAAGATTCTGCTGATTACTTTATTTCCAGAAAGGGAATGCGTACTAGAATAAATCCAACTTTTTTCACCCTGAAGTCCGAAAAACAAAAAATGGCTTTTTTTAGAAAGCAGCGTATAGATTACGAACGTCAGGAGTTACTACATAGCATAGGACGCTTTGATAAAGATAAAAACACCATTCCCAAACAATGGGCATTCAGCCCACCAAATGGTATTCGACCTATTGAGCATTTGTCCATCCTTGGATTATATTGGAAAATTGCAATATATTCCTTTAATGAGCAAACCAAAGCTGCTTTGGAAAAGGAAATTCAAGCCATAATGAAATATAAGCGTAAAGGAAAGTGGTTGAGACGATCAGAAAAATTAATGGATTTATTGACTCATGCCAATCTAAAACATCTCAAAGCAAATAAGGATTATCAAACTGCTTTCTTAAATGTGTTGAATGACCAATGGAGAAGACGTGACTTAAGCCCATTACGTTTGATTAGCAACTACCTTACATTGGACTATTTTGAACTGGGGCAGATCGACAAGGATAATGAAGACGGGGCGTTGTTTGTTGCGCCCATTTCTTATCGTGATTATCGTTGTGTTGTTCAGCCTAGTTACGTATTACCCAAACCCATTATTACCATAGATAGTTTAACGATACAGGAAGAGTTAGCCAAGATGGGCAATGCTAGTCCAGAAGAAGTAGAGCGCATTTATACTCGGCTTTATGGTAAAGATAAACAGAAAACACCCGAAGAAATGCATATAGAATATCAACGACAGATTGATGCAGCGAAATCACTGGTGATTGAACGATTAGAAAATGATGTTCGTAGGTATATACGGTGGGCAAAGGCTAAAAGCAGCAGTAGGGAATAGGAGGTTCGTCCTATTTGTTGATGTGTCCCTTAAAAAAAACTTAAAGTAAATACAGTGAAAAAGAACACCTTGTTAGCTATTATTTGGCTTTTATTCTTGAGTGTACACTTAAATGCACAAGAATCTAAAATTGCCAATATTAGAAATGAATCTGGTCTAGAATGTGTGGTTTTATTAAGTGTTGATAGAGCGGATACTATTGCTAAATTTGCTTTTGATATTAATATTGAAGATTATAAAATTTTTGATGAAAAGACCATAGGTTTTATCATGGAAATGTCTATAGCCTATTCTTATTACAGTTTTTCTAAGAAAGATGGTGAGTGGGTCATGAATTTGACATCCGGACAAATTGTGGGTAATAACAAACTCCTTTCAGCACCCATGCCTGAGTTGTCAAATAGCCAACCACTAGAAGGCTCATTCAAAATTGTTGACAAAGGAATACTTAAGTATGGCACTCTTCAGGGAGAAATTATTGTTCATACTTCTGAAATGGAAAAGAAAAATAAACTTTGGATAGAACGCTGTAAGCGAAATAATTAAAGGATTTTCCCTAAGTACAAGACAAAAGTTGGTCACTTCGAAGAAAACCAAGTATTTTTCGATTCTTTGATTTTTTGCCCCTAATATCCCGATGGACTTATGGCTATCAGAAGTCCTAAGATTTTATCCTAACAAAGATACAACCCTACAAATTACCCATCCAATCCCACTCTCTCCCTTCAAAACCAAAAAAATCCGTACTTTCACCCGACAAAACCAATTTTACCGACAAAACACCCTAATCAATATGAACTATCTCCAAAATTATATCCTTGGCCACTGGCAAAATCCGGAAGGTCAAACCATCGAACAATACAATGCCATTACCGGGGAATTAATCGCCCTGGCCGGCAGCGAAGGACTCGACTACAAAGCCATTTACAAATATGGACGCGAAGTAGGTGGCCCCGCCTTGCGCCGAATGACTTTTCCCGAAAGGGGCTTGATACTCAAAGCCTTAGCGCTCCATCTCCACAAAATCAAAAACAAATACTACGAAATAAGCTATTGGACGGGAGCTACCAAAACAGATAGCTGGATTGATATCGAAGGGGGAATCGGCAATTTATTTGTCTATGCCAGCTTACGCAAACAATTTCAGGATGCTCCTTTTTATGTGGAAGGGAATGCCGTGAATTTGTCGAAAGACGGTAGCTTTATCGGACATCATTTGATGGTGCCCAAGCAAGGGGTGGCAGTCCATATCAATGCGTTTAATTTCCCTATTTGGGGGATGCTGGAGAAAATAGCCGTAAATCTTTTGGCGGGCGTACCGGCCATCGTCAAACCATCTGAAATAACTTCTTATTTGGCGGAAGCGATGGTCAGAGACATCATTGCATCGGGAATTTTGCCGGAAGGCAGCTTGCAATTCATCGGTGGCAAGGGGATTGGCATCTTAGACCCGGCTACTTCGCAGGATGTGGTGACTTTTACAGGCTCTGCGGCAACAGGGTTGATGCTCAAAAAACAAAAGTCAATCATCGAAAACAGCGTGCCTTACAATATGGAAGCCGATAGCTTAAACGCCGCTATTTTAGGGAAGGATGTCACACCGGATATGCCCGAGTTTGGACTGTTTATCAAGGAGATACGCAAGGAAATGACCGTCAAAGCCGGACAAAAATGTACCGCTATTCGCCGGATTATTGTCCCCGAAAACATGGTCGAACCGGTGCGTGATGCTTTGGCGCAAGCCCTTGACAAAACCACCATCGGCAATCCCACCACCGAAGGGGTTCGTATGGGCGCTCTAGCTTCACAGAAACAATTGGAATCCGTCCGCCGCCAGGTCGAACTCCTTGCGGAGAAAAATGAGATTGTTTACGGTAATTTGGAAGATGTGGATGTGATGGGTGCGGATGCTCGAAAAGGAGCTTTTTTGTCGCCCATCTTGTTGTATAATAAGATGCCCTTACGGGTAAAAAGCACTCACCGTATTGAAGCATTTGGGCCGGTCAGCACGATTATGCCTTATAAAAAACTGGAAGATGCTATCAAAATTGCCAATTTGGGTAAAGGCTCGTTGGTGAGTACGATTTGTACTTATGATGATGCGATTGCCACGGATTACGTGATGAATGCAGCGGCTTTTCACGGTCGGATATTGATTTTGAATCGGGAATCCGGCGTGATGAATACCGGACATGGTGCCGTGATGCCACTATTGGCGCATGGCGGCCCCGGAAGAGCGGGCGGTGGAGAAGAATTGGGTGGTATGCGCGGTGTCAAGCACTATTTGCAGCGGACAGCCATTCAGGGCACGCCTACTTCTTTGACGCAAGTCACCCGGATTTATCAACCGGGCGCAAAACAAAAAGAAGCCATTATTCATCCTTTTAGAAAATACTTTGACGAATTGGAAATAGGGGAAACCCTGACCACGGCGAAGCATACCGTGACAGTGACCGATATTATTAATTTTGCCAATGTAAGCGGGGATCATTTTTATGCGCATGTTGATGAGACTTCGTTGGACGGGACAATATTTACGGGGCGTGTAGCGCATGGATATTATTTGATGTCCAAGGCCGCAGGTTTGTTTGTGGAAGCGAAAAAAGGACCTGTTTTATTGAATTATGGGATTGAAGAAATGAGATTTACTAAGCCTGTTTATCCGGGCACCACGATAGGGGTTCGCCTGACCGTAAAAGAAAAAATAGCTCAAGAAAAACGCTCTGAAGATGATGTGCTCAAAGGCATTGTCAAATGGTATGTGGATATTTATGATGATGAAAATGAAACGGTGGCGGTGGGAACTATTTTGACGATGGTGAAGCGGAAGGAGTAGAAGGAGGGCTTTGGTCTTTGGGGCGCGCCTGTGGCGCTTTTGGTCTTTAGGGCGCGCCTGTGGCGCTTTTGGTCTTTGGGGCGCACCTGTGGTGCTTTTGGTTTTGGGGCGCACCTGTGGTGCTTTTGGTTTTTGGTGGGTGCCTGTGGTGCTTTGTGGCTATGCCTAGCCTTTCTTTTTCAAGATGGCCTTCTGATAAATTTTAACGGGATAGGTCATCACTTCCGGAATCTCTTCCCCATCTACTTTTTGGCCGCCGGTGGTACTCACAGGCACATTTTTGGACATGAGCACTTCAAAAATGATGGTATCTCCTTTTTTCTCTTCCATGATGGTAATTTGATTATCCATGACGGTGTATTGCGAAATGAGCTTATTGCCAAACAAATAAGATTCCAGCTTTATCGTATTGTGCTCATCAACGACGTAAACGCCCTTTTCCCTATCAACAACCTTCAAAGTATAAGGCCGTGTATCCATCGTATCATATTGAATAGTCCATTGTACGGAGTCGCCTTGCGGCAAAATAGACAACTTCATCGGCAAGGTCCGAGACTGCTTCCCATTTTTATAAATGGACAAATCTCCACTCCATACCCCCGCCCATGTCTCCGGAAATTTATCTACAACAACTTGCTCATGTTCTAGCTGATTGCTTGAACTACAAGAAAACAAAAGGATACTAGACATTATGGCCATCAATAGTCGCATAGGGAAGTTTTCACAAAATTGAAAGCCTAAATCTACGCTTAACCCTAGAATTTTTCTAATTTTACCGCAAAAAAATACCGAATGAAATCCATAAGCTTCGTATTGTCAATCGTTTTTTTTGTCTTCCGGGTTAATGCACAGACACCCACTACAAAAGATTACTTCCAACAAGAAGTCAACTATAAAATCAATGTATCCCTAAATGACCAAAACCACACCCTAAAAGGAGACATCAACATTCATTATAAAAATAATGCCCCCGTTGCCTTAGACACCATTTTTATGCACCTTTGGCCGAATGCCTATAGCAGTAAACTCACCGCTTTTGCTCAACAGCAAGTCCAAAATGGCAGTTCTCAGTTCTACTTCTCAAAAGAAGAAGATTTGGGTAATATCTCCCAATTGGACTTCAAAGTAGATGGACGCAAAGTCAAATGGCAAACACTAAACAAATCGACCCCGGATATCGCTTACATCGTCCTAAACCAACCATTGCCCCCCAACCAATCCATTGATATACAAACCCCATTCACCGTAAAAATACCCGCTTCTTTTTCCCGGCTCGGTCACGTCAAAACATCCTACCAAATCTCCCAATGGTACCCAAAACCGGCCGTATTTGACCAAAAAGGATGGCACCCCATGCCCTATTTGGATCAAGGAGAATTTTTTAGTGAATTTGGTAATTTTGATGTAACCATTACGCTGCCGCAAAATTACCTAGTCGCTGCCACGGGCGAATTACAAACAGCTTCCGAAAAAGAATTTTTGGCTCAAAAAGTAATCGAATCCCAACCAATTATAAATGCCGATACCCTAGGCAATCATTTTCCCCCATCTGCCACCGAGACCAAAACCATCCGGTTTAAGGCGCAAAAAGTCCATGATTTTGCTTGGTTTGCCGACAAAAGGTTCTTGGTCACCAAAGACACTTTGCAACTACCTTCCGGCAAAATAGTTGATGCTTGGGCATTTTTTCCGCCGCAAGGCATTGATAATTGGAAAAATGCCACCGATTACATCAAACGGGCCTTACGCTCCTACTCCAATTGGATTGGAGAATATCCCTATTCCCATGCCACGGCCGTATTAAGCGCATTGGGTGCCGGTGGCGGGATGGAGTATCCAATGATTACCGTTATTGGCAAGACTTTTTCTCCGGAAGGGACTGACATCGTCATCACACACGAAGTCGGACACAATTGGTTTTACGGCATCTTAGCTTCTAATGAACGAGACTACGCATGGATGGATGAAGGGATAAATACTTTTTATGAAAATCGCTACTCTACCAAGTTTTATCCACCCGAAGAAAGTCAAAAAAAGAAAATTTCTTACGAAAAATTGGCCTATTTTCTAAAGGCACGAACACACTCCGACATCCCCTCCATCACCCCACCCGACCGAATGAGCGAGATGGATTATGGCATCGCTGCTTATGCAAAACCGTCCTTTGACTTAGACATGCTGGAAACCTTGCTAGGCAGACCGGCATTTGACCAAATCATGCAAAAATATTATCAGGCTTGGAAATTCAAACACCCCTACCCCGAAGACTTTCGTCAAATACTCCAAGCCAATACAGACAAAAATATTTCTTGGTTTTTCGATGCCCTAAACACCACCAAAACCATGGATTACACCATCTCATCCGTCCACCAAGATGGGCAAACTGCCGATGTAACCATCACCAACAAAGGAAGTCTCCGTGGACCTTTAATCTTATTCGCCAAGAAATATGGTCAAGTACAGGACTCTTTGGTGGCAGAAGGCTTTGAAGGCAGCAAAACCTTTTCTTTTCCTAAACTGAAGGACGGACTTTATGATGACTTTGAAATTGATCCCCACCTTAAAACCATTGATTTATACCCACAAAATAATTATTCCCCACGCCGACCTGTGGCGCTCAAGTTCGTTGGGAGTTCAGAGCAAAAAGACCGAAATCTCCTGTTTATTTCGCCCATTTATGCTTGGAATGCTTACGACAAAAACATGCTCGGCATAGGCCTTTATAATGCAGGTTTCTATACCAAAAAACTTTACGCATCCGTCATTCCGATGTATAGTTTTGGGGCCAAAACCATCGTGGGGCAAGGCGAAATACGCTATCCTTTTTTTCCGCAAGGACTCTTCCATCAAATCATCCCCCAAATTTCTGCACGAAGATTTGCGTACTTCAATAATACCAAAGATGGCTATTCGGAAGTTTATAACCGGATTGTACCGGCCATTGAGTTTCACTTACGTAAAAAAAATCCGGCTCGAAATCAATCCCGAATC
This sequence comes from Saprospiraceae bacterium, assembly GCA_024762995.1. GTDB lineage: Bacteria > Bacteroidota > Bacteroidia > Chitinophagales > Saprospiraceae > HyVt-613. Next base: position 21,068 of record JANTGI010000012.1, on the reverse strand, counting down.
ATCACACTTTCCCACGAACTCGTCCAGTCAGAAACACCTTTCTACACCAACACCGGCGAATTCAAATACTTGGACAAAGTCCTCCATCAATACAGCCTGCTCCAATTCAAAGCTCATCAAAAAAACGGTATCCGGCAACAGCAATCATGGCTCAGCTTGGAATATTCTCAATATGGCGACACACCCAAAAAATACCTAAAACTATCCGGCTTTCAATCTTTTAGCTTCAACTACAAAGCCCACAAAAGCATAAAAATCGGTCTTCATGGCGGATACTTCTTGATGAATGATGCCCGCTATTCGACTTCGTTTAATAATGGTTTGGTGCTGGGCAGTCTGGCAGCTTCCGGTACGGGGCGAGACGACTATCGTTTTGCCCAAGTCTATATGGGACGAAACGAGCGTAATGTATGGGCGCAACAAATCTATTCCGGAGATGCCGGCATGAAAACCCCTACACTCGACGGGCCTTTTGGGCATTCCAATGACTGGATGATAGGCATCAATTTATTGGCAGACTTACCGACAAATGGTTTCTTTTTCCATGTGAGTCCCTACTTTGATGCCGCTATTTTTGCGGCTCCGGAGAGCACCCACTCCACCCAACTGGCCAAGATGTACTCTGCCGGAATTCAGATTCGGGGGGGCGATGTCTTAAAAATAAATTTTCCCGTCTTCAACAGCAAGGAGTTAAACTTATACCTAAAACAGCGCAGTTCCGGCAACTATTTGGGTAGAATTACCTTTTCAATAAACATGGACAAGCTACGACCAAGAACTATTTTTGAACTGGACGCCCCTTAATTTAATCCGAAACATGAAAAAAAGTAAGTTGCCGGACATCATAGATTTTTCCGAAAGGATAAAAAAAGGCGATCGGGTTGCCCTTGGACGTGCCATCACTTACGTCGAAAGCAGTTTGCCGACGCACCAAGATTTCATCCAAGAAGTGCTCAATCGCCTGATGCCCTTTACAGGAAAATCTATCCGAATTGGGATCACGGGAAGTCCCGGAGTCGGCAAAAGTACGTTTGTCGAAAGCTTGGGAATGTATCTCATCGAGCAAGGCCATCAAGTCGGTGTATTGGCGGTGGACCCCAGTAGCCGACAAACCGGTGGCAGCATCCTAGGAGACAAAACTAGAATGATGAAGCTTGGAGCATCCCAAAATGCCTTTGTGCGCCCATCTCCGGCAGGCAAGACCTTGGGGGGGGTGGCGCGACATACTCGAGAAACCATCTTGCTGTGTGAAGCAGCCGGTTATGACATTATTTTGGTGGAAACCGTGGGCGTAGGACAATCGGAGACGGCCGTCTATGACATGACGGATTTTTATTTGCTGATGATTTTGTCGGGAGCCGGTGACGAATTGCAAGGCATCAAACGGGGCGTGGTAGAATTGGCCGATTTGGTTGCCGTCAACAAAGCGGACATCAATTCGTCGCTTGCGCAAAAAGCCAAAGCGGCTTACACCAATGCCCTACATCTTTTTCCTGCAAAGGAGAGCCAATGGACGCCGCCGGTTATCACCACATCCGCCTTGACAGGTGACGGAATCGAATCAATTTGGGAAGAAATCAAAAAACATCATCAATTGGTCCAAGACTCCGGATATTTTCAGATTCGCCGAAAGGCACAACTACTCCAATGGATGGATGATGCGTTACAATTAGAAATATTTAGCCACTTTTTTGCGAATAAAAAGCTAAAAAAAGCCATCGAAGCCCATAAAAAGCAAGTTCTTCAGTTAAAAATAACCCCATTTTCTGCTGCAAAACAATTGATATTACTATTTTTGCGCCAAAAGTAAGACACTATGGACATAGATTTTCAAAAATATGCGGATCAGGCCGTTGATGCCGTTGTCACATTTGCCCCTAACTTGCTCATGGCGATTGCCGTTTATTACATTGGTAATTGGGCCATAAAAAAGGTATCAAAAGTATTGACCTTTGCGCTGGAAAAAGCTAAAGTTAGTGAGGATGCGATTCCTTTCTTATCTTCCTTTATGACAACCATGATGAAGGTCTTCTTGATCATGAGTGTGGTCGGGATTTTGGGTATAAAGATGACCGCCTTGATGGGCATCTTGGCAGCGATGAGTTTTGCCGTCGGTATGTCCTTGCAAGGGAGTTTAGGAAACTTTGCCGCCGGGATTCTTATCTTATTTTTCAAACCTTATCGCCTTGGCCAATGGGTCGAAGTAGATGGCGCTTTCGGCAAAATCGAAGAGATTAGAATCTTCAATACGATTCTAATTACGCCCGGCAACAAAAAACTCATCATCCCCAACGGTAAAGTGGTCGAAGGCATCATCACCAACTATTCCGACAAGGGTTACATTCGGGTTGACTTGGAAGTATCCATGCCTTATGCGGAAAGTTTCCCAAAAGTAAAGCAAGTCATCCTAGATGCGGTTAAAGATGTCCCGGGGGTATTGCCGACACCTGCGGTCGAAGTCGGTATTAATACTTTTGATTCTCACAACATTCTCCTAGCGGTACGCCCTTATGCCGAGCCGGATGATTTTTGGGATGTAAAATTTGAATGCAACCAAAGAATCAAACATGCGCTCAGTGAACACCACGTCAAAATGGCTTACTCTGAAGGGGTCGAGCTTGGGGAAATTGGAGAATAAAAAACTTTCCAACCAGGGCAAAAGATAAAATGTAAGTCACTAATTATCAGTGACTTACATTTTTTTCATCACCCCGATTTTGAGTTAATAAAATCTTTTCAACTCACCAATCTCTTCGTCCACTTTACTGGAGAAATCGCATAAGGCGGCAAACTTCGCAATCCGAGCGGGTGTTTTTTATTGGGAATAGAGCAGCGAATCTAATTTACCTATCGTTATGCTATTATTATATCAATAAAAAACATAACCAATGAAATACCTTTACCCTTTTATCATCATTCTTCTTTTTTCCTTTTTTGCGAAAGCTCAAGACGAGTGTGGCACCAATCGAGCCGAAGCCATCCAGAGAATTTTAGCCAGCAAATCCTTAATCCAAAAACATCCGGATGGTTTTCCCGAAGACGAAAGATATGTCCCCATTAAATTCCACTTAGTTGCGGATTCTGAAGGGCAACAACGAGTTACGGAGCACAAAGTCTTTGAAGCGCTTTGTCGGGTCAATCAAGAATTTGCCAATACCGGATTTACCTTTTATATCAAAGATGGATTCGATTATATGGACAATTCGGCTGTCTTCGACTACAATCATACCAGTGCATTGACGACGAATAGTTGCCGACAAGCCTTTGATTCGACAGCGGTTAATATTTTTATTGTTCATGATATACTCAATCCGACAGGATCAAGTGGGATTATTTATTCTCACCCTGATGACTGGTTAATTATGAAGAACAGCAGTTATTTTGCTCCACTCTCCAGAACGTCCCACGGACTCGGTCACTTCTTTAGCCTGATGAATACCACCAGTGACCATATTGAAATAGATACTTCCAGTACTTGCGCCCAAAATTGTGAAAATGTCGCCGATTTTATTTGTGACACACCTCCGGATTATAATGTACTGGGGCCACTTGGCGCTGATGATTGTACGTACACCGGGACGGACCAAGATTCCTGCGGCACACCCATCCACCCCATGACCAACAATGCCATGGGTTATTGGATGTGTCCACTCTTTGCCTTTACCCCCGAGCAATCAATGGTGATGCAGGCCGATTATGCAAAGCCTTCCCGAGCTTATTTGCAGAGCAACTACATCCCCAATACCACGCCTATCAACCAAGCCCCTACGCTTATCTCTCCCGCCAATTCGACGACGTTAAGTTCCAATTACGTCACTCTTGATTGGAATGATGTGCCGAATGCGTCAACCTATTTCCTGGAAGTCTCCCGACACTCCAACTTCTCTCAACTCACGCAAACTTTTATCACGACTCAATCGGAATATGTACTTGCTTTGCCGGAACCAAACAAAAATTATTTTTGGCGAGTGACCCCATTTAATGATGGATATACTTGCTCCGATAGCTTGACTTCGATGAAGTGGACATTTATAACCGGCCCCTTAGCCCTTTCGGAAATTGATGAGATTAGTGATTGGAGCATCCAGCCCAATCCTATTACTTCGACCGTTCGGCTTACGCTAAATGTAAATAGGCCAATAAACTTAAACCTGGATATCCTTTCGGCAAACGGACAATTACTGTACACAGAAAAGCATAGACTTGCCGCTAATCAACAGCAGATCGAGTTGGCTAATAAACAATTGAAGTCCGGTTTATACTTTTTGAAAATCACGTCTAAAGCGGGGGTGGAGATTCGACGATTTGTGGTAAAATAGAAGCCTTGAAATATAAAATTCCGGAGCTTTTTACATCTCCGTCGGAAACTGAAAAATCTCCCGGCTCACCCGCTTCGTATTTGGAAACAGCTCTAAATCAAGGCCTTGTGGCAGACTGGTCTCACAATACCAGCGCCCGATTTCGGGGTGTTCATCCAAAGATTTTGCTTTTTCTTGGTCTTGTTCGGGGACCAATACCGGTGCACGCAACCATCCCGGTGCCGATTGGGGGATGGGTTGGGGCATTAGCCAATTTTTTTCTTCGGCGATGGCTTGCCATACTCTCAAATGATTTTGGCGGTAATAACTAAAGTTTTCTGCTTGCTCTAATTGGGCTTTCGCCAAAACAGCCTGAGCCGGATAGATTTTGGTAGTTTTGCTTTCGCTAAAAGTCCATTTTTTCTCCCAACGTTTATTGCCATGTTTTATGTCTAAAAGACCTTTGTCGGGGATTTTTCGGTCTTCATAAAAATCTATAAATGCTTCCAATAATTCTTTTTGCGAAAGCGTCGCGGCGGGTGCGTCTGCCTGTATTTTGGCCATCCTTTCAGAAAAATCGACATTGTATTTAATGGCAATCATCCCCCCTTGCATGGCATTCACCGGCATCATGGCATTAAAACTAAACAATGCCAAATCCCCAAAACTACCCAATGGCTGACTATCAAACAATGCTCCAGGCGCCTGCCGACAATCTTCAATCACCAACACATCATTTGCCCGACATACTTCCAAAATCTCTTCCAAAAAATTAGACGGTATCCCCAAGTAATAGGGCAAAAACAAGGCATTAGCGCCATCTTCAATGGTCGTTTTCAACTCTGCCAAATCAGGTCCAAAACTCGCCAACTCAATATCTATCCATTTGATTTTCAGATCATTACGCAACATGGATTCGGCTGCACTCTTATAGATGAAAGCCGGAGAAACCACAATGCTCTCCTTAGGCAACAACGAAAACAAAGCATCCAAAGGCTCTTGCCCAAAAGCATAAACAGCTTCCACATTCAGATACTTTTTGGTGTATTCTTCCAAGTCCTTTATGGCCGTTGGACTAGGTGCTTCAGTCAGCATTTTTTGCGCAAGCGCCAAGTCCGTCTCATGAATGGACATGGTCCCAAACTTGGGTCTTACTTCCGTTTCTTTATGCAGTAGATTTTTAAACCAATTAGACATTTTCTTTACCTTTATTAAATGTTCATTTTACACGGCTTCTTTTGTGATTAGACTGCGTTGCTCATCACTCTGGCCGGGGCTACCATCGCTCTTCCCGCCTTGTCTAATCCCAAAATAATCTCGCCTAATTATGGGCATTTATTCTGATTGTGTCCCTAACTTCGCACCAAAGATAATAAAATGTCAGAAAACAACTGGAAAGATGCCTTAAAACGTGTCAGCCTAATGGGGTTGAGTGCCACGGAGATAGCGCCATCACTCCAAGATTTTTTGGCTCGTCAAAATATCCATGGAGATGACCCCAAAAAGATATTGGCCGCAATCAGTCTATTAAGTCTCCAAGATCGGGGGTATTATCGGTTTAAGCGGGCTACCCGCAAGCCCCATTTATCCCCCATTACCGAAGACAAAGAGCCAATTTCTCAACAACAAAACAGCCTGCTTTCGCAAATATTAAATAAAGATTTCCAGTGGGCGATGTATGAATTTATCACGAAAGTGAAAGCGCAAAACTTATTGATTCCCGCCTTTCGGATTCCCGAATTGATAGAATATGCCCTTTCGGAAACATGGTTGAAGCCTTGGATAGAAGCCTTGACGGGTATTCGTGGAGCTTGGGCATTGTCGCATATTCCGAATTGGGAAAAAAAGTATCATGAAATCCCTTCTGGTCATTGGCAAAAGCCCCTTTCGGTAGAAAAGAAAATTTTTCCGTTGTTGAATCTCAAAAGTCCGATTCAAAACTTGGGACATATACTGGACGAGTTAAGTTTTCCGGCCTTGATTTGGAGTCCCAAGCTATCCCAAAGGATGTTTGAATATATCCAAGTTTCATTGAAGATGCCCAATATGGACATCCGTGTACAAGAAGATTTGGAAGATTTGATTTATTTTGCATCCTATATGACATGTTTGTCAATCCAACTCTCTTTTGAAGTAGATAATTATGATAAAAATTGGACAACTGCTTTAATGAATTATAACCAAGTACGGGCATTTAGGAAAGAATTGTAAACCTTGGCTCACTTATCTATAACCTGCTGCCTTGAACGATTCTAACTTTACGGAGCACCTAGCCAAGCCTTCGAACATCGGCGAGAGACTCTAGCAAAACAAGTTTCTTAATTTGATTTAGGATATTTTTCGTACATTTGCTCAAAGCCAATCAACTCTGTAACAGTGAGTTAGCTTTATACTTACTTAAAATGTTACTTTAGATGTCCCTTATTTTAGAAAACAAAACAGGAATGTTGACGGCAAAAACTTGCGGATATCTAAGTAGTTACCACAAAACAAGGCGAGTGACATACTGCTATTTAGCAGACAACTCACTTTGCATATTCTATCAAAAAGCAGATTATGAGCTACGACCCCTTAAGGCACCATAGGCGTTCGATACGTCTAAAGAATTTTGACTATTCTCAACCTGGATTATACTTCATAACATTAGTGGTGAAAAATCGAGAAAATATTTTCGGCGACATCAAGCATGGAAAAATGATCTTAAATGACTTTGGTCTAATAGCCCAGGCAGAATGGGAAAATACCGCCCTTATCCGCAAGAATGTAACTCTAGGCTCCTACATCGTAATGCCCAATCACTTTCACGCCATCATCCAGATCAACTACCGCCTGAAACCCCAAGAACACACCCCCAACCAATTTAAATCTCCATCGCAAACTATCGGAGCCATCGTCCGCGGCTACAAAGGCGCAACCACCAAAAAAATAAGAATACTCCACCAAAATATCAAAAATAACAAGGACCTAGACAACGCTAAGGGCGTAGATAGTAAGGGCGAATTGCAATTCGCCCCGACGATCGCCCCGACGATCGCCCCGACGAGCGCCCCACTCCCCAACATCCCCTCCAAAGGCTCCATCTGGCAACGCGACTACTGGGACATCATCATCCGGGACGAAAGATCACACTACTACATCTCTAACTACATCGAAAACAACGCAAAAAAATGGGAAAAAGACAAACTCAAAAAAAAGACCTAAAAAAATAATAGCAAAAAAATATGAATCACTTCCGCACAAAAACCCGAAAAGCCTTCCAATCTCCTTCTAAAGGCTTATAATTATTTTGGGTGAGCTCAGACAGAGCAGTCGAATCAACCACCGCCCGCGTCAAAACCACTTCTTCTGCGGACCAATCTGGATTCGTCCGAATAAGTAAGTGCCGCTCCAAATTTGAATCAAAAGTGTACCAAGTAGAATTTGAAATATCCGCAAAAATACCCACCACCGTATCTTTAGGCATTTTTTGCGAAAGCAACTCCATATCATGCAACAATAAAGTGTCTCGCTTATAATCTCCCCATTGCCAAACAGTAGATACAATGGAAAAAACAAAAATAGCTATGACTGAACCTACCCAAACAGATTGTTGACGCTTAGTCAATACAAGTCGCTGAACCACAGCATCTATATCATTTACCCAATACAAAACTACAGCCATCGCAAAATAAGGCACTCCACTAATCAAATAAAATGAGTGACTTTTCGCACTCAAAGCAATCGGCAACGTCGAACTAAACCCCACCATCAACATCCATACGGCAAACCGTGTATTATTTTTCCGGGCAGCGACAATCAATGAATCACTCCCATGGCGCTTACGAAAAATTACCCATAAAACGATAGCGATGCCATAAATCGGGGCATATTCCACCAACATATCCCGAAGTATCGATAAATGCGCCGAAAGCGTATTGGGCATCTCGCGTTGACCACTAACGGATGGAATCACTTGCTGATGGATATATTGAGTCATAAACTTTCGACCGGATGGAGACATATAGACATTCACCCCCACTATCCCTAAGCCAAAAAGCAACGCAATGGTTTTATAAATACTTCTAAAAATTGGATACCTAAAGCCTTTGGCTTGGGTCAACAAACTCGCTAACCAATACATTCCGACCGCCGCCAAAGGAAAAAGTCCGACCGGTCCTTTCGTCAAAACCGCTAACCCAATTAAAACCCCTGCGACCACCGCATACAAAAAATGATCTTTGCGCAAGCCGATAAAAATTAGATAAACAGCCCACAAACACCACAAAGACAGCGTATTATCTATCATATTCTGTGGAAAACTCCATGATATGGTGGGTACAGCATACCACAATAATAATACCGGCCATGCTGCAAAAAAAGAATACTTTCCCTGTGTAAGTGCCCGAAAAAAATAAGTCAATGTCAATATATGCAGCACCAATATGACCGTCCCATAGATGTTTTCTACATAAAATCCATCCCCAAAGACTCGAAAAAACCACGATTCTAACCAAAACATCAATGGTGGATGCTCATAAAAAACCGCAGACCCGGAATTATAACGAAGGTTTATATTATGAAAAATTGGTCGCCAAAAACTTCCATCTCCCAGCGCCATATTGTGCGCTATCGTACCATAATAAGAACCGTCCATAAACAGTCCATAATCTGCTATCCGGGGCCAATACAGCAGCCCAATCAACGCTAATACGGTAAAATAAAAAAATCGATGATAGTCTCTCCCTTGCATATCAGGGCGAAGATAGAAAAAACTCTTCATTCTTTTTACGATTATATCGTTTTTTGGTAACTGATTAGGTATCCACTAGTTTTGCCGTAAATGCCCTATTTGTACCTAGACACTTACGTTTTTTGAATGGGCCTAATAATCATAAAATTTCTACCTAGTCTCCTACACCTTTATGCGTTACAGGATACAACAAAGGATAGCTCAGCACCGAAACCAAGACAATCACCACCCCCAAAACAAAGCCTGTGGACAATTCTTTGGCATCATTCAAAAAAAGCCATGCCATAAAAATACCATAAACCGGCTCCAAATTCAACGTCAAGTTAGACGTAAAAGCCGACAATTTCCGCAAGGCTTGAAGGGATAATATAAAAGGTATCGTCGTACAAAATATAGCCATAATCAACAAAAGCCATAGATTTTGACCTGTCGGAAAAGACAGCGAAAAGGACATCGATGGCATCAAATACAAAGCTAAACTGATAAACAACCACCCCCCACTCAATTGGACAAAACTCATCCCCAAAGCATTGGAATGCGCAATCTGTTTCTTGGAAATAATAGAAAATATCGCCAATACGATCGCCGCACCAATCCCCAGCCAAAGCCCCGTAACCATCTGTAAATCAACGTTTTTGTAGATCAATATCATCCCCGGTATCGCCACAAACCCTATCAATACATCCGGCCAGACAATTTTCTTACGAGAAATTAGCGGCTCAAAAATAGCCGTGAAAAACGAAGTCGTGGACAATCCCACCAAGGCTATGGTCGGATTTGCCATTTTGATGGCCGCATAAAACGCCACCCAATGCAGCGCCAACAAACCGCCATTCAACCCAATCTTCACCACATCCTTCATGGCCATCCCACGCAGACCTACCCGCGCCCGATTTAAAAACAATAAGCTGATAAACGCAAACAGCATCCGCCACCAAACCAACTCAATAGACGACAACGTAATCAACTTACCCAAAATGGCCGTAAAGCCCCATAGGAACACACTGATATGCAATTGAATGTAGGCAGTTTTATTTAATCCGAAGTAGGCCACTCAAAAATTTCATTGATTTGATGAGATACTAAAGCTTTGGTTTACGTAAATATTCTAGCGAAGATAGGTTTTTTTATCAAACTTTGCGTTTGTGGCAAAAAGTCAGTGGGGTGAAGGCACAGCGGTGTAGCGGTTTTAGGGTTTAACGGTCAGAGAAGGTGAAGGGTCAAGGGTTTACAAAATATTTAACAAAACAAGGGCAATCATTCCTCGCCAAACCGCTACACCGTCACACACCGTTATACCGCCACACCGTTACACCGTCATACCGTTACACACCGCTGCACCGTTACACCGCTACACCGTCATACCGTTACACCGCCCCACCGCTACACCGCTACACCGTCATACCGTTAAACACCGTCAAAACTTCACCACCAACCCCAACAAATAATTCACTCCGGCTTGTGGAAAAAGCCCGACTTGAGAGTACGTATCGCCACCTTCCAATTGATCATAAGGCCCAATATACGGGCTGCCGGTACGATACCGATATGCCCAACCATTGGTGGAATATTTTTGGTCAAACAAATTATTCACTTTAAGATTCAGTAGGTATTTGACCTTTGCTTTCTTTAGTAAGTAATTGATTTGCAGGTCATTATAAAAATAAGCCGCCAAAGCCGTTTTGTCATTTGACGTATTATCCAGATACTGCTTTCCTACATATTTTCCCGTAAGGGATGCGCTCAATTTATTCTTCAAAATAGAAAAATCGGCCGCCATTCCACTGATTACTTTCGGAGAAAAGGATAAATCCGTATTTCGGTGAATCACTTCTTCCTGCGCCCATGTATCCCAATTATCCACATACTCCGTAAACTCCTTAATTTTGTTTTGGCTGATGGTCAGATTGCCGGACAAGGTTAACCATGGAGTGGTTTTCACCGCAAATTTTGTCTCTACTCCCATGCGCGTACTTTCCGGCACATTGACCCGTGCATACTCCCCGACCTCCGTCAATTTTCCGGTCAACACCAATTGATCTTTATAGGCCATATAAAAACCATTGACTTCATATTGAAAATCTCCATTAATTTTACGAACTCCCGCTTCAAAATCCATTAATCTTTCAGATTTTGGCGCTTTATCTATCGAATTGCTTCGATAATCATTCCGGTTAGGCTCCCGATGCGCCACCGCAAAAGATGCATAAGTATTGTCAAACCATTTACTGGAAGATGAATACAAAACCCCAACCTTCGGATTCCAAAATTGATGCTGCACGGTAGAAGGCAACGTTTTTCCTTCCGAATCCACTCCTTCAAACCGGTAATCCACTTGACGAAATTGCAAATCATAATAAGTATCAAACCGCCCGAAGTTTTTATAAGCTTTCGCAAAAACATTAAAATCTGTCTTCAAAGCCGAATTATTATAATACTCATGCCCTTTCGGAATATCAGACAGTTGCGCCCAAATCACCTTCCCATAGTGCAATCCATCATATTGATTCCACGCCGAACCAATCTGAATCTTATCATTTTTAATAGGGATTGTCAAGTTAAAAACAGCCCCATAAAAATCATTATCCAACCATTTTCTGCGTATCAAATCCGTCTTTTCGATGGTCGTATCCCCTAGTATTAATGGCTGCCATCCGTACTTGGATATCTTTTCTCCATCCTTATATTGCTCATAATAACCCGCCCCTTTGGTATAGTGCAATGCCAGATTATAATTGATTCGATCGGACAAAAATCCATCATAAATGGCTTGATAATGAGTCTGTTTATAATTATCCACTTGGTTTTCATACGGACTCCCCGGGCGATTGGTACCGGCGGCATTGTAGGTTCTCAATTTAGGGTCATTGATGTAATTAATCGGCACCCCGTACCAAGCCTGATAAGTAATCTCATGCCCCGAAAAAGTATTTAATTGGACACGATGGCGACCTTTTTCATAATTAGCAGAAAGAAAGTAGGAAACTAAGTCAGACGAAGCCCGGTCAATATAACCATCTGAGCCTATGGAAGATACACGACCTTGAAAAGAAAAATCATCTTTCACTTTTCCCGTGTTTGCTTCTAAACTGTACTTTTGAGTATTAAAAGAACCGATTGTAGAAGCCAGCGTGACTCCGGCATTTTCATTTGGTTGCTTAGTGGCGACATTGATGGTGGCACCAAAGGCACCGGCTCCATTTGTCGAAGTCCCTACTCCTCTTTCTATTTCTATATTTTTTGCGGAAGCCATGATGTCCGGCAGATCCACCCAATACACCTGGTGAGATTCCGGATCATTAAGCGGTATATTATTGACGGTTACATTGATATTCGTTTGGTCGGCACCCCGAACCCGTATCCCCGAATACCCCACACCGGCACCGGCATCCGATGTCACCACAGCCGACGGAGTCATTTTTAACAAGAAAGGTACGTCTTGCGCCAAATTCTCCTTTTCAATGGTCGCTTGAAAAATTCTATCTACCGTAAACGGACGGGAAGCATAGACCACAGGACAAGCAATAATCATCACGTCTGTAGCCGGCGCCAAAGCAAAATCCTTAACCACCACATCTTTCGCTACGTCCACATCCTCCGTAACTGTTTGATAGCCAACGTAGCTTGCGACCAATTTATATTTTCCGAAAGGCAATTTTAGAGAGTACTTACCATCCAAATCAGCCGAAGTACCCAGTATCTTTCCATCAGGCATGTGAATGGCAATATTAGAAAAACTCAACGGATCTTCCGTATCCGCATCCGTTATACGCCCGGTCAATATCGCTTGGCTGTAGCCGGAAATAGTCAAAATCAACAAGAGAATTATCCCAAATAGCTTATCCATCTTTCAAAAAAATTGGACGGAATGCAGGAAAAGAGATATAGATAGGACCGGTTTCCTTACCAAAATTACTTGGCCAGGTTCAGTGGGTATCATCTCAGCCGTTGCAATATTGCATGGTTCGGCACCCCGTGAGCAAGTATAACCTTTTTGCCCGATATTGGTTCATTCTGCTTGCGCAAAAAAATATGTCCAAACCAATTTAGGGGTAAACTCCCAACCACCTTCCTCCACAAAAACGAATTCTAAGCCCTCCCCCACGAATTCTCAAACCCCAAAACAAACCAACCCACTCCCCCCCATCTTTGCCTTGTCAGTTCGACAAAAGGTTTTGCGAAAGCGAATCTATCAACTTTAAAACTAAAAGTCATGAACGCAATTAATTTGAAATCAAAGAACCCGATAATCCGATTTTCATGGATAGTTGTCCTTCTAACGATGCTTTTCGGGCAACCGCTACAAGCCAAACAAACTGTTGATATTTGCCAAACCGGAGAAGTCCTATACGTATGGGCAAAAACCGGACTCAACCTACGCCAAGAACCATCCATCCACTCCAAAAGACTTGCCATCTTAGTCCCCGGATCTCAAGTAAAAGTATTGGGATTTACCCAAGAGCGTTACGCCATCAAAACACTACGCTCCACCGAAGACGAACAAAATCCTTACATCATCAAAGGGAATTGGATACTTGTACAAGTAGGTGATATTCAAGGATTTGTATTGGATACTTACTTGCTACCCATCCCAACTCCTAAAGCCGGCGAATCCATGAAGCACTACCTAATCTCCATGAGCGAAAGAGTCGCCGACCTAGGTACCGAAGATGACGACGAATATGCTTTTTCGGCCACCACACCCAAAAACATCTCCATCCAATACGAAAGTGGCGAATACTATCAAAATATCACCGTGACCATCCCTAATTTCACCATTGAAGACGGATTCGTATTTTACAACTTTTTCAACAACCTTCAAGGGCGTGCCGTCTCCGATGACAGCGAAGTCTATATGTTCAAAAATTGGAAATCCGAGCTTTCCGTCTTTGACGAAGCAACCGGAGAAGTAAACTTCCAAGTCATTGACGACCAACTAGTTATCAGCGAAGTCATGATGGAAGGTTGCTAAAACCAACCCGACCTAACAACATCCTAGAAGTCATTCTCCAAAAGTGGGGAGTGGCTTTTTTTTATGTACTCAAAGGTCGTTTGTTTGCTGCTAAGCATCCAACCCCACACTTCCATCCTACATCCCTTCCAATATCCCCATCAGTTCCGTTCGTTTGCGCACGGACACCGGAACTTGGTCGCCATTTTTTAATAACAAATAGCCTCCTTCCGTCCGGACGAAGGATTGTAAATATTGTAAATTCACTAAGTGAGATTGGTGAGAACGAAAAAATTGATGCTTCGACAACTGCTTTTCAAAGGTTTTTAAGGTGCGGGTCACCATCAATTTTTGACCACTTTCAAAATAAAAAATCGTATAATTATCACTGGATTCGCACCGCACAACATATTGAATATCAACCACTTCTATCTTGTCTTGCGTGTGTAGGCACATGCGGGTAGGCAATTCATCCGGTTTCCGAAAGGTATCTTTCAATACATCTAATCGCTCCGTTGTCGTTCCTAGTTGTGTTTGGGCGCGGGCGATGGCATTTTTTAATTCATCCAAGTCAATCGGCTTCAACAAATAATCCACAGCCGCAAACCGAAACGCCCGCAAAGCATATTCATCCGAAGCCGTCGTAAAAATAATTTTAAAATTAATCTCAGGCAATATCTCCAAAATATCAAAGCCGGTTCCATCCCCCAATTGAATATCCAAAAACAGCAAATCCGGCGACTCCTTCATCAGTAATTTAACACCGGAGACCACACTGTCAGCGGTCCCGATTATTTCTATTTCGGGCGCCACGTCGGCTATATCTGCGCGCAAAACTTGCAATGCTTGGGGCATATCGTCTATCAAAATGGCTTTCATGACTTGGTGTTAAGTATTAAGGGACATGCCCTAAATAGGAATGCGCAAGATGACTTTCGTCCCTTTTACAACTCCTTTTTCGTCCACAATATCGGTTATTTCTACTGATTTTCCGTGCCTTTCGGCAAATAATGCGTCCAATCGCTCTTGAGTGACTGCCATCGCTGTGGATTGGTGGCTTGGACTACGCTTTTTTCGGAGTTCGGCAGATTTTTTTCGACCGACTCCGTTGTCTATAATTTCGCAAATTAAGATATCCGCTTGTGCAAAAAAACGAATCTTCACCAAGCCCTTATTTTCAAGATGAGACACACCGTGGATAATGGCATTTTCCACAAAGGGCTGAATAATCATCGTCGGCAATTCTACTTCTTCCACATCTAAATCATCCGCTATTTCTATCTCAAAATCAAACTTATTCGGACGACAAAACTGCTCCATCGTCAGATAATTCTCTAGTGTTTTTTGCTCTTCTTCCAGCGATATTTTTTCCTTTCGGGAATTAGATAGTATCTGTCTCATCAGTACCGCAAAGCGATTGATTTGTTTTCTCGCTTGCGCAAAATCCTTTAATGCGACTAGGCCGTTGATACTATTCAAGGCATTAAAAATAAAGTGGGGATTCATCTGCAATTGCAAGGCTTTTTGCTCGACTGTCAACAAATGATTTTTTAATTCTAATTCTTTTCGTTTGGCTAATTCTTGCTTGCGAATAGACCGCACCCGAAGCCAATAAAATAAAAAGCCCAGCATCAACAAACTACCTGCCGCCACCAACCGAAACCACCACATCTGCCAATAAGGTTTTTCAATCTCAAAAGGAGCCGTAAGCACCATACTGCAATTCTCCGGATTAATGCAGGCTTGCGCCTTAAATACGTAACTACCCGGATCTAAGTTGGCGTAATGAACATTATTTGATTTTGACAATGGCGACCAATCGGTTTCACTGCCTGCCAATTGCCAACGATATTTCACTTGATTGGGTCGTGCCAAATGGATGCCTGACCACTTAAAACCCAAGTGATTTTTGTTATGGGGCAATACCAATCCTTTTCGCAGCCCACCATCCGGTTTACACCAATCTTTAAAATCCGTTTCATTCAGGGATTTATAAAATAATTGGATGTCCGCAAAATGTATTTTGGGTGCGCCGAGTTCATTGATTTCTTTCACCGATTGGTGTTTCATCAGACCATTCATCGTGCCAATCCATAGATTATCTTGCTGATCAAAGCAGATGGCATCTTGGCAGGTTTCAATTCCCAAAAATCCTTCTTCCTTTCCAAAGTGCTTAAAATCAACTACTTGCGACTTATAATTCAAGACCAAACGATTCAGCCCCCGCTCCGTACCCACCCAAAAATGATTATTTTTATCAAAGGCCAGTAGGTAAATATTATTAGACATATTGACGGGAGTGACGCTGTGGCTGAGATCGGCTTTCGCAAATTTTACGGGCTGCTTTTGCCAATCGCCGTGATAGATTCCATGGCCGGCCGTACCGACCCACACCTTTTTATTTTCAAAAGTGATGGCTCGAATATCTGCATTGGGCAAGCCATTTTCCGGACCAAAAACCACCGCTTCAAACTCATCCGAATAATAGCCCAACCCTCCATGCCGAGTCCCAAACCATAAATGCCCTTCGGGGTCTATGGCCAGTGTTTGTATTCGCAATTCCGGCAGTCCTTCTGCTTTTCCGTAAGGAAATACTTGAAAACCCAGCGTATCTAAATCTTTGATTTTAGCCATCCCGTTTCCATAGGTTCCCACCCAAATATTTCCCAAGGAATCCTTGACCAGACTATTTATCCAATTACTAGGCAAACCGTTATTTTCCGAAAGGAAATGAAAACCACTTGTATCGCGATACGCCAACCCATGACCATCTGTGCCTATCCAAATCCGCCCCCGATTGTCTTCCAAAATGGCCTTACATTTTACATTAGAAAAACCTTCTTGACGCCCAAAATGATGCAGGCCCGCACTATCATAAACCGACACCCCATAGCCCGACTCCGCAAACCAAATTCGGTTTTTACTATCACAAAAAGTCGCATAAACATTGTCTCCTTTGAGTCCGGCTTGCAACCCAAAATGCACAAACTCTTGACCGACACTTTTGAGTAAGCCGTCCCCCGAAGTCCCCACCCAAATATTTTTCCAGCTATCTTCAAATACCGTTTTTATATTTTTTGCCGCAAGGCCCGAACGCTCACCAATCTCCGACCAACGTTTGATATCTAAATTATAAGTCTCTATCCCATTGTTATTCGTGCCCACCCAAATTTGCCGGCGAATCTGAGCGATAAATTGGGGATGCCCATTAGCCGGAATTTTAATCGCCCCCAGAGACAAATTTTGGTCCGTATCAAAAAGCGCTATTCGCCCATCAAAAGTAGCCACCCACAACCGACCCAAAATATCTCTAAAAACCACTTGGACATCATTGCTCTCCAACCCATTGCGCATGGAATAATGGCCATCACCATGGATTTGCCAAGCCCCGCTCGCCGTCGCCACCCATTGTTCTTTGTCCGTAAAAAAGAAAGAACGCACCCCGGTATTTTTCAATCGGGTGTATTTTTTCAGCTGATCAGGATGCTTTTTGGTATCCACAAAAAATAAGCCGTCCTCTGTCCCTACCCACACAACTTCTTGATTATCAATATTTAGCGCAGTGACCTTGTGTACCTGTCCTTCTTTCCAAGGAATCGTAAAAGTCGAGTCTTGCGACCAAACCGTTACGCCCGTATTACTCCCAATCCATAGTCTTGACCCTTCGACCAACAAGGCATTGATGTAATTATCCGGCAACGAAACCCGAGCCAGCTCAAAGTTTTCACCATCAAACCGAGAGAGTCCCCCGCCTTGAGTACCGACCCACAGAACGCCCGTTTCATCTTCTGCAATCGCATAGACTTGGCTTTGGGGCAAGCCGTCTTGCAAGGTGTATTGCAAAAAATTAACCTGTTGCGCCCCTATTTTTTGGGCAACCAGCAATACGCCTACCAGCCAAATAATTTTAATCCTTTTTGTCATTACGGGTAAAGATACGGATTTGGGTTAAAAAAAGATTTTTGGTAAGCAATTAGTGTGTATAACAGATTGCACAAAAATAATACTTCAAACTGGGCTAGTGGTCGTCATAGCCTGCTATGCCTCCAAAATCCGCCTTGATTAAGAAAAAATTTGAAGTAAATTTTTTAGACAATAACAGCCATAATTTCAAATTTTCCCTTACTCTGCGTTGGTTTTTCCAACATAACTTGCTATGACTTGCAGTTGGGGCATGCTTTTACCTCTTCACTACGTTGCGGACTACAAAGATGCCACTCTTATAGAGCTTGAATTGACTGAAATCTTGAAAAGGTGTAAAACGTTTTATACAGCAATCACGGCCGATTATGATGCAGAGATTCTATTTAATCGTAGGATGTTCCCATGGTCTTTTTTAGTGGATAAGAATAAAAATTCTGCTGAGTTCCCTAAAACTCTATGTAAATCTAAAATACATTATTTTAGATTGCATATTTCATAAAAATTGTCAAAAAACGTATAGACACAATAAAATTTCGTTGTTATGTTGCACAGGTTAATAAAAAGTTGTAAAATTGCACTTCCAGCCCAATTTGACACTTTTTTTTCACAAAAATTGATTTTTTATGCACTTGATTTACAAGAGACTGATGCTCCTATTTGTAGTTTCAGCATTAAGCTTATCGTCCTATGCTCAAAACGGACAAACCCGAATTACCAACGCACACAATGTACCCAAATTTGAGATTTTGCAAGAAAGTCGCTCTGTCGGAGAAGCCCAAACGTTCTTACGGCAAAAATTAAATTTGGCCCCCGCGGCAAAGTATGTACCGATAAAACAGCATACTGATGAGCTAGGATTTACGCACACCAAATACAAACAAACCTACAAGGGAGTTGATGTTGTTTTTGGTACTTACAAGGTGCATAGCCAAAATGGGCTTATCAAATCTTTTAATGGTGAATATTTCCAAGTCGATGACTTAGATGTAAATCCTACACTTTCTAAAGATGCCGCTTTTGCGAAAGCAATCCAACATGTAGGCGCCAATGAATATATGTGGGACAACCCTAGCGCTTCTTTAATGGATTATAGCAAGCCTTCCGGCGAATTGGTCATTTTCCCCAATCTATCCAAAAATACCGCTAAAGATCAAAGTGCTGCAAGATTAGCCTATCGCTTTGACATTTACGCAAGTAAACCCGTCAGCCGTGCGATGATTTATATTGATGCCCAAACAGGGGATTTTTTGTATGCCGATAACATCATCCACCATGTTGCCCCTGCCAATGGCACCGCTGCCACTCGCTATTCCGGCAGCAAAACCATTCAAACGGACAGCTATAGCGGCTCCTACCGCTTAAGAGAATATACCCGGGGCAATGGTATCGAAACCTACGACATGAATACCGGTACAAATTATAGCAATGCCGTGGACTTTACGGACAACAACAATGATTGGACAGCCGCTGAATTCGATAATTCAGCCAAAGATAATGCCGCACTAGATGCACACTGGGGCGCAGAGATGACCTACGATTATTGGATAACCAAACACAATCGCAATAGCTTTGACGACAACGGAGCAAAAATAAAAAGTTATGTGCATTACGATGTCGCCTATGATAATGCCTATTGGAATGGTAGCGTCATGACTTATGGTGATGGTAGCGGGACTTATTTTGACGCTTTGACGTCCTTAGATGTTGCCGGTCATGAGATTGGTCATGCTGTCATGAGTTATACGGCCGATTTGACTTATTCCTATGAATCCGGTGCAATGAATGAAGGGTTTTCGGACATCTGGGGCGCATCCATTGAATATTTTGCAGCTCCTAACAAGCAAACTTGGCTTATCGGAGAAGATATTGAGCGTAGAGCCGGACACGCTGCACTTCGAAGCATGAGCGACCCTAAATCAGAAGGACAACCGGATACTTATCAAGGCACCAATTGGGCTACAGGTAGTAGCGACAACGGTGGTGTACACACCAATAGTGGAGTTTTAAATTATTGGTACTACTTGGTCTCTGTCGGTGGCTCCGGTACCAACGACAATGGAGACACCTACTCCGTCACAGGTATTGGCATAGACGATGCCGCTAAAATCGCTTACAGAATGATCAGCGTCTATATGACATCCAGTTCGCAATATGCCGATGCCAGAACGTTTGGTATCCAGTCTGCGGTTGATTTATTTGGTGCCGGTTCTGCGGCCGAAATCGCGGTCACCAACGCTTGGCACGCCGTCGGTATTGGGGGAGCTTATGGACAAACCAGTTATTGCTCTTCCAAAGGAAATAGCGTATCGGATGAATACATCGGCAGAGTCCAACTTAATACCATCGACAATACATCCGGCGCCACCAATGGATATTCAGATTACACTTCCATTAGCACAGACTTAACCATCGGCAATGGATACACCATCACCATCACCCCACACTGGACGGGAACCGTCTATAGTGAAGGTTATTCTGTATGGATTGACTACAATAATGATGGCGATTTTAGTGATGCCGGAGAACAAGTATGGAGTAAGGCCGCTTCCAAAACAACACCTGTCAGTGGCACATTTACGGTACCTTCCGGAACGGCAACCGCCACCACGAGAATGCGGGTATCCATGAAATACAATGGCATCCCGACAGCTTGTGAAACCTTCTCCTACGGTGAAGTAGAAGATTATACCGTTAATCTTGTCGGCAGCACATCGGACACGCAAGCACCTTCCAACCCGTCCAATTTAACAGCTTCCAATGTCACACAAACCAGTGTTGATTTATCTTGGACAGCTTCTACGGATAATGTCGGCGTCACCGGATATGACATCTTCCAAGATGGTGCAAATATCGGTTCAGTCACCGGCACAACAGCTCAAGTCACGGGACTAACGGCAAGCACCGGTTACAACTTTTACGTAAAAGCCCACGATGCCGCCGGCAACGTTTCCGGCAATAGCAATACCGTCAGTGTAACGACCTTGACACCGCCGGACACGCAAGCACCTTCCAACCCATCCAATTTAACAGCTTCCAATATCACACAAACCAGTGTTGATTTATCTTGGACAGCTTCTACGGACAATGTCGGTGTCACCGGATATGACATCTTCCAAGATGGTGCAAATATTGGCTCTGTCTCCGGCACAACAGCCCAAGTCACAGG
>JANTGI010000011.1 GCA_024762995.1 Saprospiraceae bacterium | reverse complement strand
GTTCGGCAATTTCCAGATAGTCGGCCAATCGACCGGCTTTTTCCAATTCAGAATTTAGTCCTTTCTCATCACCGGAGACAGCGGCATTAGACCAAAACTCTTCCCGTAATTTTCGGATTTCAGCTATCGCCCAGCGCAAACCTTTTTCCGTCCGCGACATGGCGACTTCCTTAAACATGATTTTTCCCAATCGGCGGTGAATCCGATCCACCGGCATATTTCCTTTGATGGAAAGTAGCTTGGTGATTTGCTCACGTACGCCTTTTTCCGCAAGGTCAAACTCCGGAGTCTCTGTCGAAATAGGGCCTGTCCTGATGTCTTGCGACAAATAATTGGAGATGGTATTGGGTAAAATAAAATTACCATCTACGGAGGCTTGCAACAAGGAATTGGCGCCCAAACGGTTGGCCCCATGATCTGCAAAATTGGCTTCTCCGACGGCATAAAGTCCTGGTATAGAAGTCCCTAGCTCATAATCGACCCAAAGTCCACCCATAGAAAAGTGGGCAGAAGGCGCAATTTTCATCGGCTCTTTGTAGGCATCAATGTCTGTGATTTTTTGATACATCGCAAACAAGTTGCCGTAGCGTTCTTTGATGGTGTTGATACCCAATTTGTCGATGGCTGTTTTGAAATCGAGATAAACGGCATTTTTCAATGGACCTACACCATGACCGGCATCAATCCGCTCTTTGGCGGCACGTGAAGCAACGTCTCTAGGCACAAGATTTCCAAAAGCAGGGTAGCGGCGCTCCAAGTAATAATCTCGATCTTCTTCCGGAATATCTGTTGGCTTGCGCTTGTCGTCTTTATTTTTGGGTACCCAGATGCGCCCGTCATTCCGCAAGGACTCTGACATCAAAGTCAATTTGGACTGATGCTCTCCGGCTTGTGGAAGGGCGGTCGGATGGATTTGAGTCCAAGAAGGATTGGCAAAAAACGCCCCTTTTTTATGTGCTCTCCAAGTGGCGGAACCATTGGAGTTCATCGCCAACGTCGATAGATAAAATATTTTTCCGAAGCCACCGGTACCTAATACGACGGCGTGAGCGGCATGACGTTCGATTTCGCCGGTGACTAGATTTCTGGCGATAATGCCCCGAGCTTTACCATCTACGACGACAATATCCAAGATTTCATGACGACTAAATTGCTTCAAATTACCCGCTTTGGTTTGTTTCATCATCGCTTGGTAAGTGGCCAATAATAGCTGTTGCCCCGTTTGCCCCCTTGCGTAAAAAGTACGTGAAACCAGCACGCCCCCAAAGGAACGGTTGCTCAAATAACCATTATATTCTCTTCCGAAAGGAACGCCTTGTGCCACCATGTGGTCGATAAGTGGGAGCGAACATTCTGCCATCCGATAGACATTGGCTTCACGGGAGCGAAAATCACCGCCTTTGATGGTATCATAAAACATTCGATAGACATTGTCCCCGTCGTTGCGATAGTTTTTGGCGGCATTCACCCCACCTTGGGCAGCCACAGAGTGGGAGCGCCTTGCGGAATCTTGAAAGAAGAAGCATTTGACATTATAGCCCAGCTCCGCCAAAGAAGCTGCCGCTCCACCACCGGATAGGCCACCGCCGACGACGATGACATCGAGTTTCTTTCGATTGGCCGGATTGATAATATGAGTCTTATCCAAATAATTACTCCATTTGTCCTTTAAAGGACCTTCGGGAATTTTTGCGTTTAGCGTCATGATTTTTTATTTGAAGTAAAGAACGATAGGGATAATCGCATATAAAACGGCTAGTCCTATGCCCACACAATAGGCCAGCTTTTTGATGATTCGAATGGTCTTGTCGGGGTAGAATCCCAACGAACGATGTGCACTCTCAATGCCATGAACTAAGTGGAATCCCAGTGCTATGATACCGATTTCGTAGATGAGTATAACCCACCATTGTTTAAATGTTTCAACGACTAATTTATGTAAATCGTGTTCGGTGCCGAGTACCTTATATTGGAGCCAAAATTGAGCCATGTGGATAAAGAGAAATAGACCAATCACCGTGCCCAACAGGCCCATATTACGAGAATACCAAGTACTTGTAGAGTAGTCGGTCATTTGATATTGCTCTCCTTTAGCCTTGTTGTTTTGTAGCGTAATGAGCACAGCGTCAATGATGTGTGCAATAATCGCTGCATACAAAGCCCAAGCAATCAAAGTAATTGGCCAGAAGTGCACCAAAAAGTGCGAATAGGCATTATACATGTCGTGATTGTTGGCGACATTACCCCAGAATTCAATCGGGAAATAGCCATCCGGAATAATCAAAATCAAATTGCCCAGTAAGTGTATAATCAGGAAGAAAATAATAAATAATCCGGTAGCCGCCATCAGATTTTTGCGTGCAATGGATGTTCGGAGTAAACCTTTGCGTTGACCCATAATTTTTTTCTTTATGGTAAAAGAACACCGGCAAGGTACGTCCTGCTATCTTGCGATAAAATGATGATTGTCAGTGGGGATAGTAATATGTATTGGTTGGGAGATTAGGAGTTTAGAAGCCTGTCTGCCTACCGCTTCGCTTTAAGGCGTCAGGCAGGTTGACGGCACCAGATTGCTAAGCTCGTAGCCTGCGGAGAGATTGGTAAGCTGGACTTGTAGGGGAAAGAGTTTAGAAGTTTAGAAGTTTGTGAGTTTGACATGCTTAGTGTCCCTTAGTGAAGCAGCCTACGTGTCCTTAGTGTTCAAAAAAATCCCGCAGATTTACGCAGATTTTTCCCGCAGATTTACGCAGATTTTAGTTTAGGAGTTTAGAAGATGACAACACCAGATGACCAAGCTTAAGTCGCTGAAGGCAAACGTCCGCAGGACACATGAACGTCCGCAGGACACATGAACCTGCCCGTTGCAGGCGGGCGTCCGAAGGACATATTGAACCTACCCGTTGCAGGCGGGCGTCCGCAGGACAAATTCCCCCACATATCCATCAAAATATAAATCGTTACTAATCGGATTTTCTTATCTTTGCAAAAAAAATCTTCTCCAATGAAAACAATTCCTTTTTTGTTCCTGCTGTTTCTAGCTAATTCCATTTTTGCGCAAGCGAATCTACTCCAATCCGGCCCGATGGTCGGTTATAGCGAGATGCGCGAAGTCTTGCTTTGGGTGCAAACCAAAGAGTCTGCCGAAGTGTCCTTTGATTATTGGATTAAGGGAACTAATCGCGCTAAAGTATTTCATACGGCTTCTACCATGACTTCCAAGGCCGGTGCTTATACGGCAAGATTAGTCGCTGATGAAGTCCAACAAGGGCATCGATATGAATACGAATTGCTCATCAATAAAAAACTGGTGAAGCTGCCGTATGCCACGGAGTTTCAGTCTCAAAAACTATGGCAATGGCGGGAAGATCCACCCGAATTTTCCGTCGCGCTAGGTAGCTGCGCCTACGTTAATGAACCGGAATATGATCGCCCGGGACGTCCGTATGGCTCTCATTATGAGATATTTACGGCCATTCATGCCATGCGTCCGGATGCGATGCTTTGGCTGGGGGATAATGTCTATACCCGTGAAGGAGATTTCTCTGAAACAGGTTTTTATCATCGCTATACGCACACGCGCTCCCTTCCGGAAATGCAGCCGCTATTGGCATCAACCCATAATTATGCGACTTGGGATGACCATGATTTTGGGCCGAATGACCTGGATGGCAGTTATGCTTTGAAGGATGTGGCTTTACGTACTTTTAAGCTGTTTTGGGGGAATCAATCCTACGGAATTAATGGGCATCCGAGTGTTATTTCTAATTTTACCTTCAATGATATGGAGTTTTTTGGTTTGGATAATCGCTATTATCGGTCAGCGAATACCCGAAAAACCGGAAAACGTCAGATGTTGGGTGAAGAGCAATTGCAATGGCTGATTAGCCGTTTGGCGGAAAGCAAGGCACCGTTTAAGTTTATCATGGTCGGTGGGCAGGTGCTCAATACGGCGCCCGTCTATGAAAATTATGCCCATTATTTTCCGGAAGAAAGAAAGCGGTTGTTGGAGTTGATTGAGCAAGAAGACATCAAAGGGGTGGTTTTTTTGACAGGCGACCGCCATCATACCGAATTGAGTGGATATAAGAATAAAGCCGGGAATATGGTCTATGATTTGACTGTCTCGTCGTTGACGGCCGGCACGCCTAGCAAGTTGACGGAAAAGAATGATTATTTGATCGACGGCACGGTCGTTTTGACCCAAAATTATGGCATTTTGACATTTACCGGCCCCCGCAAAAAACGGGTGATGAACATCAAAATATATGATTCCAAAGGCAAGGAAATGTGGTCGCAAGCCATCTCTCAAGAGTAATGGTTGTCGAGATGGGGAAAAAGGGCATTTTTTGGCAATAAACTGCGGATACCTAAATAGTTACAAAGACATTAACAATGCCCATTATCAAAAGCAGTACTTATCCGGGAGCACCGTGGTATTTAATGAATGGCCACCTGCAAACGATTTTGCCCAGTCTGCAAGACAAGAAGGGGCGTTTGCCCTATGAGCGAGAGCGATTTACGTTGAGTGACGGGGATTTTGTGGATTTGGATTGGTTGCGTGCCGGTCATGAAAAAGTGGCGGTGTTGATACATGGATTGGAAGGGGGAAGTCAACGGAAGTACTTGCGTAAAATGGCTACTTTTTTGCACGAAAGGGGCTGGGACATTTTGGCTTGGAATGCCCGGTCTTGTAGTGGGGAAATGAACAAGGCTTTTCGACTGTATGAGCATGGTGAAATCGGGGATATTTCGGAAGTGATGGATACGCTTTCGCAAAAAGGATACAAACAAGCGGTGATGGTCGGATTCAGTATGGGCGGAAGTATTGTGATTAATTATTTGAGCCGCAAGGCGGATACGTTGCCGAAAATAGTGACCCACGGCATTGCCATTTCTACTCCCTGCAATTTGGGAGACTGTGCCGATAAGTTGGATCAATGGGATAATTTCCTTTACCGCAATAAATTTAAGCGCAAGCTCTACCAAAAAATTAAATTTAAGGCCGAGCAATTTCCGGGAAGAATCGACCCGGCCCAAATAAAAGATGTCAAACGATGGCGTGATTTTGATGAATTCTTTTCCGCTCCGGTCAATGGCTATTTGAGTGCGGATGATTTTTACCAAAAAGCATCGGCCGGCAATCATGCAGCAGGCGTAAAAATACCGACCTTGTTAATCAATGCCGCCAATGACCCAATTTTGACGCCATCCTGTTCGCCGGTCGAGTTGGCCGGAAATCACCCTAATTTTTATTTGGAAGTGACAAAAAACGGGGGCCATGTAGGGTTTCCGGATAGGGATAACGGCCATTATTGGCTAGGGGAGCGGGTAGAAAAATTTATTTTTTTGACAAAAAAGTGTTAAAATTTTATTTGCTATCATTGGTAGGCAAATCGTTATATGGGCAAAATATTTTTTTGTGAAAGCTAATCTGCGCCAAAGATTAGTCTGATTTTATAAGTGTATGTCATTCGTTTTCTTGCCAAAGGGAGTTGTTATGTCTTGCTGAAATGGTATTTAAGCAAATTTTATTCTATCTTTGTACTTTATAGGCGAACAAATGAAATATTTTTTATTGTTCGTTGAAATAAGTAAAAAATAATTTGGTTTTATTTGGTTAGGGCTGAGGTAGCGCGTGGTTGCGCTATCTCTTTTTTTTTTTATAGATACATAAAATATTAAATTTGTGTATCTTTGTGACATTGTTAAACTAAAATAAACGCAACAATGACTAAAAAAATCTTACTAATAGTAGCCATCGTCTTTTCCGGAGTCATGCTTTTTGCGCAAGCAGATGACAAGCGTCTGGAAGAAGTTTCTAAGATGGCTAAGCAAGACGCTAAAGAAGGATGGATCAAAGGAGGTGGAATCGGTTTGGATTTTACCGGACTAAGATTAATCAACCCGAGAGTAGGTGCCGGTGATAACAAGTTTGGTATTGGTGGCTTAGGTACTTTTTTCTTTAATTACAAAAAAGGTAAAGATTATTGGAACAACGGTGTGAATTTTCAATTGGCCGTTCAAAATGTAAACCTAGACGCCAAGAGGTTGTATCAAAAGAACTTGGACGTAGTTCGTTTTAATTCCAGATATGGTCACCAAATCAAAGAAAAATTATTTGGAGCGGTTGATTTTGGATTGGAGACTTTATTGTTGCCTACTTATTCAGGTAATTTTACATCTCCCGAAACCGCTGGTGATAATTTGATTGCAAAGCTATTTTCGCCGGCAAGAATCACGTTTTCACCCGGTTTAGACTATAAACATGATGACCATTTCTCGGTATTTTTTGCACCGATTGGTCTAAAAATTATCTATGTAGCCGACCAAGATATTGCTAATCTTGGTATTCATGGTACTAAGTTGGTGGAAGAAAATGATCCTTCCAAGGGCTTTGAGCAGATGTTTTTGCAAGCAGGGGCCAACCTACAAGCCAAATACAATAACAAATTCATCAGCGACAAAGTGTCTTATACCACGCAGCTTGATTTATTTTCAAATTACCTAAATAATCCACAAAATATTGATGTATTATGGGGACATGCTTTGGATATTTCTATTGCTAAAGGTTTGTCTTTGTCTTTGATGGGGGAGTTGTTTTATGATCATGATATTTTGGTCAATTTTGATAGAGACGGCAACGGACGGTATGACGGTACGCCAAATGAATTGGCTCGACGCGTTAGTATGACCGGCGGGTACTACTTGAAATATAGCAAGGTATTCTGATGGAGTTCCTTTAGGTGATTTGGTTTTTTAGGGCACGAGTGTCTTATTCGGAAACCGTTATTTTTTATCAAGCAGCCAATTGAGTCATCAATTGGCTGCTTTTGTATAGATTTGGTATCAAAAAACATTGAATTTGTCGAAAAAGGAGAAGATTTCCGATTTCTTTGATATATTTGCTACTGATGCTCCTATTGTATCATAAAACAAAATGAGAAAATCATGAATCAACAAAAATGGATACCCCGACTGGTGGTCGGTTTATTTATCATCGTACTGATTTCCAGCTTTTTGGGATCGATGTTTTTGACTATTAAGCCCGGACAGCGCGGGGTAGTTTTTAGACCTTTTTCTACAGGATTAGATAAGGAACATATTTATCAGCCCGGTTTTCACTTAGTTGCTCCATGGAATAAGATGCACGTCTATGATGTCAAGGAACAACAATTAGAAGAGCGCATGGATGCCCTTTCCAGCAATGGATTGAGTATCAAAATGGATGTGACGGTACGTGTCAATCCTATTTATGAAAGAATTGGCTATTTGCATGAAAAATTTGGAAAAAACTATATCGAATCATTGGTGCGTCCGGAGATACGGTCGAGTGTGCGTAAGATGATTGGGCGATATACCCCGGAAGAGTTGTATTCTACTAAGCGGGACGAATTGCAATCCCTTATTCAAAAGGACTTGGGGGATGAACTGAAAGAGAATAATGTTCAGTTGCAAGCGGTTTTGATACGTTCGGTGGAGCTTCCGCAAACGTTGCAAGCAGCTATTGAGCGCAAGCTGAAGTCAGAACAGGAAAGTTTAGAGTATGAATTCCGTCTGCAAAAAGAGCGCAAAGAAGCGGAGCGGGTCATTATCCAAGCCAAGGCAAAGGCAGAAGCCAACCGGATATTGAGTGCCAGTTTGACAGATAAGATATTGAAAGACAAAGGTATAGATGCCACTTTGAAGTTGTCTGAGTCGCCTAATTCAAAAGTTGTCATCGTCGGTGGTGGCAAAAATGGAGGATTACCTTTAATTTTGGGCGACCAATAAGCCTTACATTTTCGCATAAGCGATCATGACCGAAATCACTTTTATGACTAGATAGCTGGATTAGCTTTCGCAAAAAAATTAGTTCTTATGCCAATCAGAATGGAAAAAGATCCCGAAGATCCACGGAAAAAACGGGAAAGAGATTATTATGACAACAAACGTCGTCGCCCGGGTGGTGGCGGTGGGGGCATCGGAGGGATTATACCGATGATTTTGATGATGCTTTTTAGGGGCGGTGGCAGCAAAAAAGGGATTATGATCCTTTTGGCGGTGGGTGCCGTGTGGTATTTCTTTTTGGGCGGTCAGCAAATGTTGAACGGTGGCGGCGGTGCCAACCCGAATGACAACAATACATCCTATTTTGAAGGTGCTGAATTGGACGAAAAACACTATGACAAGGCGGAAGTCTATGAACCGCTTGCCGAAGGTTATGGTAATACGCTGCCTTCTGCTACATCCTTGTTGCAATATGCTCCTAAGCGTGGTTTTCAAGGTCGTCAAGGCTCTTGTGTAGGCTGGGCTTCTTCGTATGGCGCACGGACTATTTTGCACGCAAGGGCTACTGGAGCGGATCCCAATAGTGTCGTTTTTAGTCCATCATTTTTGTATAATCAAATCGCTTTGCAAGGCTGCCAAGGTGCTTATATGGTCAATGCCATGAAGGTGTTACACCAATATGGAGACTTACCGTTGCGTGATTTTCCGTATGATGAAAATACTTGTAGCACTAGTCCGAGTCGTAGTGATTTGCAGCAAGCCAGTCAATATAGAATAAAAGGATACAATCGCTTGTCTGTCGGCGCTGATCGGTATGATACGGATTTGACGGCAATCAAGCAGAATCTGGCCCAAGGTGCACCGGTCGTTATCGGAGCCATGGTGGGGGGAACTTTTATGGAGAATATGCGTGGACGTGATGTCTGGGTGCCTACCCGCAATGACTATAATATGCGTGGATTTGGGGGACATGCGATGTGTGTGATCGGTTATGATGACAATAAAGAAGGTGGTGCATTCCAAATCATGAATAGTTGGGGCCCGCAATGGGGTAATAACGGTGTCGCTTGGATTCGATATGATGATTTTGCCCATTTTACCAAAGAAGCTTATGGTTTGTATCCGATGGGTAAGGCCAATGACCCTAATTTTGATCCCAATAAGTTGGCGGTTGAATTTGGTTTAGTGGATATTAATACCAAAAAATTCATCCCCTTGCGGGAAAAAAGCGGAAAAGTCTTTGCAACGACTTCGCCCATTAAGAAAGGGGATAAATTCAAAATTGCTGTCGCCAATAGCATTGAGTGTTATATCTATGTATTTGGGCAAGAGACAGACGGCTCCAGTTATGTGTTGTTTCCCTATACCAAAAAGCATTCACCGTATTGCGGAATTACCGGGACGCGATTGTTTCCCAAGGATTATTCTATGAAAGCGGATGATTTGGGCTCAAGAGATAGGATTGCCATCTTGGTCACGAAAGAAGCCATTGATTTTACGGCTGCGAATAATGCGTTGAATGCCAGCAGTGCGAGCCGGTATTTAGATAAATTTGAACAAGTCATCGGCAATGACCAAGCCACCAATGTCCGTTATAAAGCCGGTGAAACCGTCAGCCTTGATTGCGATTTGAATGGCAAAGCCGGGACTTTTGTGATTATTGAATTGGATAAGAGATAACTAAGGTTACCTTTATTTCTAAGCCGGCTGCTGTAGGCAGGGGGCAAAGGCTTACAAGTAGATACATGGCTTTCCTTGTATCTACTTGTAAGCCAATAACCCCGGGGGATTCTAACCGCCGAAAGTTAAGTAAGAGATAATTGGTGATGGAGATTTAAGTTTAGGCTTGCCTTGCGCAGTGTTAGCTATGGAAGAATGCAGACAGGCACTTTGGTGTGATGGTATGATGATATTACTCAATTGAAGCGTCCCCAATTCATCGGACAGGTTTCGATAAAGTTAAATTATTTCTACATCACCATAACTTGGAATGATTAATTTTTCATTTACCTTTTTGTTCAAATTCAAGTAAAAGTTTTTTTGTTTGTGAATTTAATTTCTTTTTAAAGAAATTTGTGCCTCCAAATAATGCACCCTTAAAACCTAAGGCTTGATTTGCCCATTTATGTAAATCAAAATGGTCTGTGTGTTTAATTATCTTGCCATCTTTGAATTCAAACTCAGCAGTAATTATATTATGGATTTTTCTACCGGTCTGACTAAAATTATATTTAGCTTCCCAATGAGCAGTCCCGGTTTTACTGATTTCATCATAACTTATTTTTGATGCTTTCACGATGAAATGTTTTCCTTTTTGGCTATTACATAGCATCCGCCACATATTTTTTGCTTTCTCTCCTTTAAGTAAGCCAAAAGCCGGGTCGTAAAACTCGATATCTTGATGATAGCAATTGCCCATAGTCTCCGCATCTAGTTTTTCAAATGCTTGATAAAATGTTTCGATTATTTTTTTCATCTTTTATGTTTTTGTGCGTTAACATTTAGGATATGAAGCGGAGCATCCGGCAAGGGGCTATGATTTTATTTACATTGCTTACTGTTGATTATTTTCATTATTATTTCGTCATTTTGATTACCGATTTGCCATCAAACTTCCATATTCCATGGCTCCCACCAAACCAAACATTATCTTCTAAATCACCCAAAATGAATAGAATGTCAGAGTATGTCCGGCCATTGAAACTAAACTCCAAGAAATTTTGACCATCGAAAACATATAGTTTCCCGGTGTTTCCACCGAGCCACACTTGACCGTTACTGTCTTCATAAATTGCATAAATTCGAGTATTGTAAAGACCGTCTTCAACAGAGTAATTATTGAATGACTTTCCATCATATACTGTTAGACCACTGTTTTCACTGCCCTTAAAACCTATCCAGATTTTTCCGGACTTGTCATGGTAAATGGTCCTAACCATATCATCACTCAGTCCATCGTTTATCGAAAAGTGAGTGAATTTATTTCCATCAAATCGGCTAACTCCTCCATGAGACATTGAGGCAAACCACATATTTCCTTCAGCATCTTTCTCAATATCATGAACCCAATTTTGATATTCACCATCATACTTCGCACCTATTGCAGACAAATAGGGGGTAAAGTTATTTCCATCGTATTTATAGGCGCCACCACCAGCGGTTCCAATCCATAAGTTGTCATTATTATCGGTAGCTAGAGAATACGCCGCATTAGGGTTTAGCACTGGGTAAACCGTACTAATCCATCCCGTTGTAGTGTCTTGGTATGGTAAAGGAATATGTTCAAACTGTTTTCTGTTGTATTTAGTTAAGCCGTTTTGAGTACCAAACCACAGATTGTTTTTACTGTCGGAAGTAATTGAATAGACTTGATTACAACTCAAACCGTTTTCATCAGTATAATTTTTAAATGTTTTTCCATCATAATGATATAAGCCACCACCATTGCTACTGAACCAAAGAGAACCG
This sequence comes from Saprospiraceae bacterium, assembly GCA_024762995.1. Taxonomy (GTDB): domain Bacteria; phylum Bacteroidota; class Bacteroidia; order Chitinophagales; family Saprospiraceae; genus HyVt-613. The sequence continues at coordinate 29,295 of JANTGI010000011.1, read as the reverse complement.
TCATTGTCAAGATAAGCACTCCAAAACCCGGTTTTAGGAACAGGAATTTTGTTTACTTCAGATATTTTTTCAATTTTAGCAGATTTTTTGTTTACCTTTACTTGTCCATTACAGGAAACAATTACTGAAGACAAAGCCAGTAATAAAATGTATTCGGCTAATCTATTCATCTTTTCTGAGTTTGGTTTTTTGGGTACGGTTTTGAATAGGTGTCCCGATAGGGTGGAATGGCACATATATCGCGTGTGTAGTCTGTCATCATTTTTTATCAACAGTTCTTCTCGCTCGCTTTATGATCTTTTCCGTTTCTTTTGTTGGAGATTCCTTTTGCCATTTCTTACAAAGACTAATTACAAAATCCGGTTTGGTTTTGCTTGCATCATTTAACCAATTCCCGACACTATCCTGAACATATTTTGAACTGTCAGATTTTAAACTCTCTAAAATAGGCAAGGCAATTTCAGGGTTTTCTTTCAGTCGTTCAATATGTTTGCACCAAACTCCCCTTGGTCGAGTGGATTCTGTTGTAAATCTTCTTATATTCTCATCTTTATGATTTGTCCACTCGCTTAAAATTTTAATTGATTCTTCTAAATTGCTTTCAATTTCTGGTCGCAAAGCCATCCACACTACTTCTCTGACTCCGAAGTGCTTGTCAGCAACCAGTTTTTGGGATTGAATTAATTTTTCTTCAATAGTTAAATTTTCATTCATCCCAATTAAATAAGGTGCATAACAACGAACAGTGTCAGACGTATGAGTGCTTAATTTGTTGAGTATTTCATTAAGGTTTTTGGTCTTAGAATAAAATTGGTAAAGTGTTGATCCTACCAATTTAGTTGTACTCATAGTCGAAGGTTTCTTTTGCGATTCTATTTTTTCGATAACCAAATTCGTTTTGCTTTGGTCAATCCCTATTTTTGGAAATACGGTTTTTATCAGTTTTAAATGGTCCACTGCAAGCCATTCGGTCAGATTTACTGTTTCGATTTGCCCTTTATTTAGAAATTCTAAAACTTCTGGCGGTATATCTTGAGCCTTTCTTGCCCCCTTTCTATTTTTTAATTCCGGTTTCATTTTGTTCGTGTTAATAGGTCACAAAAATGTTATAAAACAACAATTCATTATCCCAATTATACTTTCTTTATGACCATACCAAATGGGCTAGTGACTGCGGCAATACTTTTTGTCGTCAAGTGTAGGTAGATTAAAGCTGCCTTGATGTCCTTGTAGCCTAGATATTTCCGTGTCTATGGTATCGTTACACCATTAACCATCAAATGGGCAGAAAATGAATGTCGCCGAGTATTCTAGGTTGACAACTGTTTAGGCTAGAGAGAGTAAAGTTACCATTTTTTTTAAAACTGTGCAAGCTTGCCTAGGTCTCAAGAGATATGGCTCCCATACCAGCTAGGCTTCCCGAATCGCTGCCACTAATCGCTCAAAATCTTCTACACTATTATACACGTTAGGCGATACTCGAATCGCTTTCTGGCGATAGGAGACATAGATTTTGTTTGCTGCCAATTTTGTTTTTATCCGGGGGAGTGATTTATTTTCCGGAAGGTATAGTCCAAAAAGATGGTGGCCGCGATATTGGTCTTCTTCCACAAAAAAGCCCATTTCCCGCAAGGAATCAATCGCCTTGGTCGAAATGTTTTTGCAGTAATCTTGGATGCGTGCGGGTTGCCACCGAATCAATTGCCGGATGCCATCATTTAGCATGGGGTTTAAGGCAAAATTACTGGATTCTCCCACTGAAAAACGACCGGCCTTGGGTTGATATTCGTCCTGATAATGGGATAAATTGGAAAAATCTTGGCTATTGGCTCGATTAATCCAATTTTCTTCTATTGGTTTTCCTTCATCACAAAATTCATCGGAGTAATAGGCCACGCCTGTTGAATATGGCCCCATCAGCCACTTATACCCACCGACAATCAAAGCATCTGGTTGAATCTCACGGACAGAGAAAGGCATCACACCTATTGCCTGCGTACCATCTAAAATGAGCTGTGCGCCGAAGTGTTTAGTTTTGTCTCGAATGGCAGCTATATCAAATCGTGTCCCATCTGTCCATAGTAAAATAGAAATGGCGACGACTGCGGTGTTTTCGTTGATGGCATCGAGAATTTTTTGGTTCCATTGTTTCCCTCGATTGACAAAGGAGTCCGGTGGGTTCACGGTAATGATTTTCCCGCCTTGATTCTTGGCCAATTCTCGCCAAGCATACACATGACTGGAAAACTGGTCTTTGATTAATACTATTTCTTTGCCTTTTTTTAGCGTAATATTATTGGTCACATTGGCTATTCCATAGGATACCGACGGAATAATCGCTACATTACGATAATCCGGAATGTCAACCAGCTCCGCAAAACTTTGCTTTAATCGCTTGGGAATATCAAAAAAGTCGCTTTGAGAGATTTGAAAAGGAGTGCTTTTTTGTAGAAGGGCTTGATGTCCAATCTCCACCGAAGATTTTAATAACGGCGACATGAAAGCTCCGTTCAAATAAGTAACATCATCAGGCAATAGAAAAAGGTCTTTTTGATTCTTTAGCATTTTTGGTTATCTTTTAGGTGTAACTGTCCAGGTCGATCGATGCAAAAATACTATTTTTTTTGACTTTGCAGAAATCTAATCTAAGTGTTTTGAAGAATTGAAAACAGGGTTTGGTTTGAAGGTGGAATACCAGTCTTCCTGCTTATTTTTTCCAATTCAGCTATGTTGGAACATCTACTACAAAGTCAAGAAAGAGCGACACCGTTGCATCGTTACACCGTCAGACCGAACTGCCGAAAACTACCTAAGCCCGTTTCCGATAATTAGCGACAGCGGCGACATTCATGACGACGGCGGCAATGGCGATATAGAAGAAGAAGTATTTGACATCCAAAAAGGAGCTGCCTTTTAGTAGAACCCGCCGGTTAAATTCTACAAACCAAGCGATTGGGTTGAACTTGGTCAAGACTTGTGCCCATTTCGGCATACTTTCGATTGGAGTCATTAAGCCACTCATAAGAATAAAAATAACTAGGACAAACCAAGCCAAAAAGAGTGCTTGTTGTTGGGTCGTGGTGATGGTGGAAATGAAAAACCCAAGACCTAATATTAATAATAGATAAATGGCCGTAAAGCCATAAATCAACCCTAAGGAACCGACCATGGGAATCGCAAAAATAATCTTTCCAATGACGAGACCAATGGTCAAGATAATCATGCCGAGAATCCAAAAGGGTGTGAGCTTGCCAATGATAAATTGGTATTTCTTAATGGGGGTGACATTCAATTGTTCGATGGTGCCATCTTCTTTTTCTTTGACGATGTTCATGCCGGAAAGAAAGGCACCTATCATCGTTACCAACATGACTAAGATGCCGGGTACCATGAAGTTTTTGTAATTTAACTGGGGATTGTACCAATTAGAATAGGTTACATCAATAGCAGGTTTGGGCATCATGCCGACCGGATGCTTGAGTGATTTTAGGAATTGTTTGTTGAAGGAAGCGATAATGTTTTGTGCATAACCCGTTGCTATTGAAGCTTTTACGCCATTGACAGCATCTGCAGTGATTTGAATACTGCCGTCTTTTTCTTGGATTAGTTTTTTTTCAAAACCCATGGGGATGTGTACAAATAGATCGGCTTCTCCGGCATTTAAATCATCAAAACCTTGTTTTGCGGAAGCGCCAAAATGAACAATATCAAAGTGTTTGTTGGCCTGAAACTTAGAAACAATCAATCGAGAAGCGTGACTCATATCATTATCAATGATATTCAGTTTTATATTTTTTACTTCATAGTCTGCGGCATACGAAAGCAAAATAAGTTGGATGAAGGGCATGACAAATAGTATCGGCAACATGCCTTTGTTGCGAAAAATTTGTATGAATTCCTTTTGTATGATAAAAAGTATGGTTCTCATGTTATTCCAATCTGATTTTGAATTTTTTAATACTAACGGCAATAAAGAACAAGGTCATTCCGGCAAGCACGATGGTTTGTTTCCACAAAAAATCTATCCCAACACCTTTGACCATAATGCCTCGTAAAATCTGAATAAACCATTTAGCCGGGATGATGTTGGCGATGGCTTGCAATACTTTGGGCATACTCTCCAAAGGAAAAATGAATCCGGACAACAAGATAGACGGCAGCAATAGTCCCATTAATGAAATCATCATGGCGACCTGCTGGGTTTGGGAAATGGTGGAAATAAAAACTCCCAACGAAAGAGAAGCCAAAATGAAAAGTAATATTTCTCCGGTCAATAACCCAAAACTACCCACCAGCGGCATATCAAAAATCCAAATGCCAAGTGCTATAATGGTGGCCGCATTAAACAAAGCTAAGATAATGTAGGGCGCCACTTTGCCAATCACGATTAGTGACGGATTGAGTGGGGAAGCTAGCAAGATCTCCATCGTTCCTTTTTCCTTTTCTTTGGCGATGGTAATCGACGTCATCATGGCAGATATTAACATCAAAATAATGGTCATAATACCTGGCACAAAATAAACTACACTTTTTAATGTGGGATTGTAGAGCATTTTAGTTTCCATGTTGATGAGATAGGGGACATGAGCATTTTTGTTTTTCTCATTTTGAAAATTGCGGATGATGGCTTGCGCATAATTCAACAGAATATTGGCCGTGTTGGGGTCGGAAGCATCGGCAATTAACTGCATGGATGCCTTTTTGTCTTTATAGAATTTGTTGGCAAAGTCCGGCTCAAAAACAATCGCCATCTTGGCATCTCCTTTTCTGAAAATATTTTCTATTTGATTGGTAGAGCCGGGTAATTCACTGAGTATGAAATAGTTAGAAGCAGATAATTGGTGGGTTAATTCCAAGGAAAGGTCGTCTTTCGCCATATCAATAATGGCAATCTTCGCGTCATTGACTTCATTTTTGACGGCAAATCCAAAAAGGATGACTAAGACGATAGGCATACCGATTAAGATAATCAAGGTTTGCACATCCCTGAGAATATGTTTTATTTCTTTGACTACAAATGCCCCGAAAACCTTTCTCATCCTCTTGCTAGTTTTACGAAAATACTGTTCATATCTTCTTCGTTATATTGATTTTTGAGTTCTTTCGGTGTGCCTAAGGCGACGATTTTTCCGTCCACCATAATTGAGATTCTATCGCAATATTCGGCTTCATCCATGTAGTGCGTGGTGACCAAAACCGTAATGCCTGCCGCACTGGCATCAAAGATCATTTCCCAAAATTGACGACGCGTAATCGGATCTACACCACCTGTCGGCTCATCCAAAAAGACCACTTTGGGTTGGTGAATAATGGCGATGGAAAAGGCCAATTTTTGCTTCCAACCTAAGGGTAATTCCTTGGCCAGTGTGTCTTGTACATCTTCTAATCCCAATTTGGCAATCAGCTCTTTTTTCTTAATTTTAATTTCCTTTTTGCTTAATCCGTAAACACCTGCGTAAAAACGGATATTTTCATTGACGGTTAAGTCATTGTAAAGAGAAAACTTTTGGCTCATGTAGCCTATGTTTTTTTTAATTTTTTCACTCTCTGTAAAGACATCGAAACCGGCCACACGGGCTTCTCCGGACGAAGGGGTGAGCAAGCCGGTGAGCATTTTTATTCCGGTTGTTTTGCCGGCTCCATTGGCTCCAAGAAATCCAAAAATTTCTCCTTTTTTTATTTCAAAGCAAATTTTATTCACTGCACAGAATGAACCAAAATTCTTTGTTAAATCATTGGAATAGATGACTGGTTTATCCATGGCTTTCGTTATTTTGCATCAAATCCATAAAGCAATCTTCAATCGTTGGTTCAATGTTCCGGACATTTATATCTTGATAACCCATTTTTTCTAAATCATTTTTTAGTTGGGGTGTATCAATTGTTTCGGTGGACGTAGCATGTATTTCATATCCAAATGTATGGACGCTATCCAAGTAGGGTAGGCGTCTAAGGCCTTTGATGGATTCCTTATTATTATGTGTTTCGATGGCGACGATTTGCTTCTGAAAATTATTAATAATACCCTTCGGTGTGTTGCTGTCCAAAATACTGCCTTCCTGCATTAATAAGATGCGGTCACAAAGTAAGGCTTCATCCATGTAAGGTGTTGATACTATGATGGTTACGCCTTTTTTCTTTAATGATTTTAGCATACTCCAAAGCTCCATTCTGGACACCGCATCGATACCTGTTGTCGGCTCATCCAAGAATAAAATTTTAGGGTAGTGGATGAGTGCGCAGGAGAGCGCTAGTTTTTGCTTCATTCCGCCCGAAAGGTCGCCGGCTCTTCTATCTTTAAACGGTTTGATGTGGTCATAAATCTCAGCGATTAATTCATAATTCTCAGAGATGCTTGCGCCAAAAATTCTGGCAAAAAATTGCAAATTCTCCTCTACGGTTAAATCTTGATATAAAGAAAATTGTCCGGGCATATAGCCAATAATTTTCCGTATTTCTTTGTAATCTTTTTGGACATCATAACCATAGGTTAGGGCGTTGCCTGAAGTGGGCAGCATCAAGCTGGTTAATATTCTGAATAGGGTCGTCTTCCCTCCACCATCCGGACCGATAATTCCAAATAGCTCATTGTGGGCGACATTGAAGGAGATGGACTTCAATGCTTCACTTTGCGCATAGGTTTTTACCAAGTCTTCGACTTGCACGGCAAAAGGTGGTTGTGGTGCGGATGTGTTCATCAAAATTATTTTTCTTTTGGTTGGTTCTCCTTGGAAGAACTATTTAGCCAAACTTCACCGGGCATGCCAATTTTTAAATATCCATCATTGGGGATGGCTATTTTTACAGCATAAGTGAGATTGACCCGTTCTTCTTTGGTTTGCACAATTTTTGGTGTAAACTCCGCTTCTTCGGCTATCCAAGTGACCTTTCCTTGATAGGTCTTGTCCGGGTCGATATGGACGTTGACGGTTTGGTTGAGTTGGAGTTGGGCATATTGATTTCCGGAAAAGTAAGCACGAAGAAATAAGGTGTCCATCTTCGCTAGTTTTAACAATGGAATTTGCGGAGCGATGACTTCACCGGCATTGACAAATTTTTGGGTGACTCGACCTTGTGTCGGTGCATAAATTTTGGCTTTTTTGATTCGGTCATTGACAATCGCAATCTGTTTTCTTAGGGGATTGACTTGCGCAAAAATACTTTTATTAGCTATTTCGACTTTTTCTCTAGCCACCTTTATTTGTTGTTCTAAGACGGCTAATTGGTTATTGATGTCGTCCATTTGCTTTTGCGTGGCGACACTGTCTGCCAGTAATTTGGCTACTCTTTGCCGATCGCTCAATATTACTTCTTTCCTTTTTTGCAGCAAAGAAATATCCGGGCCTGCTGTTTGTTTTTTGGCGTAAATGGCTGATATAGAAGCATTTAGTTGCTCTCTTTGAAGCACTAGGGCAGAAGTATCAACGGAACCAAGTAGTTGATTTTTTTTGAGTAAATCCCCTTCGTTTACGGAAAATGATAGTAGTTTCCCTGGAGATTCGGGATAGATAAGCCATTCGTCTGCTTCAAAGTTGCCGTAGGCATCTGCCAACTTCTCCTGCTTCTTGCAACCGAAGCCAATCAGAATAGCCAATATGGGAATGATGATTTTTTTCATTTTTCTTCTATTTTGGTTCGTTGATTTTTTTGAATCATGAATTACTTTCGGTTACCAACCTTTCTGTATGGATTGTTTGGTTTCCAAAAATTTAATTTGTATTTCTTTGGCAGCGATGCCTAGTTGAATTTGGCTTTTTTTGTTGACTTCCGTCAAATAGTCTAGGGAAGTGGCGACCCCATTGATGAATTGTTTGTTGACTTCATTCACGATTACTTCTTGCATGGCGAGTCGCTTTTGTTCACCGGCGATGCTTGATTTAATATTATTAATTTCGGTGGTCAATTGAACGTCAGCCACACTTTGCTGTAAGTCAAAAGCTTGCTCTTGCTTGTCCACTAATTGTTGTTGAATATCCAGTTGCTGACTGATTTTATCGCTCTTGCCCCAGTCTGTAATGGGCCATGAAAATTTTACGCCACCGATTGCATAAGGACTAAAACTGTCATCAAACAAATTGATAGGATTAGGAATGCCCCCACCGGCTTGAACAAAGGCAGAAAGCTTCACTTTTTTTTCTGCTTCGGCTATTTTTTTAGTTAGCTCCAATTTGTTTTTCATTTCCTTAAATAGCTGATATTCAGGTCTTTGTGTTGGTGTTCCTTGGTCAATGACGAACTGCGTATTTGCTGTAAAGTCTTTATTGACAAAGGAGTTAAGTATTAGAATAAGTCCGATTTTTTGTTGGTCAAGATCATTGATTTGATTATCAATTTTAAGGATTTCAGACTCGATGCGGTGTAGGTCCAGGGAAGTGGCTACACCACCTTTAATGGCTTTTTGTAATTGGGCTTTTTTTAGGTTTAAATCATTTTCGATGCTGGCGAGTAATGATTTTTTACTTCCCAACAGGTGGATGCCAAAGAACAACTCAGCCACTTTGGATTTGATGCCATACAAGTCCACTTTAGTTTGTTGTTGCTTGATGTTCAAGTCCTGATTGAGCACTGTTGTTTTTATTTCCGGAAGGTGACCATTCAGAATGGGGTATAGGAGTTGACCATATACTTTGACCTTATAGATGGGCAGCTCTTTGGTGATGGGATGCATCGGTATGGGTAGGTCAAATTTTAAGGCTTCCGATTGGATGGACGCATCCGACTCGACCGAAATTTGCGGTTTATTGGCTAAATCCCCGATGTCGGTATTGAGTTGTTGAAGATTTTGATAAATACTGCCGGTTTGAGAAAGGGCATTGTTTTGGGTCGCCAATTCGATGCATTCGGTTAAGGTGGTTGAATTTTGCGCAAGCAGAAAATGCCCGATCAGCATCCCACTCACCAAAAATATCCATCGAATCGTACTTGTTTTATTTAAATAATTGACCATTTGGGTAAATTTTTAAAAAGCAAAAAAAATTAGGGTCGAAGACCATCGTGGATAAATTGCTTAATCCACTCTTTTCGTTTGGTCATCAGTTGTAAAAAATCAGGTGTCTGTATGTCTAAGATTATTTCCATTACAGGTCTTCCGACAAAAGGGAAAGCGCACAGTGAAACAATGCTTATCATGAGTTGAAAAGGGTCAGTCTGTTTGATTTTCCCTTCTTGTGCTTCCTGTTGTAATTGCACTAAAAACGGTATCGGATTAGGTATTTTGTCACTGCGTAAAATACCGGAAATCAATTTGTTAGGCGCTCTATTTAGTTCGCAAACAATGTGGCTGATAAAGAAGGGATTTTGCAAAAGCAAGTTCATATATCTATCCACAAACAAGCTGACCTTGGTCAAAACATCTGTCTCTTTGGACGACAAAATATCATTTAATTCGGGAGAGACGGCATCAAAAATTTCAAAGAATACCGCATTAAACAAGGCATTTTTGGACTTAAAGTAGTAGTGTAGAAGTCCTTTATTAATCCCTGCTTTATCGGCAATTTCTTGCATACGCGCCCCTGCAAATCCCTTTTGTGTAAAGACATCTTTTGCAGCAAGAAGTATGATATTTTTGGTGTCTTTCTTCATATTTACCCATTTGGGTAATGCAAAGAAGTAGGTTATTTTTATTAATGTCAAGTTGGAGTTGATTTTTTTTTAATTTAGGTGGGGGAAGGCTTGTGATGAAGGGCGCCAGTTTGGATTTTGTGTCATCTTGACTAAGAAGCATCTAGTTTTCGGATTGTTCAATAAATTTACTCATTCAATATTTTCCTGCAAAGGAATAATTAGCCAAAAATCCAAAATTAGAAATAGGGCAGGCTCGGTCGCAGAAAAGAGTTGTGCACCATCGTAAAAACACTTGGTTTTCGCAATATCCTAAAATTGGGTACGATGCAAGTTTACGGCACCTTGGCTGAAAATTCTTGGTTTTAGATAGGTATAAAAAATTTACTCATTCAATATTTTCCTGCAACGGAATAATAAGCATAAAATCCAAAATTAGAAAGTAGGGTAGAGCAAGACGCAAAATACTGGAACCCATGTGTCATCATCAGCTTTTGCGAAAGCCGTTAATGGTCTTTTTCTAATTTGCGCTGGGGGACATCTCTTAAAAAATAATTGTAGGCGATGGTCAAGAGTAGCACAAATAGAGCCGATGCCACGCCTATGGCTACATTATAATGGGCTTCCGCCGAAAGAGCAATCCGAATCAAAATGGTGGCCAATACAAAAGAAGAATAGCGAAATATTTTGTAATAGTTCAAGGTATAACGTAAGGCAATCAATACAATAATAATGTCACTAAAGATGAGTAAAGAATAAAACAAATGGAAGGAGTGATGATACACTCCGTCTGTAATCAAAGTATAGACATCTGTCAGGCCGATGGCGAGAAAACCCGCTAATAAAAGTATGGCCAAAAGTCGCTTCATACTTACAAACTTGGCTTGATCTTTTTCGATATCAGTCAGCTTAATGTGTTTTTGGAATTTGTAAACAAAGCCCATAATGGCAAATATACCTAAGGCACCTATTGCATACATCATCATCCCTTCGACCTTTGCTTCGATGTCTTTCCACAAATAATCATTGCCAATGTGGCTAAATTCCTTGAAACCGTTTCGCAAGAAAATCAAAGACAATAACTCAAATTGTTTCCCGACTGACTTGGCCACCGACCTTGGCAAAACAATAATCAAACTGAATAGCTCCGCAATTAAAAGAAGCGTAAAAGCCACTTCGACAGCAAAAAACGGATTTTTGAAATAAGATGTAAAATGTCCCAACTGAACCCATCCTTCAATAACAAAAAAACTAAGGGTCACCGAAACCACAAAGGTAAAAACCAAAACGGAACTGATGAGCTTGTGATTGAGTGGGCTCTCCCAAAAATTTTTGAGCCGAAAGAAATAAGAATCTGTATATTGTAGTAACTTGTCCAAAATAACGTGTGGTTTTGGGTAGTAACGGATTTGGCTCCGCAAAGTTTAGAGTAGAAGTATTGACAAGTATATGTGCGCTTGTTTTTCAACAAAATTCCTAAAAACCCATTATATTTGCAATAATGAAAAACAATTTTCTATATCGTAGTATGGCTTTTATGCTGGCAATTGTGGTGTTATTTACATCCACGGGCTTTTCTATAGATATGCATTATTGTCAAAATGAGCTAAAGTCTGTTGCTTTTTTTGGGGAAGCGGAATCCTGCCATTCTGAAAAAATGGGGACGGAATGTCCTAATCACAAATCCATGTCTTCGACACACGATGAAGATGATTGTTGCCATAATGAGACCATTATTCTAAAATCGGATAATGACCTAGTGACCATGGATTTTGCGGATTTGACTACGCATCAAGTACATTTTGTGCTTGCTTATGTCCATTATTTCATTGCATCTATTTTGGCTCCGCCTACCACGGAGCTTGAATTTAATCTAGCGGAATCACCGCCACCGGAAAGAGACTTTCAAGTGCTCTTTCAATCTTTCCTTATTTAGCATTTTTGTCTTTGCGATGTATCGTAAGGGTTTCTGTTTCCATTACTGTTATCAGCCTTGGACGTTTTGGAAATCTTTATGTCATCATGTTTCGCTCATACCGATGATTGGTATTTGCGCTGTACTTAATTACAGATAGACAAAAATCTTTAAAATGCTCAATAATTTAATTCGATTTTTTATCGATAATAAGCTGGTGGCTTGGCTGCTACTGTTATTGTTTGTTGGTTGGGGGATGGTGACGGCTCCCTTTGACTTCAAAATAAATGGGTTGCCAAGGGATGCGGTCTCCGTAGATGCCATTCCGGATATTGGCGAAAACCAACAAATAGTCTTTACTAAATGGATGGGACGATCACCGCAAGATGTGGAAGATCAAATCACTTATCCATTGACCACCACACTTTTAGGGATTCCGGGCGTTAAAAATGTCCGCTCCAACTCCATGTTTGGCTTCTCGTCCATCTATGTCATTTTTGATGATGATGTGGAGTTTTATTGGAGTCGTAGCCGAATCTTAGAGAAACTAAATTCCTTGCCGGCCAATCTTTTACCGCAAGGTGTCAAGCCAACTTTGGGGCCGGATGCGACGGCTTTGGGACAGATATTTTGGTACACCTTAGAAGGTCGGGATGAAGATGGAAAACCGACCAGTGGTTGGGATTTGGATGAATTACGCTCGGTCCAAGATTTTTATGTAAAATACGGGCTGTCTGCCGCCAAAGGTGTTTCGGAAGTCGCTTCCATCGGTGGCCACGTCAGGGAGTATCAGGTGGATGTGAAGCCCGATAAGATGCGTATTTATGGGGTGACGATGGCACAAGTGATGAAATCCATTCGCGAAAGCAACTTGGATATCGGTGCACAGACCTTGGAGATTAACCTTGCGGAATACTTTGTTCGCGGACTGGGTTACGTCCATTCTATTGAAGATATTGAGAATAGTGTCGTGTGGGTCAAAGACAATGTGCCCATTCGCATCAAAGATATTGCAGTCGTCAATGTAGGGCCGGCTACCCGACGCGGGGTGCTTGATAAATCGGGAGCAGAAACTGTCGGGGGCGTCGTCATCGCACGCTATGGAGCTAATCCGTTAGAGGTTATCAATAAAGTAAAATTAAAAATAGATGAGTTGGCTCCGGGTCTTCCGACAAAAAAATTAGCAGACGGAAGAATCTCTCAAGTTACCGTTGTGCCTTTTTATGATCGCACCGAATTAATCAATGAGACCATCGGGACACTGGATGAAGCTTTGACTTTGGAAGTGCTGATTACCATTATTGTCGTCATTTTGATGTTGTTGAATCTCAAGGCGTCGATACTGATTTCGGGTGCTTTGCCGGTGGCGGTGTTGATGGTTTTTATTGCGATGCGGTACTTGGGCGTGGATGCCAATATTGTGGCCCTTTCGGGAATAGCTATTGCCATCGGTACCATGGTAGATATGGGCATCGTGCTCACCGAAAGTATGAATGCTCACCTGAAAAACGCCCCGCCTGACCAACCCATCGGGGATACGATTTATCAGGCGACAACGGAAGTGGCGAGTGCGGTGATTACGGCGGTGGCGACAACGATTGTTAGTTTTTTGCCCGTTTTTACGATGCAAGCCGCTGAAGGTAAGCTGTTTAGGCCTTTGGCATTTACCAAAACTTTTGCTCTGTTGGCTTCGATTATTGTGGCGATTACCATTGTGCCACCTTTAGCCACTCAATTATTTGGAAGAAAAAATACAGACATTCGTGTGCAATATGGGATGAATGTATTGCTCTTGGTTTTGGGCATTTTTCTACTTTTTACGTCCTATTCTTTTTGGGGATGGTTGGGTATTTTGGTGGCCCTTACGGGAATGGCTGCTCAGTTTTTGACCACATTTCAAGATGGAAAATACTTTTTCTATTTTGATATTTTTAAGAATATTATTTATGCTTTGGTGGTTGGTTGGTCTTTGGCCAAGGTCTGGATGCCGCTGGGTGTGACACGCAGTCTTGCGACAAATTTCTTGTTTGTATCATTAATTGTTGGGTTGTTGATTGGATTCTTTTATGTCGTCATTTACTTTTACGAAAGTATCTTGCGATTCCTTTTGAAAATAAAATTATTATTTCTTGCTTTCGTTGTTGGCCTAGTTATTTGGGGTTTTCAAATTGCTCAAAATACGGGACAAGAATTTATGCCGGCATTGGATGAAGGCTCTTTTTTGTTGATGCCGACTTCGATGCCACATTCGGGAATGGAGATGAATGTGGCCAACCTGCGTGCTTTAGATATGGCGGTGACGGCCATCCCCGAAGTCGAAACCGTGGTCGGTAAAGCCGGTCGAATAGAAAGTGCCTTAGACCCGGCTCCTATGTCGATGTTTGAAAATGTCATTCTCTATAAACCCGAGTTTAAAACGGATAAAAATGGTCACCGAATTCGGTTTAAAGTAGATGATCATGGCAAATATGTGCGTGATAAAAATGATCAATTAATCCCGGACAAAAACGGGCAGTACTTTAGAAATTGGCGGAAACATATCAAATCGCCCGATGACATTTGGAAGGAGATTGTGAAAGCATCCAAATTACCCGGATTAACGTCTGCGCCGAAGTTACAACCCATTGAAACTCGACTAGTCATGCTCCAAACCGGCATGCGTGCGCCCATGGGCATCAAGGTCAAAGGCCCTGATTTACAGACGATTGAGTCCTTTGGGTTACAATTAGAAAAGTATCTCAAGGAAGTCCAAAGTGTCAAAAAGGAAGCTGTTTTTGCCGAAAGGATTGTGGGAAAACCCTATCTTCTTTTGGAAGTAAAGCGTGATAATTTGGCCAGATATGGGCTGACCGTCGCGAATGTCCAAAATCAAATTCAAGCAGCTATCGGGGGCATGGTGATGACCAATACCGTAGAAGGTCGAGAGCGATATGGCATTCGCTTGCGCTATCCAAGAGAATTGAGAGATAGTCCGGATAAACTGCAACGTATCTATGTTTCGACTCCGACTGGTGCGCAAGTGCTGCTGGGTGACTTGGTGGATATTAAATATGAACAAGGCCCACAAGCTATTAAAAGTGAAGACGGATTTTTGCAGGGCTATGTTTTGTTTGACAAAGAATCAGGTTATTCTGAAGTCGATGTAGTGAATAGTTCCCAAGCCTATTTGCAAGAAAAAATTGAATCCGGAGAGTTGATTGTTCCGGCAGGAGTGAGTTATAAATTTGCCGGGAATTATGAGCAACAGATACGCTCCAATAAAAGATTGGCTATTGTGGTACCGATTGCTTTGGTGTTGATATTTTTAATTCTTTATTTTCAATTTAAATCTTTCATGACCACTTTGATGGTGTTTTCAGGAGTATTTGTGGCATTTGCCGGCGGCTTTATTTTGCTTTGGTTGTATGGTCAAGACTGGTTTTTAAATGTGGACTTATTTGGGATGAATATGCGAGACTTATTTCAGATGAAAACCATTAATTTAAGTGTGGCTGTGTGGGTTGGTTTTCTGGCCTTGTTTGGCATAGCGACGGATGATGGCGTTTTGGTGGCGACCTTTTTACAAGATAGTTTTGAGCGTAATGCGCCATCTTCTATTAGCGGTATTCAAGATGCGGTTGTAGAAGCCGGGAAGCGTCGTGTGAAGCCGGCCATGATGACGACGGGCACCACCATTTTGGCGTTGCTTCCGGTGCTGTCTTCGACCGGTCGGGGCGCAGATATTATGCTGCCGATGGCGATACCGAGTTTTGGTGGCATGCTTTTGCAGATGATTACGATGTTTACGGTTCCGGTGCTTTATTCGCTGTGGAAGGAGTCGGATTTTAGAATGAAAAGGGTATTAAAAAATAAAAATCATGATTAAAAAAATAAATATTTTGCTTTTACTGCTGCTTGGTTGGTCTGTTGTTAAGGCACAGACAATCAATGAGTTATTGGAATTGTCGATGACCAATAGTCCTAAGCTTCATGCAGTTGAACTCGAATACGACGCAGCTTTAAAGGTTAAGAATCAAGTGAATGAATTGCCGGATCCGCAGGTGGGTTTAGGCCTTCCGGTTTTGCGCACAGAGACCCGACTGGGAGCGCCCATTCTGTCTGTGAATGTGTCTCAAATGTTTCCGTGGAAGGGGACTTTAGCCGCAAAGGAAAATGTGGCGATTGCCATGTCTAAGACCAAGTTTGATGAAATAGAAGCGACTCGGTTGGATATGGAATATCAGATTCGGACGGCTTATTATCAGCTTTATTTGTTGAATCAACGACAGGAAATTTTGCAAGAAAACCTGAAGGTGAATGATGCTTTAGAACAAGTGGTTTTGGGACGTGTGGAAAGTGGACAGGCCATTGGTTCGGATGTTTTGAGAATCCAAATCAAGAGCAAGGAGATGAAGCAAAAAATA
This sequence comes from Saprospiraceae bacterium, assembly GCA_024762995.1. Lineage (GTDB taxonomy): Bacteria > Bacteroidota > Bacteroidia > Chitinophagales > Saprospiraceae > HyVt-613. The sequence continues at coordinate 13,416 of JANTGI010000011.1, read as the reverse complement.
AAGATTTATGAGTCGCAAAAACGCAAGTTTCAAGCCCAAATTTTAGAATTGGTCGGAGAAGATGCGTTGCCGAATAATCAGGTCGTGATTGTGGATTCGGAGTTGGAGCAGATGCCTATTTTGAATGAAGACTTGTTAGCGACTGCTTTCGCAAAAATCCAATCCAATTATCCGATGTTAAAAAAGTTGGATGCGATGATTACGGCTTCAAAGGCGGTTCAGGAATTGGATGATTTGTCGGAGAAGCCGGCATTTGGTGTGGGTTTGAGTTATAGTTTGGTGCAAAAGCGCTCCGATGCGAATCCGACACAAAACGGACGGGACTTGCTGATGCCTACATTTAGGATGTCGGTACCTATTTTTCGAAAAAAATACGATGCTAAAAATCAAGAAGAAATTTTGAAGCAAAAGGCCTTTTCAGAAAAAAGAATGGCTTTGGAATTAAAAATTAAATCCATGCTAAAAATATCCCTTTCTGATTATGAGCAAGCTGAATTAGAACTTGACTTAGCAAAAGAACAGCGCATTTTAACGGAATCGGCTTTTAATATGCTCTTATCTGCTTATAGTGCGAAGGGGCAACGATTCAATGAATTATTGAAACTCCAAGACCAGTTGTATGATTACAAACTGCAAGAAGAAATTGGAAAAGTCAAATTGTTTTTGGCGAAAGCCAATTGGACTCGATTTGGGATGGACTGAATCTGAATTCTACAAAGAAAATCAAGTGCTTTTAGATTTTTATCCTTAACCCCCAAATACCTGCCTGCCTGCAGCTCCGCTTTGGCTAACTCAGGCAGGTCCCCCTTGCAGAAGTGGGACTTATGGCTTAAAAACACTTGATTTTCACACTGTTCCAAGGTTTTGAGCTGTACTATTCAATCTAAAAAAAGTAAAAATGAAAAATAAAATCATCATTATAGGCTCCATATTAGCCGCATTTGCCTTGGGGTACTTCCTGTCTCCGAAAGCGGTTGCTCCGTCACAAAGTGCTGATCATCAACATGATAGCATCAATGAAACTATTTACACTTGCTCCATGCATCCGCAAATTAGGCAGAATGAACCCGGAGACTGTCCGATATGCGGGATGGAACTCATTCCTTTGGTGGGTGATGGTGACGGCAATGATAATTCATTGGTTTTGGAAATGACGCCCGAAGCCGTGACTATTTCCGGAATCTCTACGACCATCGTCGGGGAAGGGAAAATGGCAGATAATCAAGGTCTTCGCTTAACTGGAAAAGTCCAAGCAGATGAAACAACAACCGCCAGTATCGTTGCCCATTTGCCGGGAAGAATCGAACAACTTTATGTCCGATTTACAGGAGAACAAATCAAAAAAGGAGATCGAGTTGCCACCATTTATTCCGCTGATTTAATCTCGGCGCAACGCGAGTTATTGGAAGCGCAAAAAATTAAAGATATTAATCCGGCGCTATTGGAAGCAGCCAAAAACAAATTGCGTTATTGGAAAATATCTGAAAGTCAGATAGAGGGGATTTTAGCTTCGGGTAAGGTGCAAGAAAATTTTGATATTTATTCTGAATATTCGGGAGTGGTGACAAAGCGAAAGGTGTCGGTAGCCGATCACTTGATGGCAGGTACGGTGCTTTTTGAGATACAAGATTTATCTAAACTATGGGCTGTTTTTGATGTTTATGAAAATGATCTTGGAAAGATTAGCGTGGGGCAAAAAGTAAGTTTTACGGCAGCAGGCATTCCTAATAAAACTTTTAATGCCATAATTAATTTTATTGATCCGGTCATCCGCCCTGATACTCGTACGGCGGCTGTACGTGCGACAATTCGTAATAGTAACGGAAGAATAAAACCGGAAATGTTTGTATCCGGAATTATTAAAAGCTCCATAGGTAATAGAAAAAAAATGGAATTGACCGTACCCAAAACGGCGGTGTTGTGGACCGGAAAACGATCTGTGGTATATGTAAAGGTACCGGATGCGGAAGTCCCATCATTTGAATTTAGAGAAGTCGAACTAGGAGATGTAGTCGGTGATAACTATTTGATAAAGAGTGGATTATCTCCCGGTGAAGAAGTAGTCACCAAAGGCGCATTTGTCATCGATGCTTCCGCTCAACTCAATAACCAATCCAGTATGATGAACCGCCTTGTGTCCATTAAAGATGTACCAAAGCCCAAAGATAAAATTCCTGATTTTACTGACGTGGTGGCTCCTTTCAAAAAGCAATTAAACGATTTAGCGCAAGCCTATTTAAAATTAAAAGTAGCTTTTGTGAAAACAGATGCTCAATCAGCAGCCCATTTTGCGCAAGCTTTTAAAGAACAATTAACTCAAGTGGATATGAAATTAATGAAAGGTGATGCGCATCAATACTGGATGAAACAACTCAAAGCAATGGATGCACATGCCCAAAAAATAGCGGAACAAAACGATATTAAAAAACAGCGCATACAATTTCAATTTTTATCGGATGCGATGATTAATACATTGAAAGCATTTGGTTCAATTGAGCCACTTTATGTAGAACATTGCCCAATGGCTTTTGATGGCGAAGGCGCAGATTGGATAAGCTCCGAATCGGTCATCAGGAATCCATATTTTGGGTCTGAGATGATGACTTGCGGGAGTGTGGTGGATACGTTGGGGCAATAGTGAGTTCTTCGCTAAATTTAGTTTTTTGGGAAGATGAATGATTGATAAGCGATGTTAGCCTAGATTTTATTCTATTCTAATTAGGTCAAAATAGACTATCTGTTACCTTTTTTATTAAAATTGAATAGGTTACAAAATATTTTGCTATCTTGCCCCAATATATCACAAAATCATGAAGTATTCTTTATCCTTAGTTCTGTTAATTCTTACTTTTTGGGTTCAGCCAATGGATTCTATGGCAACGACTGCAGTCGCTTCGCAACCAAAAAAATGCAATACATCTCATTTTGCACAACATACTGTACAAAAGAAAAGCAGTATTTGGCGTTCATTTAAAGGACGGCTTGCGCAAAAGATATGGAAACGTAAACTCATGAAAAAAATGAAGTCACCAAGCAACTTTATGCAAGTAAGAATTGGATGGATGTTTTGGGTTCGGTTGGGGCTAGTGATTTTACTTCAACTTCTAGTTTGGATACTCATTTTGGGACCCCTTTTTAATAATATTAGCTAAAATTCCGGGCTTTTGAGTCAAAAAAGACAAATGCCTATTATTTTAGCCGGCTGCTCAAATATTTCAGTGTTCGGCACACATTATGCTGTTTATTAAAATATTACATATTTGGTAAATTATAATTTAATAATTGATTGGTAATCATTTATTTATGAGTTGTCTTTTTTTTGCCATTTTCTTTATTTTTAATTAGATTTTTTTGTTATATTTGTGCGTGCCAATCAAAACTCTTGACAATACCTCAATTCTTTTCGAGGAACCATACTATTTTCGAAACTTTGAATTATTCTAGTTCTTGGGAGTAGTGCACCAACCAAATGGGTTTAGATACTATTCTAAAAGGCATATGACACGGTCAATTAGCTAGTGGTTAAGTCCATACTTGGTGCAGACGATGGACATGTCAGCACATTCCGCATTGACGAATCTATCTATACGAACTTGAATTTTTTAGAAGATTGATTCTTTTTTGAAAGTAGCCTATATTACTTCGAATAGTATAACCAACTAAAATGAAACAACAAAGATATTTAACCATCATTTTTGATACGATTATCAGGCCACATGAAATTCCGGCATTTCGAGGAGCGGTTGCCCGAAAAGTTGGTTTTGATAAAGACCTATTTCATAATCACCGAGCAGACGGCAGCTTTTATTATCGGTATCCACTAATTCAATACAAGCAATTTGGACGACACCCCGGGATTGTGTGTTTGGAGCATAGTATAGATGAGGTGTACCATTTATTTTCCAAGAAAACAAATACCATTTCAGTCAGTGGGCGTGAATTGGAACTACAAGTCAAAGATCTTTCGCTAAAAACCGTTGACCTAAAAGTAACTGATGTACCAATAGAATACAATCTTCAATCTTGGGTAGCGCTCAATCAAAAGAATCATCCCACTTTCACCCGCTTAGAAACTGTAGAAGAAAAAATCCAAATGCTGGAGGGTATTTTAGCAGGGAATATTCTATCTTTTGCCAAAGGTATTGATTGGTGGATCGAAAAGCGTTTTGACTTAGAAATAATCGAAGTCATGAGCGAAAAATGGATAAGGAATAAAAACACCAAAGTCATTGCTTTTGACCTAAAATTTAATGCCAATATCATCCTGCCCCCATTCATCGGATTAGGCAAGGGAGCCAGTCGTGGCAAGGGCATTGTGAATACCATTTATCAATCACAGATGAATCTAATAAACCATTAATTATGAGCTACTTATACGGGGCAAGTGTCCAAGGCATACAAGGCTTTATCTTTGAAACGAATAAGCTAAAAGAAATTGCGGGGGCTAGTGAGTTGGTGGAGCAAATTGCCACTAAGATGTTCCAAGAAATGTTCCAAGAAATGGTGCCGGGTTTTGACAAAAATCAACTCATCGTCGGGGCTGCCGGTAATATCAAATACATCTTTGAGAAAAAAGAAGATTGCCAAAAAGTGGTTAAGGATTTCCCCAAAAAAATTCTGAAACGGGCACCAAAAATAACGGTGAGTCAGGCTGTTATCAAAGTTGTAGGCGCCCTGACCTATGACCACATCATGAAATTAGAAAATAACCTAATCACTCAACGGAAGAAGATTTTTGGGCGACGAGAATTGGGTTTGATGATTTCCGAAAGGGCTAGACGGACTAGTGGAGCAGGAGTAAAATGGAGTCTTTATGATGAAGATACTGATGTTTGGGATACTGGGCAACAATCAAAAATTGAGTATAATGAAGATGGGCTTAAACATCTACTTTTAGACAAGGTTTTGGGGAAAGAAAGCACCTTGCAAATGTCTGATTTTACAATAGATATCAATGAGATTATAACAGAAGACAGCAACCAATGGTTAGCCATTGTCCATGCGGATGGGAACAATCTAGGCAAGATGATTCAACAAATGGCTAAAAAGCTAAAAGAAGGCAGCCATGATATCCAAGAAGCCTTTAGCACTTTTTCCAAACAGATGGAAGAAGCCACAAAAGCTGCTGTTCAGGAAGCTTTTTATCATACAATTGTGGATAAATATGGAGCTGATCAGAAAGTTCCTATGCGTCCGGTGGTTATAGGTGGAGATGATATTACAGTCATTGTAAGAGGGGATTTTGCGATGGACTTTACGGAAACGTACTTGACCGCTTTTCAGGAACAGACGAAGGAAAAATTAGCTTCATTGGTTAAAAATTTTGGATTAACGGATTTCGAAGAAGGGCTAACGGCTTGCGCCGGAATCGCTTACATCAAACCCAAGTATCCGTTCCATTATGGCGTTGACCTGGCGGAAAGTCTATGTAGTTATTCTAAGAAAGTAGCCAAAGCAATTAATTCTAATCATGTGCCGGGCTGCCTGACCTTTCATAAGGTGCATTCTAGTTTTGTATCAGACTATAATGAGATGATTGATACGGAGTTGACAGCTACAAATAATACTGAACTTGTACGATTCAACTATGGACCTTACTTCATCGAAGAGCAAACTAATTATGCAACTGTTGGAAACTTAAAAGATTGGGCATTAGAGTTAAATAAAGATGATTCTCCCGATGCGCCTTTGCGTGAATGGCTCGAAAGGCTTCACACTAACAAAGGAACTGCAGCACAACTACTTAATCGTATCCGAAGTATTAACAGCAACACGACCGTAGCAAATCTAAATTTGGAAGTTGCCATTTCCGAAAGGAAAACGGTGAAGTCTTTACTGAAGAAAGAAGAAAAAACAGAAAAAGTCACACACATTTTTGATGCCATTGCATTGGCCAACATAGAAAGCAAAAAATAATGAGCACACTAATCTATCAAATTGAATTTTTCGATTATTGGCACGCCGGTACGGGCCTTGTGTCCGGTGCCAACTCCGATGCCTTAGTAAACAAAGATGATGAAGGTCGTCCGTTCATTCCCGGAAAAACGCTTAAAGGCTTACTCCGTGAAGCGGCAGAGGTACTCAAAGAATTGGGACATGCCGAAATAACCGATGACTTTATCATAAAGGTCTTCGGCAAAAAAAAGTTGGATGATAATGAACAGATGACAGTAAATGGTCAAAACCGCATGGACGTGGAAGCAAAATCTTTTTTCGGTAATGCAACGCTATCGGATCATTTGATTAAAAATATTGACCAATCTAAGTCGAAACACCTATATCGACAATTGGCTTCTACGGCCATCGAAAAAAACGGACAAGCAAAAGACTTTTCTTTGCGAAATGTAGAAGTGACGATTCCTCTTGTTTTGTATGCTCCAATTAGTAGTATAGATATGAACCATAAAAAGCCTTTGGAGCTATGTTTAGCTTGGGTAAAAAGACTGGGACTTAATCGAAACAGGGGACTTGGTAGATGCCAACTGACTTTTATTTAATCATCAAGAAATTACGCTGCCATGAGACGCATTGCATTTAATTGTCACTTATTAACGGATATAGTCATTACATCGAATGCAGCCACCGAAGGCTTTCATAAATCATTGGATTATATACCCGGTAGTAATTTCCTAGGTATTGTTGCCGGTCAACATTATGATATGAACTGGGCAACTAAAACGTTGGATTTATTTCATAATGGAAAAGTTCGATTTGGGGATGCACATCCGCTGATTGATAACCAACGAAGCCATAAGATTCCTCTTGCCTACTTTTTCCCGAAAGGAGAGAGTGTAGAAGATACCATCTATCTGGATTTTAATCTAAGTTATGATGATCGGGAGCAATTATTTAAAGATGGTATCGTCTTAAAACAAGCTAGAACCGGTTATTTTTCAAACCAAAAATACACTAATCCCAAACAGACATTTGCGATAAAATCTGCCTATGACGGAAAAAAGAGACGTGCCAAAGACCTACAAATGTATGGCTACCATGGGCTAAAAAAAGGAACGGAATGGCGCTTTTATGTGGATTTTGACAACGTAGAATATGTATCAGATGTCATTAGCGCATTGGAAGGAGAACATCGGGTCGGTCGTTCCAGATCCGCTGAATATGGCTTAGTAAAAATAAGTAAAATAGAAGATGTCCCCCTACAGGAGCAAAAGCTAAAAAATGGAAGAAACTACATCTACGCTGATAGCAATCTATGTTTTTACAATAAATACTTAGAGACAACGGGAGAACCTACTGCAGAAGATTTAGGCCTTCCGGAAAATGCAACCATCCATTGGGAAAAATCCCAAATTCGTACACGAATCTATCAAACGTGGAATCGAAAGCGATTTAATCGGGATGCCGATCGCTTGATTATAGAAAAAGGGTCTGTCATAGCTGTTAATATTGAAAATGAAGGCACCGATGATTATCCGCAAAACCTTGGCAGTCATCGAAGCGAAGGATTCGGGCAAGTGCTATTGAATCCTGATTTTTTACCGGTAACGGAAAATAAGCTGCCATACTCATTGAGCAAAGCTGACGTAAAACCGGAAACTATTTATTCAGGCATATCCAGTGGTGTGAAAGATACGATTATTTTGAATTTCATCAATCGGAAGCTCTCCAAGTTAAATGCTGATGACGAAATCGATGAATTAGTGATAAAATTTATTAACGACCACTGGAAAAAATACAAGGATGGTCCGACCTCCAGTCAGTGGGGTCAGATGCGTAATTATGCTAATTGGGCTACTTCGAGTAGTCACTTAGAAAAACTGATATTTGATAAAGATATTGGATTTTTGAATCGGGGTCAAACGGAAAGCACCTGGCGAAAAGGAGCACGAAGAGATACGCTTTTTAATTACATTTTTGTTTTTGATGGTAATAATAATTTGCCACGTCATATTGATAAAATTAAATTCGTCAAAGTCCTGTCTGCTGAAATGGCTAAAAAAGCATCTGCTGAAAAGTAAAATCCCTAAATCATGGAAAATACACATAGATACATCGCTAAAATCATTGTGGAGACAGAATCTGCACTTGCTGTGGGTTCTGGCCAGTCAGGACTTGAGACTGATAGGCTAATCGCCAGTGATTGTAACGACTTGCCGTACATACCGGGCACTAGTCTGGCGGGTGTCATTAGACATGCTTACGAGGCCATGACTGATAAATTTCAAACCGACGCACTTTTTGGCTTTCAGGATTTGAAAGCGAATAAGGGCGAAGGCAGTCGAATCATTTTTAGCTCGGCGCATTTAGTGACTAAAGATGGTGATAAGATTATAGACGGACTTCGAGATACAGACTATAGTCGCGATGATTTTTATCGACATTTCTTCACGTTGCCTGAGCGGGACCATGTGCGCATGACAGAAAAAGGTGTAGCAGATACCAAAGAACATGGCAAATTCGATGAGCAATTGGTCTATAAAGGCACTCGATTTGGTTTTGAAGTCGAATTGATTGGGACAGCAGACGATAAGACTGACTGGGAGAGCTTGTTAAATATTTTTGCGCAGCCGTATTTTAGAATTGGAGCAGGTACACGCAATGGATTTGGGGAGATTTCGGTCGATGACATCAAGGCTAGGAGTTACGATTTGGCGGATGAAGATGATTTGTCGGAATATCTAAACAAGACAAGCTCATTGAATGATGATTATATTGGTTTTAAATCCATTAGCCTTGCGAAAAAAGATGGTTCAAAATGGAAGCCTTATTCAGTAACACTGAAGCCGGAAGATTTTTTCTTGTTTGGCGCCGGCATGGGTGATTTAGATGCGGACTTGCGTCCAAAAACGGAAAAAGTGATTTGTTGGAAAGACGGTCGAGCGGCATTCTCGGAAGAGCAAATACTGATACCGGCGACTTCTGTTAAAGGGGCTATTTCGCATCGGTTGGCATTTCATTATAATAGAATCAGCCCACCGGAGGCCGCTAATCAATCATTTGAAAGGCCGGACACATCATCTGTACTTAATGAAATAACTCAGTTAGATTTTGGTGTCAACCTTGATGAATTAAAAAATAAAGCTTCCAATGACGATGCCTGGGCAAAAGCTAAAGCTCAAATTGAAGGAATGAATTTTGGCGACTTTGTTAAGGATTCAGCTAATTGGAAGGCCTTTACCAATAAAATGGATACGCTTAAAACAGCTGAAAAAGAAAACAAGCGCCCTGTCGGAGAACATAACCCCGCCGTCAGAGCATTATTTGGATATGCCAAACAAGACAAAAAAAGCCCGGACGAAGGGCAAATCGGGCATGTGATCATCTCTGATGTCCATAAAAAGAAGAAGTCCGAAAAGATTTTTAGTCATGTGGCTATTGACCGTTTTACGGCCGGTGGTATTGATGGGGCGTTGTTTCAGGAGAAGGTGGCTACTTTAGATGCCTTTAAATTGGAGATTATGGTACATGATGATGCCTTTCCGAAAGAGGATCCAAATGTAATGGACGCTTGGAAAGCTACTATGGAAGATTTGAAAAAAGGGTGGATACCGCTTGGAGGCAGTACGACAAAGGGGCATGGGGTGTTTATTGCTCACAAGACATGATGGCACACGGATGACACGGATTGTACAGATATACACGGATTTCACTTCTGGATTGGAAGGATTTATACGATTTTCTCTTCCTTCGAAATAACTTGCAGTTAAGGTGAAATAGGCAAATAACTGACTTAAAAACAATAAAAAATGAAAATAAAAGATAGACATACAAGCTGCAAGAATGACCCAATTCCCGAATGCGATTACGTGGGATATGTCTGGTACTCAGATGCAGAAAAACCGATTATCATAGGTCCATCGGAACCATTTCACTTGGCTATGTTGACAGAACTTCCATTTGTTATCGAAGGGAATCTATTTTGCGAAAGCAAAAAAATCAGCATCCAAATCAAAAATATTGACGGGGAATACTGCATAGCCAAAATACAATTGGATGATGAATTAATAGAAAGTGCCAAGAAATATGTCGGGCATGATTTAAATAAACGGGACTACAAAATGGTCGAAACTTGGGAAGAAGTTCCCGACACGCTTTGTGCCGGGATGACCACCCTACGCCCTGCTTGGCGTGCATTTGCCGGATTTACTACGATTGACACTCAAAAAAAATAAACCATGACTTTATACGCACCCTATAATTTTGTACCGCTCAATAAGAAAGTTGTCATACCGCATTGGATTGATCGCATTAGCCATGATGTGCCATTTAAAGATGGGGAGTCCGGTGAATTCAAAGTACGTATTACCGCCAAAACACCCATATTTGTCAAAGATGGTTTGAGCAAGGAAGAAGAAGCCAAAAAATATGACAAAGATGGTATCCAAATAACACCTCACGAGTTTTGTCAACATAATGGCCAATACTACATCCCCGGATCTTCCATCAAAGGCATGGTGCGTAATGTACTGGAAATTATGAGCTTTGGCCGAATGGACAAGGTGAATGACCATCGGTATGCGGTGCGGGATTTGAATAATAAGGAGTTGTATCAAAGCCATTTTGGCGTAGATAAAGTCTATGGTGGATGGCTACAAAAGGATGAAAGTAATCAATATACCATTAGTGGGTGGGGATTTCCCGGTAGAATATCACATCAAGAACTTCAGGATAAATACGGAGTAGATTTCCACACTTACTTTTCAAAAGGTGGTCGTTTTGATCCTAAAAAAGATACTGAGAAAGCCGGCAAAAAGAAGTATGATAAATTTGGGAATAATTCCCGAAAGGGTACTTTCTCCTTTTTGAAGGAAGATGCGAAGAGAGAAATATATACGGTAACTGAAGACGAACAAGTAGGAAGAGAAGGTGAATTGGTTTTTACGGGACAGTCGGGATACAGAGAGTACAACCATGGTCAAGGCAAAATGGTGGGGCATTTTTATGAATTTATCTTTTTCGACCAACCAGATGGCCAGCAGGATTTGGATGTACCGGATGACGTAATCGAAAATTTCTTTTTTGCTTATTTTGATCAAGACAAGAATAGACATTCGGTGGATTGGAAGTGGAGAAAGCCCCAGTTAGACAGTGGTAAGAAGATTCCAATATTTTTTCAATTCAAGGATAATGATACGACAAAGCCCGTTATTCACCTTGGTCTGTCTTATTTATACAAGCTGCCTTACAAACATTCTGTAAAGGATTCTATAAAAAACTATAGGAAGAATGAAGAAATTGAAATTTCTAGAGATTTAGCGGAAGCTCTATTTGGCTATATAGACGATGAGAACGGAAGTCTAAAAGGACGTGTTCACATTGGTCATGCTTTCGCAAAAAATGACCCGCAACCCATTCAAAATGTTGTATCAGCCGTCCTTTCCAGTCCAAAAGCTTCCTATTATCCAACTTATATCCGACAGGAAGTTCTTGAAAACGGACAGTTAAAAGGTGAATTTAAGACCTACAATGAAGGAACTTTGGCAGGATGGAAGCGATACCCCATTAAAAAGAATCCTATTGCCAATGCCAGGCCTGACAATAGTACGGACAAGATTGTTACCAAATTCAAACCGCTCGAATCAGGAGCAAGTTTTGAGTTCACCATTCGCTATCACAATTTGCGAAAAGTAGAATTGGGAGCCTTACTCAGCGCCTTGACCTTCCATGATACCCAAGATGTGTATCACAGCATAGGCATGGGCAAGCCACTGGGCTATGGAGTGATTGATATTGAAACGGAAATAATACCTAATAAGGAAGCTTACCTAAAAGAGTACGAAGCCTATATGGATGCCGCATTAGGGCATTCTGCTATTCAATGGCATCAAAGTCCACAAATCAAAGAATTGCTGACAATGGCTTCTTTTCAGAAAGAAAACAGTGGCCTTGCAAAGCTTGAATACATGCCTTTAAAGGGATTTCGAGAAGCCAAAAAGAGACAAAATAGATTCGTCTTAGGTCGATATTCCGGCCTAAAAAAAATCCAAAGCAAAGTAGCTACTTCGCATATTTCAGTAACAGATATTGACAATATGCAGTCATGGATTGCTAAAGAAAAGACAGCATTTAGTAACAGTCTTACCATCAAAGAACAACTTCATGCAGTCGAAAGAGCAGCAAAAATTGCTTTTGATAAAAAGAAAAAGGAACTATTAGAACAGTTGGAAGAACTAAAGAAAAAGAAAGCCCATCAAGAAGCCAACCAGCCTAAAATGACCACCATAGAATCCCTTCTTAAACGAGCCAAAGAAGTGGATGCTAAGGTAGTCGGACAGAAGGGCAATATGGTTGTTTTTACCCCTTTTGTCGAAGGATTTGAAGAGAGAAAATACGAAATACGCTATCCTGCCGGATTTGAAGTTGGGGCTATTATTGTCGTTACCATGCGGGCTATCCGAAAGGGGAAGGATTTGCAGGTACAGGGGTATCCGAAATTAAAAAAATAAGACTTATGAAAATTGGAAATAGATTGAAAATAATGCGAAATCACCTTTTATTTTGGGCTTCTAAATGGCGAACATGGATACAACTTTTGGGAATACCATTTATACTAGTTGCTGCATGGGTTATATGGAAAACAAACGGTGAAAATTACCAATGGAACCAACTGGACACTTGGTGGGTTCGATGGGGAGACCCCTTGTTAGGGGTTGGTACGTTTCTAGTTGCATTTGTCATTTGGCTAACAAATATGGCTAAAGACTGGGAAGATAGACTGCCCAAATTATTATCCATAACATATAAACTTGATAATCGTGATGTCATCATCTGCAAAAATGCCACTTTGGCACATGAAGGAGACATCCGTAACTGGGGACAACAACTTGGACAACAAACCATCGGGAGAAGTCTTCGTTTTAACCTATTACAAAAATTTGATATTGGTAAGCCCATCATTCGTAAATCCAATCAAGAAGGAACAAAAGGAACCAAATATCATAAGCACTATACCGCCACTTTTTATCTAAAAAATAATTCTGGCGTAAAAGAGTTAGATGTTGGAAAATTTGTTTTTGACATGAACAACCCTAATGAGTCTAAAAAGTCTAACTATATAGGCCCAGTAGTAGAGGTAGAGCCTACACCCAAACGAACAGTTTTTAGTGTTGAATTTAAAGAAAATTATGGTATCCTAAAATTTTCGCTTGATGGCAGTATTAGTCCAAAGGATTTGATCGAACTAATCCCGGACTACGCCCAAAGCAGTTTATTTTCAGGTAAAGGCATCATCCTATCCGGCAAAGGCCCAATCTGGCTTTACGGCTATTTGGTCCACTATTATCATGCGACCAAATGGGTGGCGACCTACGACCCACGTTTGAGTGGTGCTGTGGTGGTTGAATCTCACGTTAGTGATGTCAATGTAGGAGACATTATCACCTTAGATTGATAGTTTTTTATCATCTAAAACTAGTTCTTTGACAGATTATTTTTTTCTTTTGCACAAATGCAAAAAAA